>CAUQZB010000001.1:0-164567 GCA_963522835.1 uncultured Candidatus Saccharibacteria bacterium
CAGGAGCCTGCCGGTAGGCGGTGGCCATGTGCTGGGCAATATCTAACGCTTGCCCGACCAAGGCCTGTCGCTCTGTCATCTCACCCTCCAGCCTCGGCCGTATTGCACACTATGGCGGGCATTGGTGGCTTGGCTTAGGCCAGCGATCCGTCGTGCCAGGCGCGTACAGGGTCTCAGGTAGTGTTGTTTGAGGAACTTCTCCCACACTTGACTGGTGGGCCCGCTTCATTATATTGATCTATAATTAACGCCTGTGGTAACATAGAATTACCGATGGGTTGGATGAAACATGGAGTTCATACTGTACGCATATACCGCAAGCGCTGGTTTGTGGCTTTTCTTCTTGGTCTCTCTATTGTCACTGGATTAGCGCTCTCGTTAGCATACATTCGGTATGCTCCCTTCGAGGAGTCTCGCCCAAACTCGATTGTATCGGTTTTTAAGAAAAGAGTTGACGATGCGGTTTTGAGTTACAACGACGTACGAGTCGTCTACCACACAGGACAAACCGATGGGCGCAGCATTGACTCTTGGTTTAGAGGTATGATTGTTGGTTATATCGATAATCCTACAATCCGGAAGAGGTTATTGACGTCTGCGCCGTTCCGTAGTTGCCAGAAGCAGAAGGCTGCTGAGTGTTCAGCATGGGGAACGTTCCGAGACCACAATGGGGAGGGTGCAGCGGAACCGAGCACCCTCAATAACGGCTTGGACCTTGCGTATCAGTTTTTGGGAATCCCCTCAGATGTGTTCATGCCCGGAAGAATAAGGGCGCCATCTGTTCTCAACCAAGCTAAGAGTGGTCAATGTATCGATATTGACAGCAGGCATCCCCAACCTTTGCCACCACCAGGAGTTGATGCAACCGGAAATGTCGACTTCGCGACAGGCAATAGCGTCATCTGTGTAGCACCACAGAATGGTGCTTTTGTATATGCTTTTATTGCTCATGGGGTTTAGAGGTATTCAAATCCCATGCTACATTCAAATTTACTTCATTCACCCCGCACCACCTTCCGCACAGTATCCTTACTGACACCCAACCGCTGAGCGGTGTGCTTGACTGTGCCAAGCTCAGCGTAGACCTGTCGCACTTGCTCTTGGAACTCAGGGTCGGCTGGGTTGGTACGGAGTGTCTCCCCTGCTTGCTTGAGGTGCCGCGCCACGGTGGTGCGGTGGAAGCCGAAGCGTGTGGCAATCTGCGCCACCGTCTGCCCCGCCTGGTGCAGCACCACCATCTCCTCCAGCAACTGCGCACGGAGGTAGCGGTTGATCCGCCGTGGTGAAGAGCTGTACCCCGTCGGCACTACCGTAAGGTCAACGACGCCCATCACATATCGCCAACACGCCTCCCATTGCTTTGAGTGGAGTAGGGAGAGGGCGAGCATTTCGGTTTCATGTCTTATTCTCATGTTATAGGCATTTTGCACGTGAGATTTTTATTTGCTTGGCATTCTTGGGCTTTTCCAGAGAGTAAGACAGTCTATCAGTAACTGTATCGCTGCTTTTAACAAATCTACATAGGCGGGTGATACAGGTTCATAATACGAAACGCCCATGCTAGCCCAAGTGCGCCAACGATAATCAATACACTCATCGTTATCTCTACCTGCTTGTAATGCCGCACGTGAAAGCGAGGAATGGTAGCAAGCGTCGCGACAAGGAAGCTCAGTGCTATGGTTATTGAGGCGGGAATGAATCCACGTCCAGCCTGGAAGGCAAATGCGCCCATTAAGAACGCCGCTGAGCCATAGATGATGCGCGAAATAGGCCTCCTACCACGGCCAAGCCATAGCGCACCAGCTGCAAAGCAGGCTGCATCCATACCGAAGATTATGGTCGCGGCCCAAACTGGATCTATTCGTGTGTAGGGAGTTGTAGGGTAATTGACTATATATGATATTGCCTCTGATATTAGCGCAACAATGACAAAAATGAGCCATAGCCATACCATCTGCTTGGTGCGACGCACTGGCATATTTTGTGGTTGCTGGACGCGGGTGGATGATGCGCTCATGATTTTTCCTCTTGTGTTATAATAGCTTCTTAATTTGAAGGCGGTTATATCCTTAGATATCGCAGTATTTCTCTCGTTCTTACTGACGCCAGCATACTATCTAATCTACATTCCACTCATTTCAGCAAACTCATAGACAAACGCCCCGCTGCTTGGTGAAAAACAAAATACGTCGTTGGTGCGATGGCTCGACGAATAGCGTGCCACGCAGCGGTTGTCGCTGCTGATGGCTGCTCGAGCCTGATCGCTAAACTTCTTTGGTGGAATAGTGTGATTACCAAGGATAGCAGTGTCTCGAAATACCGACTCATGGTGAGGGAGGTTGTCTCCATAATGATACCACCCTGAGCAACCGTGCGGGCAATCGGTAAAAGGCTGCATGCTCAGTAGACGATCGCGCGTCGCTTTGTCGGTGATGGTGCCAATAACCATACCATTATTGCCATCCCAGCCGTCTATCGCATACCCCGACTGATAGCTCACATCCATATGGCGAATTGCATCGTGATCAAAGCGCTCATAAAAGATCGTCGTTGTGAAGCTACCAATCGTCCCCTTATATAGCCACCAGCCAATCGCCGCAACGACGAACACGCCAAGAATAAGGATTGGTATGGAGATTTTGTCGAGGAGGAGTTTACGCATATTGTTATTGTAAACCACTATTGCAAAATATGTCAATTTATACCAAAAATACCTCTGTATGCAGAGGTATTTTGATGTGCGCCGAGTGGATTAGTCAGTAACTTCCACACCCATGCTGCGAGCAGTGCCAGCCACCGTCTTGATGGCTCCTTCGAGACTGATGGCGTTGAGCTGCTCCATCTTTGCCTGAGCAATCTCCTCAAGCTGCGCTCGGGTGATCGTCCCAACCTTGTCGCTGTGTGGCTTGCTGCTACCCTTCTTGATACCGATCGCAGCACGGATCATATCATCAACGGGCTGGCCAAGGCTGCGCCATGCAAAGGTGCGATCCTCAAACACTTGGATGTGGACGATGACGTCCTTGCCCATGTCTGCCTTGGTGGCGTCGTTGAATGGGTTGATGAAGTCCATCATATTCAAGCCCCACTGACCAAGTGTGCTACCAACAGGAGGTCCAGCGGTGGCACGGCCAGCCGGAATGCGAAGCTTCAGGTTGCCGATAACTTTTTTTGCCATTATATTTCCTTTTACTCAATTACTACTGGTATTGAGTGCGTAACGTTGCTATTATAGTGGATCGCCTATACAAATGCAAACCGCGTGCGAGGCTTACACCTTCTTGACCTGTAGAGCATCAAGCTCAACTGGCGTGTCGCGGCCAAACATGCTCACCATCACCTTGAGCTTGCCCTTGGTAGTGTCGATTTCGCTCACTGTGCCATCAAAGTCTTTGAATGGCCCATCAATGATGCTGACTACTTCCCCTTCACTAAAGTCAATCTGATGCTTGGGGTCTTCCACGCCCATGCGCTTCTTGATCTTCTTGATCTCAGCCTCGCTTACCGGGGTTGGCTCGGTGCCGCTCCCCACAAAACCCGTCACGCCAGGTGTGTTGCGCACAATGTACCATGTCTCGTCGGTGAGCTTCATCTCGACCAAGACATAGCCTTGGAAGATCTTAACCTCAACGACTTTGCGCTTGCCGTTTTTGATCTGGATCTGCTTCTCCTTGGGGACGATTGCATCGAATATTTTGTCGGCCATATCAACGGCCTGAATGCGCTGGCGGATGCTATCGGCTACCTTCTCTTCGTAGCCACTGTAGGTGTGGATAGCGTACCATTGCCGTGTGCTGTCGTAGCGTTTTTTTGTCATTGTCTACCTCCCCAGGATAATTTGAAATAGATATTTAAATGCAGCATCGAGCAGCAAGAGCGTTGCACTAAACACTGCAATAAAGCCAAGTAGTGCACCAGACATTTTCCATGTCGTTGCACGATCGGGCCAGCGCACCATACGGAGCTCGTACCAGGCTCCAGCAAAGTAATTGCGAATCGCCGAGAATGGGCCACGGCGCTGACGCTTTGGCTTAGTTACTTTTGGTTTTTTGGCCTCGGTTTTGGTTGGTGCCACAGAGGTTGTCTTTTCTTTTGGTGTTTTGGTTTTGGTGGGCGTGGTGTCTTGCGCTGTGATGCGCGTCACGCGGTTGGTTGATGATTTTTTGCTTGGTTTCGCCACAGCATACTCCCCAAATTTAATAGCCTGTCTTTGCAGGCTGTCAAGCTCTAGTGTAGCGCGCTATAGAGAGGGTTGTCAAGAGATGAAAGCCTCGAAACTATATTTTCTGCATTAATATCCATATTACTACCACCGTTATATGGCTCAGCAGGAGATAGATGATACTAAGACAATATCCACCAAGTCAAGATTCTCTAGAGAGTGCCGCTAGGATTCCTCATGCTTGTCGTCCGTTGCTGCGTGTCGTGCAGCTGGCAGTGCGAAGAAGAAGGTTGAGCCGTGATTAAGCTGACTGGTAAACTCGATGCGTGTGCCAAGCTTGCGAGCGAGCTTGGCGGCAATGTAGAGGCCAAGGCCAGTGCCGCCAGTTTCGCGAGTGCGGTAGTCTTCACTGCGCCAGAAGCGTTCGAGGATGTGTGCTTGGTCGCTCTTGCTAATGCCAATACCGGTGTCGCGCACAGCGATGATAATGCGATTACCCTTCTTGCGCGCACTGAGGTGGATCTCTCCTTCTTTGGTATATTTAAGGGCGTTGGAGAGGAAGTTTTGGATGAGTTCACGCACATATAGTGAGCTCGCCACGACGTAGCCCAACCGCGGCGATGTCTCGAGTGTGAGGGTGAGTTGCTTGTTGGCGGCTTGGGAGTGATATTGATGGTACAGGTCGTCCATGAGCGCACGGACATTAAGTAGCTCTGGCATGTCGGCAGCGCCACGCTCGGCTTGTGCAAGAGTGCTGAGGTCATTAACCATCTTGGCCAAGAACACAACTTGCTCGTGGGCTGCATCGAGGTGGTCTTTGAGTGTGTGCTGTGGCATATCGCGCCGGTGGAGCATGAGCTGGATATTACTCAGCGCCCCTTCGGCTGCCGTCAAAGGAGTGCGAAGCTCATGGCTTACCACGCTGATAAACTCATCGCGCTCTTCTTCAAGCGACTTCTCCTTCGTAATGTCGCGCAGGATGAGGACGTAGCCATCGCTTGAACCGCTCATTGTATTGAGTGCACGTATTGGAGAAAATATGATACTCAGGCGGAGCATCTCACCCGATACTTCCATCCATACATCATCGCGCGTTTGCGTAACAGTTGCAGCGTGGAGCAGCTGGGTCAGATAGACTGGTTGCTTGACGCTATCGCGCAGTGGCAGGATGGTATCGATTGGCTTGCTATGCGGGCTTGTGTTGGTGTCAAGCAAATCAAGCGTTGCAGCGTTGTAGAGTTGGATAGTGCCTTGCTGGTCGGTCGCGATAATAGCAGTCGCCAGGTTGTTGATGATCGTGAGGAGCCGATCGTGCTGTAGGGTCATTGCCTCGCGACTGGTGTGTAATGCCGAGCGGTAGAGGTTGTGGCGATATGCGAGGGCAACAATGACTACTCCAAGCATAAAGGCCATCAGTGTTGTTGTGGTAATATCAACAATACTCTGTGGCGTGAGCCAAAATGCATCAAGCGCTGCAGTGATGAACAGCACAAGTGCGCTCAGAAGCCACCCAGAGAAGCCAGCATAAGCAAAAGCCGCCAGCATAAATAGTGACCATGCACAGGTAAACGGCACTGCTACGCCAGAGATACTAAGCAGATAGCTCGCAGCGAGACCATGATACAAGACCAGCTGCCAGGCTCGCTGCTTATTCGTCTGCGACGGACGGAAACAGGTGTAGAGACCAAGAGCAAGCCAAGCACTGGCCGCCGCATAAAAAGACCACTCACCTGCCCCAGGGATGCGCTGCATTGCATCAAGGCCGAGAAGTTTGCTATACGCAAAAAGCAAGAGTGGAAAGACAACACTGCTGACGCGCACAACAGTACTGGTTTGGCTATTGGTAGCATATGGCGACACGCTTCTAGTATACCTGGAGTATGACGGTAGGCACAAGCGTTTTGTGTAATATTTGCTGATGCTATATCATTGGTGTTTCGTGCTTAAGCTGCTGCCGATGTAGCCGATAGTGTGAGTCATACTGCTCCACCAGTCCCCAAAAGGCCGACGAGTGATTCATGTGATGAGTGTGGCAGAGCTCGTGGATCAAGACATAATCAATCAGCTCATCAGGGAGTTTCATGAGCGCAATATTAAGGCTAATTGTGCCTGTGCTACTGCAGCTCCCCCATCGAGTGCTCGCATGGCTAAATCGGATGCGCTGATAGGTTGAGCTGGTGTGCGCAGCAAGCTCGTGGAGGCGCTGCGGTAGGTAGGCTTTAGCCTCACGGCGCAAGATGGTCGCAACTTCTCGTCGGATAGCGCACTGAACGGCTGGCTCGTCTATGGTGTGTTTTGGTGGAAGAGAGACGAGCAGCTTTTGCCTCGTAATGCGCACCGTGGGTTGAGCGACCATCTGCGTAGGAATGATGGCAATCGCATGATGCTTGCCAATCTTCTCCCCATCTCGATAGATATGCACAGCGTGCTGGCGCAAGAGCTGGCGGAGTGCCGTGCGATGAGTGGCAATGCTATGGCGGATGAGAAAGAGTGGTGCATACCGCGGGGCGTTGGCACAGAGTTGGCCATTTGGCGCGAGACGTATTGTGATGGAGCGCGCTTTGGCACTGCGCTTGATGGCGATATCACCAAACTCATCGTCGTGGAGCGTCGAAGACATAGATAAGAGCCTCCCTCCTTTTAACCAAGATGTTATTTTATTGCACAATGTAGCGTGTGCGTGTGGAGCGAATTTGCCCTCGCCGTGGAGCACTACTCGACATAGCACGCACTGGGTGGCTGGTTGGTGCCGGTGGTGGCACTTGAGTGCGCTGTTTTGCTGCTGGTGGAGCTGTGGCTGGTGCTTTGCTCGGCAGGGCTTCGTCCTCAGTTTGTTGATCGATTTGCTTCAAGAAGGTGAGGGCGGCATGAGACTGCGATGAATACGGGTGTTTGCCGCTGATGACAAAATAGAGCTCGCCAGCGGTGGGCTCACTAAAGCGCCGCACATAGTAATCAAACGCTTCACGTGAGAGCCGCTGATTCTTGACACTTCGGCTTCGGGCTGTCGTTACATCCGTTTGGACCCAAATAATCACTGGTCGATACCCTTCACTCCGTGCCCAGCGGACGAACTCACTTCGGCGAGCCCGGGTGTTGCTATCACCCTCGTATATGAAGGGCTGCTTGGTTTTAGCAATCTCTTGCAAAAATGTCTTCCCTACTACTGCTGCGGCTGCATCGTCTTGGCAGTAGCCCGAGAGCTCGTTAATATCAATAAAGGGTGAGCCAAAGGCCTTGGCAAACTGAGCGGCAAAAAATGTCTTGCCGCTACCGGGCAAGCCAACCATGAGTATTGCAAAGGGCCGAACTGGAGGCGTTGGTTGCATGTATTTTATTATAGCAGACTCCGCGTGGCGTGAGGGATTTTTAGCATAAACCAAATCAATATTCGCTTTACCATATAAAGTTCTTCCGGTTTGGCTATAGATTTGATATACTGGAGATAGTACAGAGGGGCATAGTACAACGGCTAGTATAACGGTCTCCAAAACCGTAGATTGAGGTTCGATTCCTCATGCCCCTGCCACAATAGTATTCAACCTCCCCGACGGAGGTATTTTTTGCCTAAAGGAGTGATATACTGGAGTTATGTCAGCCCATGATGCTATCACCCACCGCGTTAAGCGTGTCGTACGGCAGGTTTCGCCAGCAGCTTTTGCGGAGCGTTCGGCTGCGCGCAAGATAGTGCAGCAGTTTGCCGAGCAAGCTGGCTTAATTTATTTCGGAACGATCAACCCGCGAGATGACGACTACCACCCAATCCGCGGCTACACTATGTCGACGACCCATCGCGATAGGCACTATAGCGTGGGTAATATTCGCGGTTATAATGTCACACTTGTGTCGCGGCGAGATATGGTGCGTATTGCCAATAGCCCCAAGCCTTCGCCTCAACGGTGGCTAATAGCCGCGGTAGATATGTATACGCGCCGTGATGTACCGTATATGTTTATTGGCCGACAAGGCAAGATTGCCAGCTACCCGAGTTACAAATTGCAACCACTCCGGCTCGGGATGTTTGGGCCGCAACCAGAAGAATTTATGCAGAAATATACGGTGTATGGTGAGCTCGGGCGAGCAGTCGAGATAGAACGCTACCTCACCCCTGATGTAGCATCGGTGATAGTATCGCATTTTGATGATCTCAGTATTGAGATCTCGAGCGGTGTCCTCTATATCTATGCTGCTATGGCAACGCCGACGATGGAGCTGCTTGACCGGATGGTGTCTGATGGTCTCTGGCTGGCAGCGACATTTGACGTGTTTGCCGAGCAGCTTGCCGCTGCGCAAGCTGAGCGCCATACCACTATTCACCAGGGTTATCGCCATAGATAGTCTTGAGCACTGAAACCTGAACGATAGTTTTTCATACCCCCTTCTCTCTTCTGCTTTTCTTAAAAACACAGTAAGAGCTAATGCTGCTCAAAACGCGGCCGTCTACGCGAATGATTAAGAATTTACTAGGTTTAGTGGCAACCATTTAGGAACGTCACCCAAATAAAATAGTGAGTAAAAAATTGATGCAAAACAGAGACTTAGATAGTAACATGGAAACAATCGATCATAGAACCGCATCGGTCGCTATACTAACTCTTGCAATTGATCGCTACCACAAAAACAGCATTCGTGACTGAATGCTGTTTTGATTATTATTGCGATAAGACTAGCCTTTGCGTGGCTTAACCTCGTTACGGCCGAGCGATTTCTTCGTCTCAGTGTAGGTAGCGTGCCGGCGAGCGATTGGGTCATACTTGCGCAGAACAAGCTTATCCGGAGTATTCATCGTGTTCTTACGTGTTACGTAGGTGCGGTGTTTGGTGAGGTTGCTCACAAGAGCAATAATCTTTCGCTTGGTATTGTTCTTCTTTGCCATTTCTTTACTCGTTAGATTTTATAAAACATCTTGGTTGATTATAGCATAGCCCACGGTGTAATGCTAGTGGCGATGAGAATTTGCTATTCGGTAGCAGCGTAGGCTGCCCAGTTAGCCTGCTCGTCAGCACTGAGCGCTTGGGCCTCGGTGACGACCGTAGCAAGCTGTGAACTACTCACCGTAAAGGTCTCGCCGCTGTCAATGTCATCACGCTGCCCCATCAAGGCTACCAAGCGATTCTCGGCATATGCAGCCTGCGCAGGATTAAGCTGCTGAGCTTGATGATGACTCTTGATGAAGCGCCGCGCCAAAAGCGACTGTGAGTCGCCATCTTGGGCAGTCAGTATGATTGGCTTTTGCTCTGATGTGGTAGCTTGGTTCTTCTTCTTAGAATGAGCTGGAGTGTGCTGCGCTTGCGATTGACTAGAGGTAGTCGCTGGGCGGTTAGCTTGCTTCTTGCCTGTACTGCCGCGATTATCACGTTGCTGCTGCGGCTGTGGAGCGGTTTGCGCAGGGCGGTGCGGAGCTTCTTGTGGTTGCTGAGCGGGGATCATTGCCACGACATATGCGAGCGGTACCGTAATGAGTAGCAGGATAATTGCCGCGAGACCAGTTGCATATTGACGGAGTGCGCTTGATGGAGCGGGTGCGTGATGGCGAGTAAGGGTAACGAGCGCCCATAGTTTGCTCGTCAGTGCAAGACTCCCAGCGATCGGGAGATAGAGTGGCAGGAGCCATAGGTCGCGTGGGTGATGCTTAAGGTGTGGAATATTGCGCACGGCCTGCCATATAAGCCAGCCAAGCACGAGGCCAAGGATCGTTACACTGCTCCAGAGCGTTGCAGTAGTCGCTGTCCCAGTCAGAGTGCTGTATAGGTTGTTGACGAGCGTGCTACTAAGCACGATCAGTGCCCCAAGATAGAGCAAGCTCGCAAAGCAAAAGCCAATGTGCGTAAGCCAGACAAGTAGACCTGCTTGCCAGATACGTGCGTGCTGATGCCAGAGTTGCCAATAGGCGGCGCGACTCAGCTGGGTATAGTTGCTTGCAATCCGGTAGAGTTCTGCTGGGTGGTTAATCTGCGTGAGAGCACTGTGCTGGTAGGCTGCGTGGTATTGTGCAGGCAGAGACAGCGCGATGCTTGATGGATGATGCGCGGCACATGGCTGTGCTTCTGCACTGCCCTGGGTAACGTGCTTGAGCAGCTCAAGCCGAATAGCAAAGGTGTCGCTCGTTATGGCATAAGCCTGGCCATGGCGGCTCTGCATGGGCAAAATAACACGCTGCTGCATATCAAGGAGCCAACTGCCGATCCGCTGAGAGAGCGTTGCTCCACCAGTGTATTGTTGGCGGCCACTAACGAGCCCAATGGTTGGCTCCGCAAAGGGTAAGAGGAGGTTAATTGTCGATGGTGTCCAGCGCGCACGTGGGGTTGTAACAAGCACAAGGCTTACACGCCGCACTTTTTCGATCAGCGAGGCAAGCTGCGCATCATAGCTCATCATCTCAGGCTGCTCGACTACCGTTGTTGCATATTCTTTGGCGATTGCTCGGAGAGATTGGTGGGCGTGCGAAGCGTTGTTAATCGAGACGAGTAGCTGCGTTGGCTTGCTATGCTCTTTGATGCTAGCCAGGCAGCTCTCGAAGACTTCTGGGTCTTCATCCTCGGCAACGACTAAGACTGCGTATTTTTTGCGGAGGGTTGCAGTGTAGGTTTTGTTCTTGCGAGCACTTACTATGCGGAGCCACCAACTCAGGGCAATCATGAGGAATATCACCCCTCCAATCCACCAACGATACCTGTCGATTACTTCCATACACTGTATAAAACCAGCCATTGCCATAGACTCCTCTTTATTTAATGGTTATCCTTATTCTAACACGAAACTTTATCGTACAAACACTCTATCGACAAGAGATCGCTCGAACGATAGACAATATGTATTGTAGCCACGAATACCCCTATTTGTCAATGGATTCTAAGAGAATTATGTATTAGACGTATCATAACCTCCCCAATTGCGGCATTGAGTATGGCGCAAAAAGCTAAGTTATAGATGCTATATGAGATAGGCTGACCACTGGTATAACCTCGACGCTCTATAGACGAAGCAGCGAAGAGTAAGGGGTGAGTGTGCTGGCAAAACGAGCGCATCAAGAACCAAAGCAGTAAGGCTTGCTGGTACGTACCTCGTATGGTAGAATACCAAGTAATGCCGCGATAGCTCAGTTGGTAGAGCGCATCCATGGTAAGGATGAGGTCTCGGGTTCAAGCCCCGATCGTGGCTCCATGGCTGAATTTGTTGATCACCCCATTGTTGGGGTGATCTTTATTGTTAGTCTATGAGTGGGGATGTTTTTCGCTTGTTGAAATTATGTGACAAGAAGCGCCATTCCCTGCCGCGCACTATCAGCAACGAGCTTAGACTGGCCGGCGGTGACGTGGTAGCCGGTATACGCGACCTTCTCTATCTGGTGCGCAATGACGACCGCGTGATTGACCTGGTATCGTGTGCTCAGAATATTCAGTGAGACCATCGGATGTACCGTCACCCATAAAGTAATGACTCAGACCCTCGCTAAATAATTCGTTTGATAATTCGGTGGCGTCGGGCTGTTGACCAAGTGGATAGTCGCAGCGGGTGATCACCTTCGTTGGTGTGTTTTTATCATCAGAGTGAGTTGTAATCACACTGATAGCGGCTACTTCCATCTCTTGTACGCCAGGCAATATCGCGTCGGTAGTGCCGCGCTGAACATATGCCATGGTATCGAGACCACGCATACTACGGGCGTCGTATACAACTGATAATCTTCTGGCTATATACCCAATTTCATATCGGAGGCGCAATACTTCTTTGCTCGGCATAACTTCTCTAACTCGTTGTGAATCACCGACTGACCCGCCAATCTCTACCTCACCACCGAGTTGTACAGTAAACGGCTCAAACTTCTCCGATAGAGCTTTGATATATTTTGTAATCCCATCACGTTTCGTTGTGTCTCCTTCTGATTTTTCACGCACGACCATTGAGGGAAAGAGCGGCATACGTGGGTATGCTTGCAGCTTGTGCTCGTAGATCGGATAGTCGTGATTTCGATAGAGTTCGGACGTACGTTGTGGTTCATTGTCAGTAAATAGTGCAGTGACCAGGACATGGTTGAAGTGTTTTTCGTGAGTCATGGATGATAGTATAAAACAAAATATGTGATAATAACAGAGAAAGAGCTGCGATTTATGTGTTTTCTGGTGCAACTATGGTGTTATGCGTAAGCCCAAAAAGCGAAAATCGTTGAATGTAGGAATTCGCACTTTGACATTGGCAAAAAATTTGCTATACTAATTCACAGTTAGTTCATTTTATTTGCCGGAGTCGTCTAGTGGCAATGACAGGAGACTGTAAATCTCCCGCTTTTTAGCTTCGTAGGTTCGAGTCCTACCTCCGGTACCATTCCTGCCGCTTTAGCTCAGCTGGTCAGAGCAACTGTTTTGTAAACAGTAGGTCTACGGTTCGAATCCGTAAAGCGGCTCCATGCGTATATAGCGAAGACTTTCTTAAGGGAGGTCTTTTTTGTTTTTGCAGTTACGTAGTAGCTGTAAATTGGTAGGAGCTTATTCCACTCTTTGTATTGGCTGTCGTAAGAACAATGCTGAAAGCGTGGTAATTGTGTGTATGTGTAGTGAGTATAGTGATATATCAGGCTTACGCAGCGAGAACCCCTTGCCCTGAGAATATAAATAAGGCAGCATACATGTTGCTGCCCTATTGGATTGTACTTAGCCTTTATCATACCTTATACCGCTGGCGCTACATCGTAATGCGGCGTGGCGCGCTGCGCTGGATGCGATTGGCGGGCATTGGGGCTCGTGCTGGTGGATGAACGGCAGCGGACTGTCGACTGTATGCAGCATTTGGCTGCGGCTGAGGAGGTGCTTGAGTATACGCTGGCGCTGCTGGAGCAGGCAATGCAGCCGGTGGATGGTAATACGCCGTTGAAGGTTGTTGCTCTACCTGCTGAGACGGCACAGTAATGCGTTGCTGGGGTTGCTGGCGAGGCTCTGGTTGTGCTCGGTGGTGTTGTGGCGATTGCGCAGAGGTAGGCTGGGGCTGCATCTTGGCTCGAATGTGCTGGGCTTTTTTGTGGTTGCCAGCGCGCTCGTAGCCTTCGGCCAGGAGCTGATATGTTTGGGTGCCAGGTTCTAACTTGGCAGCGCGCTCGAGTGACTCCAGCATTTTCTTATTATGGCCGAGCTTTTCTTGCACCTTGGCGTAGGCGATATGCCGCGCAGCCAGCTTGTCTTCCATGGCCAGCGCTTGCTCAAAGGCGAGTGCGGCTTTGTCGTAGCGCTTGGTTTCGTAGTAGATGAGGCCAACGTTGTGTAGGCTTGACGCACTTGGCTCGAGGCTTTGGGCGATCTCAAAACACTCAATCGCATCATCAAATGCCTTCTGCTTGGCGTATAAAATACCGAGACGATTATATGCGGTTGCATTACGCTCATCTACCCGCAGGATCGTGAGCAGTGCCTTCTCGGCGCGGAGATAACGACGATCACGGAGTGATTCCTGAGCTACCTCCCACAGGCGATCAAGCTTGCCCGAGAGGCGCATTGGTAATTGTGAGGTGGTCTCGGCAACTGATTGCTGCTGCCACAGGGCAAAGGCACCAGCGCAGGCTACCAATAATAATCCATACATAGTTATAGTATACCACATGCCAGCAGCTGAATCCGCACGCTGGCATTGGCAGTAATGCGCTCGTGTGCGCGTGCGATATGTTCTGCCTGGGTAAGCAGCTGCCGCGATGGTTGCGTCCGAAGTGTATGCCATATAATATGTAACACACACTCAAGTAAGAGCAATGCACGAGCCCGATCGTGGCTATAGCGCTGCCCAATCACAATGCGTTGGCGGGTAGTACCAGTAATGTACTGGCGTGCGTCGGTCATTGTCTGGGCAATGATGCGGAATTCCTCGCTATTGGCAGCCAAGCGTGCGATCGTCGCAGGTTGCTGCTGAGCAATGAACTGCAATTGAGCACGGCGCGTCGGGTCAATAATACCAAGCTGGCCAAGCTGAGCAGCTGTTTGGGTTTGCTGAGGTGGGATGATACGGACGGTCTGGACGCGTGAGCGAATTGTTGCCAGCAAGCGTTGGGGTTGGTGGCTGGTGAGAATGAGATGAAGCGCGTGGGGCGGCTCTTCGAGTAGCTTGAGAAAGGCATTTTGGGCAGCAGGCGTCATTCGGTCGGCGTCGTCGATAATGACAAATTGCCGAGCTGTTGCCTTGCCCTGAGTGAGTGTATGAAGCGAGCGGATGTCATCAACGCGAATTGTCCCGCGCTGCTGGTCGGCGTGTCCCTGGCTGGTGTGGGGCTGGAGGATAAGTGCGGTGCGGCTCGCAACCTGCCGTGCTGCAGTCATAAGCCCAAGCCCAGGCGCACCAACAAGAAGCAATGACTGTGGTGGCTGCTGCGCAAGCTGCCTAAGGCGCTGCTCGGTGCGGGGGTTATAAACGAGCGATGGCATCAGCTCCCTCAGGAAAGAGTGCCATAAAGGCGGCTGGAGGCGGTGCAACAAAGGTTTGGCGTACACCAGCACGAGTCGTGATTTCGAGCTGGTAGGCGTGCAGGAGGAGGCGCTCCCCTGCTGATCCATAGACGCGATCACCAACAATCGGCGTGCCAATATAGGCCAGATGGACACGCAGCTGATGTGTCCGGCCAGTACGGGGGCGCAGAGCGAGCAGGCTCATACTGGGCTGCGCGGCGAGTACTTTGTAGATTGTTTGGGCAGATTTGCCACGCGGGTCGGCTCGGAAGGTGCTTGGTGCGGCTGGGTTGCGCCCCAGCGGGACATCGATCTTGGCTTGCTGCTGACGGGGTTGCCCTGCCACAATGGCCAAGTACGTCTTTTTAGCGTGGCGCTCGGCGAATTGCTTCTTAAGCCGTTGAAATGCCTCGGGTGTGCGTGCACCAATCATCACCCCACTGGTATCGCGGTCGAGCCGATGGACAATCCCGGGCCGATTCGTCTCCAGCCCCACAGAGGTATAGCGCCGGAAGAAGTCTGCTACCGTAAACTCATCATTGAGCGCACCCTTACTGTGCGTCAGGATACCGGCTGGCTTATTGATAACGATCACATCATCATCAATGTAGAGGATAGGGAGGGTTTTGTCGCTATGGTCGGCCGCGTCAGGTAGGTTGATGGCGATACTGTCAGTCTCTGCTACCAGTTGGCGTGGCTGGCAGACGACTCTATCGTTGACAGCGACGTGGCCAGCTTTGATATGCTTTTGCCAGGTGGAGCGACTGGTCTCGGGGTAGCGAGCCGCAAGTAGGCTATCAAGGCGCTGGGTGGTGCGCTGCTGCTGGAAGAGGTAAACGTCTTTACCTTTGAATGGTAGGCCGTAGGTCGTGATGTCGCTGAGTGGGTTGGAGAGAATTTCCCCTGTTGCATCACTTTTTGCGGTGTAGATCTGCTGCATGATGTAGGATGCATGATCCTCTGCTGTGTCGTCGATGAGCAGAAAGTATTGCCGGCGGTCGAAGCGAAAGCGCACCAGCTGGTTGATAGGCTGTGGGTGGCTACTGGCGATTTGGTCGATGTGACGCGGGACATTATCGTCAGTTGCTTGACGAAACTGGCGTAAGATAGCAAGGAGGTCGCTTGATGTGATTTTCATACAATGACTCCATCTCGCGCTCTACTCATGATGTACTCCGCAGGCCAACCGCCTTTTGTACGCGGAGGAGCGTGGTGTTGGCGACCTCATTCATCGCTCGCTCAGAGCGCTCGAGAGTAGCAAGCAGTGTCTCGTTGGAAATGTTCGCGAGCCGCGTTTGAAAATCAGTGAGGAAAGCAGCTACTGCCTCGGCCACCGCACGCTTGAGTGGACCATATTGGGTCTGCCCTACCCACTCGGCATTTACCTCAGCTTGCGGGCGGTCGGTTAAGATTGCAAGCAGTTGAAGTAGATTGGTAATACCCGGCTGACGCTGCCAGTCGAAGTTGATAACGCCAAGCGAATCTGTCGTGGCAGCCATGATCTTTTTGCGCGCTTGGGCGGGGGTATCGGCGAGGTTGATCTTGGACTTTTGGTCGTTAGAACTCTTACTCATCTTCTTTTCTGGGTTTGTCAGGCTGCGGATGCGTAGGCCGGTGTCGCGCTGGATGAAGGCGGTTTGCTTGGCAGTTGGCTCTGGAATAGTAAAGAGCTCGCCAAATTTACGATTCATGCGCAGTGCAATATCTCGGGTAATCTCCAAGTGCTGGAACTGATCCTCACCGACTGGTACCCATCGGGCGTTGTAAAGAAGGATATCAGCTGCCATCAGGACAGGGTAATTGAAAAGTCCAACGGTGACATTATTGTTGGTATCAGCTGATTTTTCTTTAAACTGCGTCATCCGGCTCATCTCGCCAAAGCCAGTAAAGCAATCCAAGATCCATGTGAGTTCACTGTGTGCTGGGATGAAGCTCTGCCGGTAGAGAAATGTATGCTCGTCGGTGATGTCGAGCCCTGCTGCGATGAAGTACTTGAGGTTGGTTAGCGTATTCTCGTAGAGTGTTTTGTGGTCGATCGGTGTAGTAAAGCTGTGGAGGTCAGGCACAAACATATTGAGCTGGTAGTGCCCAGCGTAGTGCTGCTGCAGCTGTACCATTGGCACAAAGGCACCAAGATAATTGCCAAGTGTCGGCTCTTCATTGCTACGAATTCCGGTGAGGATAACTTCTTTGGACATATACGTAGTATAGCATTTTCGGTGGCGAGTTTGAATAAGAGATCAAAACACGCAGTATATGAGGTACTATACGAAACGATATCATTGACATAGAGTAGCATTTCTGGTTAGCTAGATAGTAAGGATTCGTTTCGAGCAATCGAGACGAGAGGAGTTAAGAAAGACGACGGGAGAACACCACGAACGACACTCATAATGTACTGTGTATCGATTTGCTAATGTCAAGAAAAATCTAAGGAGCACCATGCTAAAAACCATCAAAACGAAAAAAAATACGACAAAATATACTCTTGTTGCGCTGGTGGCAGGCTTTGCGCTACTGAGCGTGGGGTCAAGCTATATTTATGCGCGATCCGCTCAGAATTCTCGCAATAGCAATCTATCTAACATTGCTACCAACACCAATACCGATGGATTCCAGCAATCAAACCACTACAATACGCCAAAAGGCTTCATGAATGACATCCAGACAATCTTCAAAGGAACAGATGACTACTACCACCTCTACTATCTGCTCAATAAAAACTATAAGTCGAGCAACGATGGCACCGAGTGGTACCATATTCGCACCAAGGATTGGGAGCACTTTGAAGATCTTGGCGTGGCGATTCCTAAGTTTGTTAACGGCTGGTCGGCAGTTGCCTCGGGTTCGGTGTATCGGAATAGTAATGGATTTTTCCGTGACTTGCCCAAAACGGCAATAATTGCCTACTTTACGAGCTATACTGAGACCGGCCAACACCAATATGCGGCATATTCACTCGATGATGGCCGCACCTACCACCCGTATAATCACAGCCAGCCAGTCATGAAGGCAGAGTCCAAAGAGCAGAACTTCCGCGACCCACACGTCTGGTACAATGAATCTACCAAGAAGCTAATGATGTATCTGGCTGAGGGCGATAAGGTTGGTATCTACTCAAGTACTGACGGAAAAAAGTGGGAATACCAGGGCGCAACCATGCTCAACGGTAGCACGCTTGACGGCAAAGATCTTGGCCTTATTGAGTGCCCTAACCTTAAGAGTTTTTATGATCCACAAACAAAGACTACCAAGCACGCGCTGCTCTTTGGGGCTAATGGCTATCAATATGGTTCGACAACTGGCAGCTACTACATGATTGGCCACCTCGAAGCCAATGGTAATTTTGTCGCCGAGCAGCAACCAGAACGGCTTGACCACGGAACGGACTACTATGGCGCTAATTACTACCAAGAAAGCCCAACACGCGTTAAGAGTATTGGCTGGATGGGTAACTGGGAATATTCACAAGGGCAGATTCTGAAGGATGACGGTCAAGAAGCGAAGCATATCGGCTCGATGAGCTCAACCCATTCCCTCTCGATAACCCAAAAGGATGGAAAGTATGTCGTGCGGTCGCGCTTGATTAATAACAACACGCGCACCAGCGGCCTCCGCACAAAGCACTCGGCCCGAACGTCGAAAACGGCACCTGATGGTTACCACAAAGAATTACTCAAAGTCAATCGCAAAGCTTCGCAAGAGATTAGTCTTCACTTTGCAAACAATACGGCCAATACGAAAGGCCACGTTCGAGTCTTTATTAATCAAAACGACAGTCGCGTGAGTGTTGACCTTAACACCGAGACTGGCACCTACGAGGTGAAGCGGAATAGCTCGAAGATCACTGGTGAAGCGAAAAATAAGTACGAGAAGGCGTATGCAGTATATAATAATTGGCAAAATCGCCAGCGCTACTTCGTCTATCTCGTCGCCGACAAAGGGAGCCTTGAGATTGCTATGCCAGATGGGCAGATCTATTCGCTGATGAAGCTATCAAGTGATCCAAACATGCAAGTTGTGGTGGAGTCGAGCACCGACAATAGCGTATCGGCAACGCTATGTGACTTCCAAAACAACACGCGGTAACATAGCACACAAGAAAATTTCTTCTCTGATAGATAATAAAGCTCCCTTGCTGTAGAAGGGAGCTTTATTATATTCAAGAAAGGTGTAGTAGTATGCAGCACTGTATCATACTATATAGGAATAGCGAGCTTATTGTTCGAGGTGTTTGGCAATAAGCTTGGCATAGCGTTTGCGAATCTCGTGGCCAGTGATGGCTGTCTCAATCACGACATTGCGACGCTGGCGCTGGATTGCCTTGAAGTGCTTTGGTATCATCACTGCATCGAGTGTGCCGTAGAGAATCGTTATCGGTAGCGGTGGTAGATTACAGGCATCACCGAGCGAGGTTTGGAGTAAAATGCTATTGCGCGCCGTCTTGGCGTATGGCGAAAACCCTTCGCGGCTGACATGAAAATTCTTCTGCGTCCGTTTGTATTGATTGACTGCGCCGATAAGCTTTGGTGATGCGTTGATCGCCTTAAGAAATCCTTTACCAATTGTCTTGAGCAGCGCCTCGCGTAGTGGGCGCTTAGCGATATCACTTGGTAGATAGATCGGTGGTGAGCACAGCACAAGTTTTTGGACGCGGCGAGGAAACAGCTTGGTGTATTCAATTGCGACTAGTGTACCAAGCGAGTGTCCACATAAGATTACCTGGCGCAGTGGTGCAGCGTGACGGATCGTTTTGCGTAGGGCACGCGCATGATCGGTCAGGGTATAATCGGGCCAGGCAGGCTTGCGCGATTGACCAAAGCCCAGCAAATCAACTGCCAAGACTGGTTGGTCGCCAAGCTGGTTTAACACGTCTTGCCAAATATTATGATTTACCCCGATACCGTGTATAAGGACAATAACCGGCCGAGATATGTCGTGCCAATCGCCAAATACCTGGGTATGCAGCGGATACGCCAGGCCAAATAGTTCGTGGAGTTTGTCGTACATACTAGTGTGATATTGTATCATTTTTGGCAGGTTAGCCGCAAAAGAATGGTGACATTATGCATATAAGGGACCTGTAGTAACACTTCTAGTGTCTAGAAGCTACTCTATCTCACCACCCTTAGTAATATTTTACTATAGCAAATACCCTGCCATGTTGACAGGGTATGTTATGAAGCAGGCAAGAATGCTTAACGCTTCGAGTATTGCTCGCGTTTGCGGGCGCTGCGCAAGCCGTATTTTTTGCGCTCTTTTTCGCGTGGGTCGCGGCGCAAGAATTCAGCCTTCTTGAGTGTGCCGCGCAGGTCTGGTGCGCCAACGGTAATCGCTTTAGCGATCGCCATCTTGATAGCATCAACCTGACCGCTGAGGCCACCACCCTTCACTAGGACGGTAACATCAAACTCTTTTTGCTTACCAACCAAGGCCAGTGGGTCAGTCACTTCAGCTAGCAGTGTTTTGTTACCCGACAGGTAGTCAAGCGCCGACTTGCCATTGATCGTCACATTCCCCTTGCCTTTGACCAGTCGAGCGCGGGCGGTAGCGCTTTTGCGCCGGCCAAGACCATAATCGTATGTTGCTTGTGCCATTTATTGTACCTCTACTTTCTCTGGTTGCTGTGCGGTGTGGGCGTGCTCTTCGCCAGCAAAGACGCGGAGACGAGCCAAGCGGTCTGCTGCAAGCTTGTTCTTGGGTAGCATACCCTTCACAGCAGCAGTGATGATACGCTCTGGTGCGTTTTCGCGCACTTCCTTGAGCTGAGCGTCTTTGATACCACCAGGGAAACCACTGTGATGGTAGTAGATCTTGTCTGTCTCTTTTTTACCAGTCACAACAGCCTTAGCCGCGTTGATGACGACAACGTAATCGCCTCCATCGACGTGCGGCGTGTAAGTTGGCTTGTATTTGCCGACCAAGTACTGCGCAATGGTTGTCGCAGTGCGGCCAAGTGGTGCTTGGCTCGCGTCGATTAAGATCCAGCGCCGGCTAACATCGGCTGGCTTCTGCGAAAATGTTTTGTGAGCCATAACTATTTCGCCTCCTTTGTGGTTGCCTCGGGCTTAGGCATTGGCTTGAGCTCGTCAACAAACTCAATCATTGCCATCTGCGCACCATCACCACGGCGCAGACGTGTCCGATACACACGCACGTGACCGCTTGGCCGATGGCTGAGTTGCGGGGCAATCTGGTCAACCAGCTTGATCGCGGCAGCTTGCGTGCTGAGCCCGGCAATGACAGCGCGGCGATGAGCGAGGTCACCCTTCTTAGCTTTGGTAATGAGCTTTTCGATGTAGCGCACCAACTCCTTGGCCTTTGGCAGCGTCGTTTCGATTCGCTCCTCAACAACCAAGCTGGTTGCCAGGCCTTTGAGCAGGGCTCGACGTTGATCGCGTTCGCGGCCGAGCTTGCGCCCTTTGTATCCGTGTCGATGCATTTAGAGCTCCAATTCTGCTAGTTTATCTTTTACTTCGTCGAGGGCTTTGCTGCCAAAGCCTTTGAGTTCGCGCAGGTCCTGCTCCGTCAAAGTGACGAGGTCGTGAACGGTGCGGATCTCATTGTTGATGAGCGCGTTTGCGGTGCGGGCACTGAGGCCAAGGTCTTCGATCGAGGTATTTAGCTCGTTATCTTCCTCAGCAGTCTGGGTGCCAAGCGCTGGTGCCGATACAACAGTTGTGCTACCAGCCAGAGCGGTGTATTGATTGACCAAAATCGCCGCAGCTTGCTCGAAGGCATCGCGTGGCGTCAAGCTACCGTCAGTCTCGACGGTCATCTCAAGCCGCTCCAGGTTGGTTTCTTGACCAACACGAGTTGGATCTACCTTAAAACGCACTCGAGTCACGGGGCTAAACTGTGCATCCATGGCGATCATGTCGCTGTGCAATCGGTTAGCGCTCGACTCTTCGATCGGGTAGTACCCCCGACCAGCCTCGGCCACCAGATCAATAACGACATTAGCCTGTGGGTCGTCAATTGTGCAGATAACGTGCTCAGGGTTGACAACCTCAACCTCAGCATTAGCTGCAATATCCCCAGCGGTTACTGCACCAGCGCCTTGCTTCTCAAGCCGCAGCTCGACTGGCTCATCACTGTGCACAACCAAGTCGACACCTTTGAGGTTAAGCATGATGTCAACAACATCTTCTTTGACGCCAGGCACGGTGGTAAACTCATGTGTCGCACCCTGCATTCGGAAAGCCGTAAAGGCTCCGCCGCGGATACTGCTCAGCAATACCCGGCGCAAGCTGTTGCCCAGCGTGTTGCCGTAGCTGGCGTGCAGTGGCTCAATGACAAACGTGCTGCTGTGCGGCCCATTGTCATCGATGCGCGCCAACGCTGGATCGTGAATTAATTTAGACATGTACAAAATTCTCCTTACCCTTGTTAGCGTGAGTAGTACTCAACAATCAGTTGCTCGTTGATACCAGCCTCAGCTTCTTCGCGCTTTGGCTCGCCCGATACTTCGATCTTGAGTTTTTTGATATCGCTCTTGAGCCAACTTAATGGTGGTTGGGAGGTGTTGCCGTAGATGTCGTCAATTGCAGTAAAGTAGCCAGACTTTGCACTCTTTGGCCGAACGGTAATGACATCCCCTGCCTTGAGGCGGATTGATGGAATATCGACGCGGCGACCATTAAGCTCAAAGTGACCGTGACTCACCAGCTGCCGGGCCTGGCGACGACTTGTCGCAAAGCCAGCACGGTACACAGCGTTGTCGAGCCGGAGCTCGAGGAAGCGGAGCAAGTTCTCGCCACTCAGGCCTGGCTTGCGAGTTGCTTCGTTCATCAGCTTAGCAAACTGCTTTTCTAGCAGGCCGTACATGCGGCGTACCTTCTGCTTTTCGCGCAGCTGCGTTGCGTACATGCTTGGCTTGCTCTGACGGCCGTGAGCGTGCTCGCCTGGAATACCGCTCTTGCGCGCCAAAATCTTGTGTGCCTTGGGGTGAAGCGCTACGCCTTCGCGGCGGCTCTGCTTCACGATTGGGCTTCTATCTCGTGCCATTTACGCCCTCCTTGCCTTTCGTGGGCGAACGCCACCGTGTGGCACACCCGTTACATCTTTGATGCTATTGACGGCAATGTCGAAGTTGCTCATTGCGCGAATTGCCGCATCTCGGCCCAGCCCAACACCCTTGACGAATACATCAACGGTGCGGACGCCATAGCTACTCTTGGCAGCTTCTGCGGCTTTTTCTGCAGCAATCTGTGCTGCGTAGGCTGTGCCCTTCTTACTCCCACGAAAGCCACATGCACCAGCGCTGGCAGCGGTCAAGACGTTGCCTTTGCTATCTGCAAATGTGACAATAGTGTTATTAAAGGTTGCCTGTACGTGCAGCTGACCAGATGGGACTGATCGGCGCTGCTTTTTCTTGGTGGATTTTGCTTGTGCCATATCTCGTCCTTTCTCCTACGTCTTACTTGCTGCCTTTGGCTGTGCTCCGCCGACGGCGATCGCCTTACCCTTGCGAGTTCGTGCGTTCGTTCGAGTGCGCTGACCGCGTGTTGGCAAGCCATTTTTGTGCCTGAGACCGCGGTATGCACCAATGTCTTTGAGGCGTTTGATATTGTTGGTCACCAGGCGCTGCAGATCGCCTTCGGTGACATAATCTTTGTCGATAATGTCGCGAAGCTTCTGCTCCTCAGCCTCGGTGAGATCTTTCACCCGAGTGGTCGGCTCAATTTTTGCCGCCGCAAGGATGTCTCGAGCAAGCGTGCGCCCAATACCATGGATGTAGGTAAGAGCAATGTGCACTTGCTTGTCTGATGGGATAACTACCCCAGCAATTCGAGCCATGCTTAACCCTGCCTTTGCTTATTCTTAGGTTTTTTCTTGTTGATGACACGGAGTCGGCCTTTACGCCGGACCAGCTGATCATCGGGGCTGATCTTTTTGACACTCGCACGAACTTTCATGAGCGTACAAATCTCCCTACAGGAAAAACCTGCCGTTACTGAGAACAGCGGTGATATCAGGCCGCTGCTCTACGTTATTAAACGCGTGCGCGGAAGACGATTCTACCCTTTGTGAGATCGTACGGGGTTAACTCGACTTCCACGGTATCGCCTGGGACCAAACGGATGTGATGCTTGCGCATCTTGCCGCTGATATGAGCGATAATGCTTAGGCCGTTCTCTAATTCTACCTTAAATTGCGTATTAGGCAGTGCTTCCACTACCTTGCCGCGCAATTTGATAACTTCTTTCGAACTTGCCATAGATATACAGCTTTGTATTATACGCTATTTCTCTGTAGGAGTAAAGAGAAGTAGCCAGCTTTTTGCATTATTTATTGTGAGATTATGGACGGCACTATTCATATATCAGAATGGAGCCGTAAGAGAGGTAGCTCTACTTCTAAAAGTAGTATCCTCTAGGCCTTCATGATGTATAGATTTGAAAGCCCATCATCATTCCTCAGCCTCTATTCCGCTACGGTTCTGCATCCCCCTTTCTATATTGAATTGCAATGATACGGCGCTTATGCCACTCATAACGCACGTTCTAAAGGCTCATGAACGAATTATTATGGAGTACGGAATCATATCAAAATACCGCTACAGACAGAGGTAGCGGTATTATCTACAAGATATACACCAAGTAGCAGCTTATGCCTTTGCGGCAGTACGCCGCCGGCCGAGTAATCCGCGCTTCTTTGGCTTAGTATCAAGGTCATCGACCGAGAAGTCGTCATATGTTACCATCAGCGCTCGTGAGTTAATCTGACGGAGTGTCTCAAGGCCAACCGTCACGACAATAAGCAAGCTCGTACCGCCGATTGCCATGTTATTAGCATTAATGCCAAGCTGCGCAAAGACGTAGTCGATCGCAAACGGAATGATGGCGATGATCCCCAGGGCAAGCGACCCAAACAGGTTAAGCCGATTGACGGTGCGTGACAGATATTTTTCGGTGGTTGGGCCAGGGCGAATCCCCTCAATGAAGCCACCTTGGTTTTCAAGACTCTCCGTAATTTCGCTCGCATTAAAGACGATACCAGTGTAGAAGTAGGTAAAGGCAATGACGAGTAAGAAGTAGATCGATGGGTAGATGAGCACTGTCAGGCCACCTGTGGCGTATGTTTGAGCGGTGGGTGCCTGGAACCACTGGATAAGGTTATTTGCTAATTGCTGATTTGCACCAGGTGTCGCATGTAATAGCTGCCCCACAAAAGCTGGCAAGCTGAGGAATGCCACTGCAAAAATAACTGGTACCACACCCGCAGCAATGAGCTTGATGGGCAAGATACTCTTAATGCCACCATACGAGCTATTACCGCCAACTCGCTTGGCATAATTGATCGTGACGATGCGCTGTGCTTCGTTAATCTTAACGAGGAGATAAAGTAGGATGAGGCCGATCGTCCCAAGGACAACTACTGTCCAGAAGGTTGTCGGGTTAACGGGTAGTGAGAACCAGCCAAAGACGCTGAGCGAACCATTCTGAGTATTAAAGAGTGATGAGTAGATCGACCCAAAGGTGGTTGGCAGCTGACTAATTACACTAGCGAAGATGAGTAAGCTAATACCATTACCAACGCCCTGCTCTGTCATCAGCTCACCGAGCCACATCAAGAGTAGCGAGCCAGCAGTGAGCGCCGTTACTGCGACAATCCACTCGTGGAGGGAGCCAGCCACTGTACCAGTCGTACTCCCAGCCAGGACCGATTGACGCAAGAAGTAGATGATACCGATCGATTGAGCAATCGCCAGCGGCACACTAGCGATACGCGTCCACTGGTTGATCTTGCGTCTGCCCGACTCACCATCTTTGTGCATCTCCTCAAGGCTTGGGATGGCTTTGGTAAGGAGCTGGGTAATAATGCTGGCGTTAATAAATGGCCCAAGGCCGATCAAAACAATAGACAGCTGGGCTAATGCTCCACCAGTCAGGATGTTTAAGAAACCACCAAAGTCACTCGCCGATACGACGTTCTGGATAATATCCTTAAGTCGGCTTGGTTCGGCCAACGGCACTGGCACGTGCGCCAAGAAACGATAGGCGACGATGAGCCCTAGCACGATACCAAGGCGTTTTTGCATGTCTTTATTTTTGAGCGATCGAAGAATAATCTTCCAGTTCATATGTTGTCCCTTTTGCCACTAACTACTAAACGCTATATCTAGTACAGTATACACGAATTGCTCCAGAAGCGAAAGGGTCAGTTGTCAATCCGGCTTTAAGCTCAAAAATATGCAAGAAATTCGTGCTTTTGTAGTTGATGTTCGGATACAGACTCATGGCAGCTCATAATAAATAGCGCACGATGTATATTCTCATGATATAATGCTAAATGTATTATTAATTTACTCTGATAATTTAGCTTGTTTCGATCTTGCTAAAGTTACAGAGTTGCACATACAAGGAGGAGCAATGGCTCAAAACAACCAAGGGCTCAAGATTCGGATTCGCCTCAAGGCATACGACCACAAGGTGATCGACCAATCAGCCAAGCAAATCATCGACACCGCCCTGCGCACTGGCGCAAACGTCGCAGGTCCTGTGCCATTACCAACACGGCGTAGCAGCTACACAGTGGTAAAAAGCCCACACGTATACAAGACCGGTGGTGAGACATTCGAGATGCGCGTTCACAAGCGCCTCATCGATATCACTAACGCCACACCCAAGACAATCGACAACCTCCACAACCTCAGCTTGCCAGCTGGCGTGGATGTCGAAATCCGGATGTAGCGTTTGCTATAAGTGATTGAAAAAAGAGTGATAACAACTATCACTCTTTTTGATTTTTATTTATCCTTTATTTACGCTACCTGCTCAAACTCCTCTGCTGATAGCCTGTCTGGGATATCATCAAGCGTAATTAATACTGGCTCCATAGCGTCGTAGATTGTTTGAGCGATAGATTGGCAGTCATTCTCAATCGTCATGTGAGTGTTAAAGACCCAGTTCTTAAGCAATGCGGTTTTTGCGGCAAGTGTCACAGTCTCTGGTCGTATTTCCCAGCATGCACGAACGATGTCATCATAGCTCACTACCGGGTCTTCGTCCTTAAACCGTTTAATAATTTGTCGAGTCACCCACTGATGAAAGCGCTCTGCCTTTGTCTCATCGTCGATCCGCCATGATACTGCTTGCTGAGCAATCTCAAATACCTCGAGTGGCACTCCCTCGTTTGCAAGCTTTTGTAGCCCTTGCCATAGCTTTTTCTCAAACAGTGGCATATCACTGTCTTCGACGATGTAATGAATAATAAAGCGATATGATTGGCCAGTTTCGCGGACAGCCATATCATTCTCATTAAATATTGTGCAGTATTTTGCAGCACACCGTGCTTGATATAAGGGGTGATCTTTGAAAGAGTCACCCAATCGATTAGGCATGGTAAACAGCACCAATATACATTCTGCAAGCATCCGAGCGCTTATCTCCATCAGTGGATCTTGCGCAAAGTTGAGACGAAACCCGTGAAAGCCGATCGTATGCAACACGCTATTAAACTGAAAATGTTTTGCTGAGAGTTGTGGCACGATAATTGTCCCATAGCGATCTTGTTGAGTCATTGTCTTAAGATAGCTCATTTGATAGAGCGGAAATCGCTGCCCGACCGCGGCACCATCACAGGCCTGCTCAATCGCCTGCAGAATTACCGTCTCATCCCAATCAGGCGCGTGCATATTAGCAGTGATAACAATGTCACTGTTAGCTAGTGTATAAAACATCCCGTAAAATCGCTGTATATCCTGTAAAGAGATGTCGGGTGTGAGCTTTGCTCGCCACTTAATCTTTGGCCTGCTAAACATTTGGCGCTCATTGTCGCTCTTAAGAGCAATGTCAATATTTTGCTCTTTCTCAGTGATCTCGGCAAGTGTACGCTTTTTAGCAGCCTGGAAGGCACTGCGTGTGATACGTGTTTGGTATAGGCTGTGTATCATGTGACCCAGCTTTGTAGCAAACTGCGGTGCGCTCTCTGCCTGAAGTGAATAAGCCACAAAATGCTGCAGCCGATCTTGGTAGATACACGCCGACGCGCCAATGTGGTTATCGTTCATGGTTTGGGTCAAGATGTGCTGGACGATACGCGGTGCTTCGTAGATGCGAGCGTCACCAGCGTACTCATACCCTGCCCGTACGGCAATGGTAGTTTGAATTGTTGTTGCGTCAGGAGTGTCGACCAGCCAGACAGGCAAACCCTGCGTGGTGGTATGCTTCGTGATACTATAGTTCATAGCGGTATCATATCATCTTTTGTGTAAAAAACAAAAATACCTCCCCTGCGGGAGGTATTTTGTGAGTCTGCGAGTACTGTGCAAACTACTTGACGATGTTGGTCACAACACCGGCACCGACTGTACGGCCACCTTCGCGGATAGCGAAGTCTTGACCCTTGTCCATAGCGATTGGGGCGTTCAAGGTTACCTTGAAGGTTACTTGGTCACCTGGCATCACCATTTCCTTGTCGGCAGGGAGCTCAATCTCGCCAGTCACGTCCGTTGTGCGGAAGTAGAACTGTGGCTTGTAGCCCTTGCTAAATGGTGTGTGGCGGCCACCCTCTTCCTTCTTAAGGATGTAGACTTCCGCCTCAAACTCGGTGTGTGGGGTGAGTGTGCCTGGAGCGACAATCACCTGACCGCGCTCGATCTGGGTGCGCTCGATACCGCGCAGCAACAGACCAGCGTTGTCACCTGCCTGACCTTGGTCGAGGCTCTTCTTGAAGGCTTCGACACCAGTCACGACAGATGTCTGAGTTGGCTTAAGACCAACAATCTCTACTGGGTCGTTGATCTTGATGACACCCTGCTCGATACGGCCAGTTGCAACTGTACCACGACCCTTGATCGAGAAGACATCCTCGATTGGCATCAAGAATGGCTTATCAAGGTCGCGCTGAGGCAACTCGAAGTAGTCGTCCATAGCAGCCACCAGCTCCATCACGGCGTCTTCCGCCTCGGTGTCGCCCTCGAGCGCCTTGGTAGCAGAACCCTTGATGATTGGTGCGTTATCGCCATCGTAGCCGTTCTTGGTGAGCAGCTCGCGGACGTCCATCTCAACCAACTCAACCAACTCTGGGTCAGCCAAGTCCATCTTGTTGAGGAAGACGACGATCTTTGGCACACCAACCTGGTGAGCAAGCAGCACGTGCTCGCGTGTCTGTGGCAATGGACCGTCGTTGGCGGCAACCACCAGCACAGCACCGTCAATCTGAGCGGCACCAGTAATCATGTTCTTGACATAGTCGGCGTGACCTGGCATGTCAACGTGCGCGTAGTGGCGCTTCTCCGACTCGTATTCCTGGTGGGAGCTAGCGATGGTAATACCGCGTTGCTTCTCCTCAGGAGCGTTGTCGATGTCTTCGTAGTTGCGAGGCTTGTTTACATCGCTTGGAAGACGCTTTGCCAACACGTGAGTGATGGCAGCCGTTAACGTTGTTTTACCGTGGTCGACGTGACCCATAGTACCAACGTTAATGTGTGGCTTACTTCGATCGAAATCTGCCATGTAGGTAAGTACTCCTTACTTATGTTAATATTTGGTACGACGCGAGCTACTTGCCGGAGTAGAGACACTACGACAAAACGCGTCGCGCGTTAGGATTTATTATAGGGTGCGGTGGCAAAAAAGTAAAGTAGCTAGTCCCACCAAACATACCACTGTCGACTGCTATATACCTGATTTGCCAAAGCTTCGAAGGTCTCCGACCCTTGATAGACTGCGTCGCCATATGAAAAATAGAAGAGTTCAACGGCAACCGCCTTAGCATCGGCATCGGTCTGTGGTGGACGCTCGACGTAATATTCAACAGTATCATGGCTGATAGCGGCAGGCACAGCACCGTACTTCTCATACCAATAGCGCGATACCGCCACCTGGATGGCTGGCTCGGGACAATCATTCCAGCCACCCATGCAGAGGTAGGCTAATGCCTCATAAGGTGCTGTAGTTGGTAGTTTGATAATAATAACCGGATTGTCGCTATCTGCCTGGAATGGGCTGATGAAGTCAACGGTAGTAGGGTCATCGTCATCAGGCGACGCCGAGAAGTCCGGCGCAAAATAGTCATCCACAGTAGAAGCGCGCTGAGCCTTTTTCGCTGTTTCAGCTGGCAGCTCCTGCGCGACGTGAGCAAAAAAGCTGGTACATCAATTGCCTGCGATGCTTCCATGGTGCGTCGCACAAGCTCGGGGACTGTCTGGACGCCAGCGTTCTCTAGGCCTTCTGCTATCTCATCTAGGATAAGGTCATCGAGCGTCACAATCACCGGCGTGAAACCCTCGTGTTTACCTTGCTCGCGTAACTGCAGATAGTGCTGCGTTGCATTAACGACTTCGCATTCTACGTAGTCGACATCGCTCCCAGCAAAGAGTGTTTTGAATCGCTGCATGGTATCTGACATACTATTCCTCCTTGGGCGCATTATAGCATAGAGGGATGTATCAATTATTACTGAGTGCAGCGAAAAAGGTGCGGACCTTTGGTTGCGTGGAGTGATTAATGACCTGCGCTGGTGTGCCATCTTCAATAATCTTACCCCCGTCAAGGAAGACAATCCGCGATGCGACATCGCGCGCAAACGACATCTCGTGTGTGACGACGATCATTGTGATCCCTGTTTCGGCAAGGTGCTTAATGACCGCTAGTACCTCGTCGACCATCTCGGGGTCGAGTGCACTCGTTGGCTCATCAAAGAGCAAGACTTTTGGCTGCATTGCCAAGGCACGGGCGATCGCTACCCGCTGCTTTTGCCCACCCGAGAGATGACTCGGGTATTCTTGAGCCTTAGCGCGGAGACCAACTAAGTCGAGCATTTGAAGCGCCTGACGCTTGGCCTTGGCTCTTGATAGTTTGCGCACCTTGAGTGGCGCTAGCATGATATTTTCGAGCACGGTCATATGCGGAAAGAGGTTAAACTGCTGGAAGACCATGCCAAGCTCAGTCCGGGATTTGTTGAGGTCGGTCGCCGGATTGGTCATGTCAATACCGTCCACCCATACTTCCCCGCTTGTCGGCGTCTCGATCATATTAATACAGCGAAGCAGCGTGCTTTTGCCACCACCACTCGAGCCCAAGAGAACGACAACCTCTCCTCGCTTGATTGTCAGGTCAATACCGCGCAAGACATAATTATTGCCGTAGTGCTTGTGGAGCTGCTTGATATTAATCATGCGCTTTAAGCCTCCTCTCTACTCGATTCATCACCCACGTAAATAGCGTGGTAAGGGCGAGGTAAATCATTGCAGCGGCAAAGAGCGATTCAAAGGCGGTGGCCGTTTGGAAGCGGATATTATCAGCACCGCGCATTAGATCGTTCATACCAATCCAACCAACAACTGATGTCTCCTTGAGGAGCGAAATCCCTTCGCTGATCAGTGACGGCAATGACTGCTTGAGTGCTTGAGGCAGGATGATATAACGCATGGTTTGCCAGCGACTCAAGCCAAGCGAGCGCGCCGCTTCGACTTGTCCGTTGTCGATACTTTCAATCCCGCCGCGAATAATCTCAGCAATATACGCACCACTGTTGATACCAAAGGAGAGACTTGCAATCCACAGTTTTGGCACCCCACGGTACGAGCCAAACACCACATAATACATAATGAGCAACTGCACCAAAGCGGGCGTGCCACGAATGACCGTAGTATAGGCATTGGCCAGACTCACGCATGGTCGCCAGCGCTGGAGGTGATGTAGTTTGCATGTGCGAAATGGTTGCCAAGCAGACTGCTGCATGAGAGCGACAACCAGGCCAATCACAAGCCCAATGATCGTCGAGAAGACGGTGAGAAGGATGGTCACTTCCAGGCCGCGCCACAAGAAGAGATAGCGCTCATCACCAAAGAGGATATCCCACACATTCATGGCTGGGCTACTCCAAAGTGTTTCTTGACAAGCTTCTCATAGCGGCCATCGCGCTTCATTGCGGCAATGCTGGCGTTTACCTCAGCGAGTAGTTTGCTATTACCTTTTTTGATAGCAATGGCGTAGTCTTCACGTGAGAGGTTGCGCGGCAAGGCAAAGAGCTGCGGGTTTGTGGCGAGGTATTGCCGAGCTGGCCCATCATCCATAATGGCAGCGTCGATCCGCCGACTACTGAGCTCTTGCACGACACTTGCCGTCGATTGAAGCTGCACCACGTGCGCCCCACGAATCTTGTGCGCCAGTGTATCGGCTGTAGTGCCAAGCTGCACGCCAATTCGCCTACCAATGAGGTCATCACTGGTGGCAATTGTTGAGCCAGTCTTTGGTACGATTATCTTTTGCGCTGCAGTGTAGTATGTGTGCGAAAACTCAGCATTCTTGCGTCGGTCTGGCGTGACAGTCATACCAGCTGCGATGAGGTCGATTCGCCCAGCCTGTAGTGCTGGCAAGAGGCCATCAAAAGCGATCTCCTCAATTTGTAACGAACGGTTTGTATCCTTAGCAATCTCCCGCACAAGGTCAATATCAAAGCCAACGATCTCCTGCCCCTGCTTATATTCAAACGGCTTAAAGCCAGGATCGGTGCCCAGCACGAGTGTTTTTTCCAGACCACTGCCAGCAGTCTTGGTGGTAGAGGCTGCTGGGCTCAGCTCAACATCCCAATACATATACCCTAACAAAATTACTACCATAGCAGCGAAACTCAGCCATGTAAGCCGTGTCAGTCTGCGTTGCCGACGAGTCGATTGCGCCATGCATATAAGTATAAGCGCTTTGCTAGACGGATGCAAGTACTTGTATTGTTCTATTTACCGCGCTATGATAAGAATATAAAAGCAACACGTAAGGAGGCACCCTATGAGTAGTCTTACAAAATACAATCCATTTGAGGAATTGCGCGCATTGCAGCGGCAGCTGTTTGACAATCCCTTTACCACGACACTCAGCCAGGCTGTCACAGCCGATGTCTACACAGTGGATAATACACTGGTTGTTGAAGCGCACGTGCCAAACTTTGCCGAGGAAGACCTCGATGTAAGCCTTGACAATGGTGCGCTCGTCATCCGCGGCGAACGGCACGAAAAAACTGAGGACAAACAGCGCAACTACGTCGTTCGTGAGGGCAGCACAAGCTTCTGCCGTCGTGTACAGGTACCAGATGGTAGCGATGTTGAGCAGATTAAGGCCCATCTGGAGGACGGCATCTTGAGGGTAACGGTACCACTCAAGCCACTACCTGCGCCGCAAAAAATTGCCGTCAAGAAAATAGCCAAACACGACAAGAAAACGAAAAAGTAGTACGAGCCATAGACTTGCATCAACAAAAGCTGGCATATATGCCAGCTTTTGCGTACTATTCACCATTCCCTCACGCTAAAACAAAATAATAAAACACCCCTGTAATAGAGGTGTTTTAATAGAGATAATACAAGAAGGCTTACTTGCTGCGCTTCTCGATAATCTCCTGCGCGACGTTTGGTGGAACTTCCTCATAGTGGGCAAGCTCCATCGTGCTGGCAGCTCGGCCCTGCGACATCGAGCGGATGTCGCTGGTGTAGCCAAACATGTTCGCCAATGGCACAATAGCCTTCACGAGCTTTGCGCCACCCATCAAGTCTTCCATTGCCTCGATGCGGCCCCGGCGGCTATTGAGGTCGCCAATGATGTCACCCATGAACTCCTCTGGCGTTGTTACCTCGACCTTCATCACTGGCTCAAGCAGAACCGGGTTGGCCTTCTTGATACCCTCGCGGGCAGCCAAGTGAGCAGCGAGGTTGAAGGCGAGCTCGCTTGAGTCGACATCGTGGTAGCTTCCGTCGTACAAGGTTGCCTTGACATCAACAACTGGATAACCAGCAATCACACCACCATCGAGTGTCTCCTTAATACCCTTCTGCACAGCTGGGCGGTACTCTTGTGGCACCACACCACCCTTGATTTCATCGAAGAATTCGTAGCCCTTGCCTGGCTCGTTCGGCTCAAAGCGCACCCAGACATCACCGTATTGGCCACGACCACCAGACTGCTTGGCATGCTTACCCTGCGCCTCAGCCGTGCCCTTGATAGTCTCGCGGTAGGCGACTTGCGGCTCACCAACATTAGCCTCAACGTTAAACTCGCGCTTCATGCGGTCGATCAAAATCTCTAGGTGGAGCTCACCCATACCGCTCATGATAGTCTGGCCTGTTTCTTCGTCGGTGTAGACGCGGAAGGTTGGGTCTTCTTCAGCCAGGCGCTGCAAGGCAATACCCATCTTCTCTTGGTCGGCCTTGGTCTTGGGCTCCACCGCGATCGATACCGGTGGCTCGGGGAAGCTAATCGCCTCAAGAGCAATTGGATGCGCTTGATCGCATAAGGTATGCCCCGTGAAGGTGCCCTTCAGGCCCACCACAGCAGCAATGTCACCAGCGCCCACGCTGTCGATCTCTTCGCGCTTGTCGGCGTGCATCCGGACAATGCGCCCCACACGCTCCTTCTCGCCCGTCGTTGTGTTGAGGACGTAGCTACCGGCAGTCAAGCGACCACTGTAGACACGGATAAAGATCAGCTTACCAACGAATGGGTCGGCAGCCAGCTTGAAGGCCAGTGCGGTCATTGGCTGCTTATCGTCAGGTGTGCGGCTTACCTCATCGCCAGTCTTGGGGTTCTTGCCCCAGATTTCACCAACATCAAGCGGGCTTGGCAGGTAATCTACCATCAGGTCAAGCACCTTCTCGACGATCACACCGCGGCCATCGCCACCTGTCACCAAGAAGAAGTCACCAGCCAAGACACGTTGGCGCAGCGCTGCCTTGAGTTCGTCGATAGTAATGGCATCCTCACCTTCGTCGAGGAACTTCATCATCAGGTCGTCATCGGCCTCAACAGCGTTCTCAACGAGCAGACTGCGAGCTCGCTTTGCCTTGTCGAGCATATCAGCTGGGATCTCACCTACCTTGAGCTCGTGGTCGGTGTAGTCATCATAGGTGTAGGCCTTCATGTCGATAAGATCAACCACACCACAGACATCCTTTTCAAAGCCAATTGGCAGGTGGATTGGGAAGGCCTGCTTACTGAGGCGATTGTGGATTGACTCGATCGACTTGTAGAAGTCACCACCAGTCTGATTGATCTTGTTCACGAAGCAGATACGTGGCACGCCGTATTTGTTGGCCTGGCGCCATACGGTCTCACTCTGGGCTTCTACCCCCATCTTGCCATCAAAGACGGTCACTGCGCCGTCGAGCACCCGCAGGCTGCGCTCCACCTCAGCGGTAAAGTCGATGTGCCCAGGGGTATCAATGATGTTAATCTTATGACCCTTCCAGAAGCAGGTCACCGCTGCAGAAGTAATAGTAATACCACGCTCTTTTTCTTGGGTCATCCAGTCAGTGGTAGCACCACCATCATCGCCTTTCACTTCGCCAATCTTGTGGTTGATACCGGTGCGGTACAAAATACCTTCTGTCGTCGTCGTCTTACCGGCGTCGATATGGGCAATAATACCAATGTTACGAAAGTCCTTCAGAGGGACATTCTTGGGGGTTGCCATAGGGGGCTCCTTCTCTCCTTACGTGTTTTTTAGCACGAGTAATACAACTCTCAACGATTGATTATAGCATGGATTGGATGTGGGCGGTAGAGTAATTATCACCCCTGATGAGTCCATCTACTCCTGCTAGCCAGGGAGCCGTTCGCCGTTTTTTGACCATACCCCGTAGCGGTCTGGCGCGGTGGTGCGCATTGCTTGAGGCACGGCATCGTACTCACCTGGTGGTAAGCCGCTTGTGTTGACATAGAGCAGCTTATATTCGGTTTGCTGAGCATTGGTGACGTATAGGTAGGTGTTGCTAGTTGCATCAGTGGTACTACCCTGGGTGACGCTGGGAAGCGTGGAAATGTAGGTTGGCACCAATTGACGCAAGAATGTAGCACTATCGCGGCGCTGGTAAGTGGGGGTAGTACTACCAGCAGTCTGAGCAACCGGGTATGCACCATTTTTGGTATAGTAGCGATCAAGCGCTTGGCGCATTGCTGTGAGGTCGGCCACGCGAGTCCGCCCTTGTGCACCGGCTTGGATACGTTGGTACGAGACGAGTGTCAATGTAGCAAGGATGGCAATAATAACAATCACAACCAGCAACTCTACCACAGTATAGCCAGCCTGTTTTTTCTGCATCAACGGATTATTCATAGTGCTCATGCTTTGCATTATACGAAGTGCAGTGCGTTTAGGCAAGAGCCATTGCTGCCAACCTAGCTGGCAGTGTATAATGGCACTATGCAACCACGTGGATCATCCCCTTCACCTCAGTACCGGCGCTCTCGCCTAACACCGCGCGGGCTAGCGATTCGTTTTACTCTAGCTGGTCTAGCGGTCATTGCCATTGCAGCAGGGGTTATTTATCTCGCAACTCGGCCGCACAAAGCCGAAAACACCGAGCAGCACACCGAGACAAAAACTGGCCCACGGGAGCAACTCACCGCCACCAAGACACTGGAGCGTGCTAAGAAATACTTCAAAGGGACAGAAGCTGTTAAGTCATCACTATCAACACCGGTCAAGGCAGAGGGCTTTCGCTTTTATTCTATCGCTACCGACCCAAGCAAAACCAAGAGTGCTGCCGCTACCCTACCCAAGGCTGAGGCTAAGCGCAACGTTACCGCCCTGGAGCACATGCTCGACTATGATCAATTCACGCGCTATGTCGTGCAAGATGGCGATAAAGACGGCCCGTACCTCGCAGACTTTACGCGTAGCAATGGCGACGTAACGTGCCAGATTAGCAATACCCCACTTGACCCAAATGACCCGAAAAACAAGGAAACTCGCTTCGTTGAGTTTAAATGCCTTGATGCTGCAGATTACAAAGACCTCGCCAAGCAGCAAACTCCTCTCTACAATGCCTACTCGCCTGCCGCAAGCTCGAGTTATAACGTTGGCATTGTCGGCACTATGACGGTGCGCGAGAGCAAGCTTGCTGGGTATCGCTTGGCGGAGATACCACTGGGCGGTGTGCAGCCTGAGTCCCACCTCTTTAATTCACAAGGGACAGCGCTGTTTTATCAATCGAGCGATGGCCGCTGGGTATTCTTCCAGATCCGCCAAAACGATATGCTCAGCTGCGACGTCTACAAAGCCCAGCTTCGCAACGCCAAAAAAGTCGACCTGCGGCAAATCTACGAAGGCGACAAATGCCGCGACCTCAGCAAAGGCGAGGTAGTGACGGTAGAGATGCCGAAGTATCGGTAGTGCGTTGATTGCACATATAGCTGACACTACACTAACTTATTTTAACTTAGTGATATCATAAATATATGAACACAATGTACGACTGCATCATCATCGGCGGAGGCATGGCAGGGTTAACCTGCGCCGCACATCTCACAGACAGTGGGTTGCATGTCAAGGTACTTGAAAAGAATGATCGTCTTGGCGGGCGCATACGGTCTTTCTATGATGAAGACGTCACTATCGAAACCGGTGCATCATTTCTTGCTGGTTTTTATGAGACTGCCCACAAACTCGTCAAAGATTGCGGTATGGATGCTTCCTCCCAGAAGGACAGCCAAGAGACATGGCTCTATCGTCCTACGAAGCCGCTTGGCCCAATTTGGCCGTTGAGCGCGCTCAAAGCCTCGCCGTCGTTATCTCGCGCTGGCAAGTTACGCGCACTACGCGGAGTCGTTTCTATGCTCTTTGATGCAAAGCGGCTGACAACACCAGCTATTACACGCGAATTAAAACGATTTGATAATGAAACCGTTGTAACATGGGGAGAAAAGGCGTTTGGGAAAGAGGCCTACCAAAATGTGCTCGAGCCAATGGTGCGCGCACTATTCTTCTGGGATTGTGCACATACATCACGCGGACTGGTGCCTCCAATTATTAAGGGCGTCATGGAAGACCGGCATTTCTATCGTCTACCTTCTGGAATGAGTAGTCTGCCATCCGCAATCGGCGATAAGGTACCTCATGTATTAAATGCACAGGTTGATGCAGTCCGTGCTGAAAGCCACCACCTCTATCGGGTCGATACATCACAAGGTACATTTAGCGCTAAATCTGTTGTTGTCGCATCACCTGCACAAGATGCAATTCGTATCCTGACAGGCGGCGGCCTGCATTGCAGCAAAAGTCTGAACGCAATTGACTATAGTTCAGTCACAGTCGGCATAATTAAAACATCCGTTTCTGACGACCTTGGTGTTGGAAATCGAACGATTGTCATTTCAAGTGAATATGTCACACCACTTGTCGCAATTAAAGTAATTCAGGCAAAAAGCAAGCATGCATATATTCGATTCTATTGGCAGGCGGAAGGTAGCCTAGAACAGCAGCATCTCCAGCGAGAACTTGTCAACCAGCTGACTAGAATGAACTTGCCATCCGTAGCTGACGCTGCACGTCGCGGTGAGGTGGTAGACGTCGTGCGATGGGATACTGCAATTCCAGTATTTGATGTCGGCAGCGTTACACGAACAACTGCTGCACGATTTGAAGATGGACTCCCGCCAGGCGTCTTTCTGGCCGGAGACTATATGAAAGCGCCCCACCTCGAGGGTGCTGCAGTAAGCGGAATCCAGGCAGCAACCCGCGTATTGGCACACGTTAGTGACCATACGTAATTACTTTTAATCATAGTTAACATCAGAGCATTACTGCTATACAAAAAGAGCCCCACTCTCTCAAGCGGGGCTCTTCTGCTATAGGCTAGCTTTCCCTACAGCTCGTCAGTAGCAATTGTCACTTCTGGCTCAGCCTCTTCGGTCTGGGCTTCGGCGACAAACTCATCCTCTGGAGAGTCATTCTCCTCGAGCGGCAGGGGGTGTGCACCCGTACCAACCGGTACTTTGTTGCCGATGATGACGTTCTCTTTAAGACCCTTGAGGTGGTCTGCGCGGCCACTGGTGGCAGCGTTGATCAGCACGCGAGTCGTGTCTTGGAACGATGCAGCAGACAGCCAGCTATCACTCCAGATACTCACCTTGGTGATACCAAGCAGCAGCTGTGCATACTGGGCTGGCGTTTTGCCCTGGGCAACGAGTTCCTTGTTGGCATCAACCACTGATGCCTTGGAGATGATGTCGCCCATGACGAAGGTGCTATCACCTGGATCATCAATTTGCACCCGGCTGAACATCTGCCGGACGATGATCTCAAGGTGCTTGCCAGCCACATCCTGGCCCTGCGCAGCATAGATACGAAGCACTTCGTTGATAATGTAGCGCTGGGTTGCCTCTGTGCCCTTGAGGCGCATGAGGTCGTGCAGGTTGAGCGAACCAAGTGTCAGGCGATCGCCTGGCTCGACCATATCGCCTGGCTTGACGACGAGATACATTGTGCCAGGAATCTCGTAGCGGACTGGTGCTGTCGCGTTGCCTGTGAGGACAAGCGAATCACCGGTGGACTCAACCACTCCATCAAACGGTGCAGTGAGTGGCTGTGTGCCATCGTCGAATGACGCAATGACATCGCCAACCTTCACCTTACTGCCCGATTGCACCATCACCATGCGGCCATCGAGCGGCATACGCTCTACTTTGCCTGCTTGCGGTGTGACCTGTACAACGTACTTCTTGCCATCTTCCCAGATATCGACCAAACCAGCGACTTCTGTGACGTAGGCCTGACCCTTCGGGTTGCGCGCCTCAAAGAGCTCCTCAACACGCGGCAGACCCTGGGTGATGTCTGACCCACCAACACCAGAGCTGTGGAAGGTGTTGAGCGTCAGCTGCGTGCCTGGCTCACCGACTGACTGAGCAGCAATGACACCAACTGGTTGCGAACCATCAACGAGCTGGCCAGTTGCCATATCGATCCCATAACTCTTGCGTGGAATACCATGCAAGTTCTTAGTAGAGAGGACAGACTGGATGCGCACTTGGTCGATCGACTGATCCGCCTCGATGGCGTTGGCAATCTCACGTGTAATGAGCTGGTCGCGGTCGAGGTGGCCCGGCACTGCCTCAGCGGTGTAGCGGCCAAACAAGCGGTTGCCAAACTCGATCATTGTCTCCTCAGACTCATTGCGGTAAATAGTGAAGCCATCGTCGTCACCCTCTTCGTCCTCAACGGTAAAGACATCTTGCGAAACATCGACCAGGCGGCGCGTCAGGTAGCCAGAGTCGGCCGTCTTAAGGGCGGTGTCGATCAATCCCTTGCGAGCACCACGCGTCGCCACGAAGGCCTCCAGGCTCGACAACCCTCGCTTGAAGTTACTACGCACTGGCAGCTCAATCTCGCGGTTGGCGGCATCCACCTGGATACCGATCATCGCACTGGCTAGCTTAATGTTGTTGACGCTACCACGAGCACCAGAGTTCACCATCGTTGCGACAGAGGTGTCCATGTGGGCCAATTGGCTGCGTAAGAAGTCTTCTACCTTGCGGTCGACAGTGCGCCAGTTGTTGACGGTCAATGTATAGCGCTCGTCCTCAGTGATAAGCCCTTGGTCGAGCTGCTCCGAGATCGCAGCAGAACGTGCGTCACCCTCAGCCACGAAGTCGGCAATTTCGTCGAAGCTGAGGTAGTCTTCCATACCAGTCGACACTGCAGCAGTGGTAGCAAAGCGGAAGGCCAAGCCCTTCATGCGGTCGGCAGTGATAGCAGTCTCGGCAGCGCCATAGCGCTCGAAGATCTGACCAAGCACCCGCTTGAGCTCTTTCTTGGTCTGGACGTTATTGTTGTAGGGGAAGTCCTCTGGCAGAATTTCGTTAAAGAAGACACGCCCCAGGGTGGTTGTTCGGATTTCACCCTTAGCCCGGATGCGAATCGGGCTCTGCAGGTGGAGCTTGCCCATGTCGTAGGCGAGCTCAGCAGCCCGGCTGTCGGCAAAGACAGCGACAGTATCGGTCTGAGCCGAAGGCTTCTCGTATGTGAGGTAGTAGTTGCCGAGCACCACGTCCTGGTCGATACTGAGGACTGGGCTGCCGTCAGCAGGCTTCAGCAGGTTATTGACGGCGCTCATCAGCTCGCGCGCTTCGGCCTGTGCCTCGGCACTGAGTGGCAAGTGGACAGCCATCTGGTCGCCATCATAGTCGGCATTAAAGCCGTTGGCAACGAGGGGGTGGAGCTGGATCGCCTTACCTTCAACCAGCTTTGGCTGGAAAGCTTGAATACTCAGGCGGTGCAGCGATGGCGCACGGTTGAGCAGGACGTACTTACCCTTGATTACCTCATCCAATGCATCCCACACAACCGCTTCACCTGCCTCAATTAGGCGCGTTGCACTACGGATATTGTGCGCATAATCGCCCTTAATGAGCCAGCTGATGACAAATGGTTTGAAGAGCTCGATTGCCATCTGCTTTGGCAGACCACACTGGTGAATCTTGAGCTTCGGTCCTACCACGATAACCGAACGGCCTGAGTAGTCGACGCGCTTACCCAGCAAGTTCTGGCGGAAGCGCCCTTGCTTACCCTTAAGCATATCGCTAATGCTCTTAAGACGGCGGCGTCCACCAGTTGCATTGACAGCGCGGCCACCACGAGCAGCCGAGTTGTCAATCAAGCTATCGACCGCTTCTTGCAGCATACGCTTCTCGTTGCGCTGAATTACCTCTGGTGCGTTGAGCTCGATGAGCTTCTTGAGACGGTTATTACGGTTGATGACACGGCGGTAGAGGTCGTTGAGGTCACTCGTCGCAAAGCGTCCACCACTCAAGGCTACCATTGGCCGCAAATCTGGCGGAATGACTGGCAAAACTGTCATACACAGGCTTGATGGCTTAATGCCTGCCGCTTGCATACCCTCGAGCACCTTAAGGCGCTTCAGTAACTTCTTCTCGCGTTGGCCGCGTGCCCCTTCGGCTTCTTCTTGCAAATCAGCGATGAGTGCATCGAGATCGATATCATCAAGGAGCGCCTTGAGTGCATCACCACCCATACCAACTTTTACGAGCTCCTCATACTCTTCGGGGAGGTTACGGTAGTCGGTATCGCTTAGGAGAGCGCGCTTTTGTAGGCTCTCAAGCTGAGCTTTCTTTTGGCTGTAGGTTGCCTCGAGCTCTTCGTATTCGCGTGTTTGCTGCTCGGCAAGAGCTTTCACGTCTGCCCCATCAGCTTCAGCTTCACGCTGAAAGCGAATCTTGATGGCAGCCCGTGCCGCCTCAGTCTCAGCCTCAAGGTCAGTCAAATAAGCGTCGCGTGTTTCAACGTCGACGTCGAGGATGACATAGGTAGCAAAGTAGGCGATCTTCTCGAGGTTGCGCACCGTAATGCCCAGCAAGAGGCTCATCGCACTTGGCGTGCCACGCATAAACCAAATGTGCGCTACGGGGGTTGCTAGGCTAATGTGCCCCATCCGCTCGCGACGCACGATCGACTTGGTGACGAGTTCACCATTCTTATCTACTGCAGCTTCGCGGCTGCGCACACCCTTGAGCTTACTGTCGTGTGGGTTGATATCTTTGACTGGGCCAAAAATTCGCTCACAAAACAGGCCGTCGCGCTCAGGCTTCTGGGTTCGATAGTTAATCGTCTCCGGCTTGGTGACTTCGCCGTAGCTCCACTTGAGGATATCCTCAGGGCTGGCGACGGCCAAGCGTACCGCGTCAAAATTGGCGATATCGTGATCTGTTACCACGTGGGACATCTTAGGCTTCCTCCTCGCTTAGGTTTTCTACTGTGTCAATATCTTGGACGGACATGCCGCTGTCATCAGCGATTGTGCCAATGCCGTCGGATTCATCAAGATAGGTTGCTTCGTCATCACTCTCGTCAGATGGAACGGTTTTGTCGGCAGGGCCTGCAGCAGCAATGACGTGCTCGGCATCGACCGACTCATCAGACTCATCCAGCAGGTCAACACGCAAGCCCAAGCCTTGCAGCTCCTTGACAAGCACGTTAAAGCTCTCAGGCAGCTTTGGCCCGGCAATAGGCTCATCCTTGATGATTGCCTCGTAGGCTTTGGCGCGGCCATAGACGTCGTCTGATTTAATTGTCAGCATCTCCTGCAGAGTAGTTGCCGCACCGTAAGCTTCGAGCGCCCAGACCTCCATCTCTCCGAGGCGCTGACCACCATTTTGGGCCTTACCACCGAGTGGCTGCTGAGTCACCATGGTGTATGGACCGGTGCTGCGGGCGTGGATCTTGTCGCTTACCATGTGGTGCAGCTTGATCATATGCATCACGCCGACCGTTGTACGCTCCTCAAATGGCTCGCCGCTCAGACCATCATAGAGTTGGCTCTTGCCGTCGCGCGCAATACCAGCCTTTTCAAGCTCATCTTTGATGGTATCGGCTGGCACACCGTTGAACGGCGGTGTGGCAACTTTGTAGCCAAGTGCTCGTGCAGCCATGCCGAGGTGCGTCTCAAAGAGCTGGCCAAGGTTCATACGGCTTGGCACACCGAGCGGGTTGAGGATGACATCAACAGGAGTACCATCAGCCAGGTATGGCATATCCTCTACCGCCATCACGCGGGCACACACACCCTTGTTGCCGTGGCGACCAGCTATCTTGTCACCCACACCGATCTTGCGCAATTGCGCGACAAAGATCTGAATCTGCATCAATACGCCCGTCTTGAGCTCATGGCCATTCTCGCGGCTAAATACCTTGACGCCAACAACTTTGCCGCCACCAGCATTGTTCATACGCTGGCTGGTGTCGCGCACATCCTTGGCCTTTTCACCAAAGATTGCACGCAGCAGGCGCTCCTCACTGCTGAGCTCTTGCTCACCCTTTGGCGTAATCTTTCCAACCAAGACATCGCCCGCCTTGACCTCAGAGCCAATCTGTACAATACCGCTCTCATCCAAGTGGCGAAGGCTGTCCTCACTCACATTTGGAATATCGCGTGTCACGATCTCTGGACCAAGCTTTGTCTCACGTACCTCAACAGTGTAATCCTTGATGTTGATGCTGGTAAGGGTATCATCTTCTACCAAGCGGCGGCTCAAAATCACTGCGTCGTCCATGTTGTAGCCACCCCATGGCATAAAGGCGACCAGCAAGTCCTTACCAAGGGCGAGCTCACCATCAGCAATGGACGCGCCCTCGATGAGGGTGTCACCCTTCGCAACAGTTTGGCCACGGGTTACTCGGACTTTTTGGTTGATACAACGATCGTCATTGCTCTTGGCAAAGTGGATTAGGTCGTAGCGCTTGACGCCATCGGCATAGCGCACCTCGACTGCTTCGCCGTCAGCCCGAATCACTTCGCCATCGGCCTCGGCCGTCACAAGCTGGCTCGAGTTGCGCGCCACCTCGTGCTCAATGCCAGTGCCAACCGTTGGCGACTCTGGCTGCAAAAGCGGCACTGCCTGGCGCTGCATGTTGGAGCCAGTCAAGCTGCGGTCAATACGGTTCTTCTCGATAAATGGCACGAGACTCGCGGTCGACCCAAGGATCTGCTTGTGTGCAGCGTCCATGAAAGTGACTTCGCTGGTATCTACCTGCCCTGGCTGGAGGAACTTGCGCGCACTAACGCGATCGCGCACGAAGGTGCCATCCTCATTAAGGCGAGCACCAGCGTCAGCAATCACCTCAGTTACTTCTTGCGAGGCATCGAGGTAGACGATTTCATCAGTCACGCGGCCATCAACCACCTTGAGGTATGGTGTCTCAATAAAGCCGTATTCGTTGATACGTGCGTAGGTGGCGAGGTTAAGCACCAGACCAATGTTAGCACCCTCCGGTGTCTCCACCGAGCAAATCCGGCCATAGTGGGTAGGGTGAGCATCGCGCACTTCAAAGCCGGCTCGCTCGCGGCTCAAACCACCAGGCCCCATCGAGCTCAGGCGACGCTTGTGACTCAGCTCGGATAGCGGGTTTACCTCATCAAGCAGCTGGCTCAGCTGGCTACTGGCAAAGAACTCGCGCACTGCTGCCACTACCGGGCGAGCATTAATCAGCTGGCTTGGCGTAACCGTCTCGAGGTCACTCATGCTCATACGATCCATTGCATTGCGCTGCATCCGGAGCATACCAACACGGAACTGGCGTGCCACCAGCTCGCCAACCAGTTTCACGCGGCGATTGCTCAGCGAGTCGATATCATCAGCTGGCTCTTGTGTGTTGTTGAGGCGGATGATTTCACGCAAGACACCAATCAAATCACTCATCTGCAATGTGCGGTATTCGGCCGTATTGGGCACATCAACACCTAGGCGCTGGTTGATCTTGTAGCGGCCAACGCGGCTGTAGTCGAAGCGCTTAAAGTCGAAGAACATGCGCTCAATCATCTGACGAGCGTTCTCTACGGTAGCGAGATCACCTGGGCGCAGACGGCGATAGACCTCAATCAATGCTTCGTTGATGCCATGCGCTGGATCCTTCTCGAGCGTTGCTTCGATGTATTTCATCTCGCCGGTGTCGATATCAGCAAAGGCCTCGCGAATGGCCGACACCTTGCTCATACCAAGAGCACGCAGCAAGGTGGTAGCGGCAATCTTGCGGCGGCGATCGATCTTCACATAGATTGCGCCTGATGGACTGGTCTCAAACTCGAGCCATGCCCCGCGGCCCGGGATCATCTTAGCGCCATAGAGGTTGCGCCCTGCCACGCGGTCAGCACTAAACAGTACGCCAGCACTCCGAATCAGCTGGCTCACCACCACGCGCTCTGTTCCATTAATGATAAACGTTGCGCGTTCCGTCATCCAGGGGTAGTCGCCCATGTAGATGCTCTGTTCCTTGACTTCGCCGGTCGTCTTATTGATAAGCTCGACGGTGGCTTGCAGTGGTGCGTCGAAAGTCAGGTTGTTTTCTTTCGCAAACTGCTCTGTATGCTTGGGCTCGCCAAAGGCATAATCCTTAAAGCGCAGCTCGAGCTTCTGGCCAGTATAATCTTCGATTGGGTTGAGCTCAGCAAAAATTTCGCTCAAGCCCGTCTCGACGAAGTCCTTCCAGGATTCTTCTTGGTGAGCCAGCAAGTCGGGTACTGCCAGCGCGGTGTCATTGCTGGTAAAAAACACACGCGACGGAGCAGCTGTTGCCGTGGTAGGTGTAGGCATGTAAACTCCTCTTGAATTATTGTTATCTATCCGCACGCGTAAGGACTCCAAAACCCTGCTCGTGCATTTGTTGTGGCACCGAAGCTTTACTCAATATAAGTTTTCGCACACTAAAACGCCACGCCACCGGCGTAGTCCGCACCTAACCCATATTACACAACCTTCATTAATTTTTGATTTTAGCAGATCGCGCCTTACTCCGTCAAGTGACAAGGCTTCAATTTTTATAGACCGCTTGAATAGTGTCGTAACACACTGTAATGCATTTCTTTGTCATACTACAGCGCGTCAGGTTAATAATACACCCCTTTATAACCGGTGTAAGCTATTTGACCCAAAGCCATTAACATAATAGAAGAAGCGGCCGGTCTTGGTAGAAACACACAGTCTTTGAACTGGAGACTGCCAAAAGGCGCATTTGGTACTTGTGTCGCGTAGAATGCCTTCGCCATAATGTCGAAGTGAATCGTTTTTATACCACACTGTGTCGCCAGCCGGTATCGGCTGTGTATAGGTTTGTGCTTGCGCAGCTGATATCCATCCACTACACTCTTTCCCAACCGTACAGCGGATAAATGGTTGCTGTGCAAGCAGGCGGTTACGGTCATCCTGCGAAGTAATCGTCCCATACACACCACCATCAGCGTACGCATCCCACGAAATTACACCATCCGACGAGAACGTAGCAGCCCGTGCTAGCATAGCACCTTCGACGAGCTGCGATTTCATCAGGGAGGCAGCACTTTGACGGTTCTTGTAGAATATACTCATGGCTACACCGGCCAAAAGCATTAGCATAACCGTTAGCCATACTATCACTGTTATCCGACGTGGGCGATAATGCATAATACGCCGGAAATGTAAGGGTTTTTGGCTTGATTTAGATTCGGAGCTAGTATCTGTACTACGTGATATCACATCTATATGATACCATAAAGTTGCTACGAACGCTGTGTGTTTTTTTGTATGCGAGCACCAATCACTTCATCAGCCAGGCCATACGCTACAGCGTCTGCAGCACTCAACCAGTAGTCGCGCTCCATGTCAGCCTTGATTTTATCGAGTTTTTGGCCAGTGTTGTCCGCCATAATGGTGGCCAGTCGCTCCTTGAGGGCGATACTCTCGCGTAAGCTAATTTCTTGGTCTGTTACTTTGCCGCGCGTACCACTGCTAGGCTGGTGGATCATCACGCGGGCATTAGGCAAGACAAAGCGCTTACCCTTTGCGCCACTACTAAGCAAGAAGGCACCCATGCTTGCCTGCAAGCCAATACCAATCGTCTGCACATCTGGCGCGATGTATTGCATAGTATCGTAGATTGCGAGGCCATCATACACACTGCCACCAGGGCTATTGATGTAGAGTTGGATGTCCTTGTCTGGGTTTTCATTGGCAAGATGGAGGAGCTGCGCCACAACCACATTGGCCGTCATTTCAGTCACCTCCTCGCCGAGGAAGATAATGCGATCCTCGAGCAAACGCGAGTATATATCATAGCCACGCTCGCCATCACGCGTCCGGACGATGACGTTGGGCACTAGGTAATCATTCGGTTTCATCATAGTACTATTGTAACGAGAAAATTAGCACTCGTCAATATAGAGTGCTAATTTCCGTTATGCGAGCTGTATTATCTGCTACTTCTTAGTATTCTGCGCCACCAGCCAGTCGATCGTCTTTTCTGTCAAGAGGCGGTTGGCAATCTCGTGCTGCACCTCTGGCTCATCAAAGCGTGCCACCATAGTTGCATCATTGGCGTACTGTTGCTTGAAGGCACTGATGCGCTCTTGTAGCTCCTCTGCTGTGGCTTCGATCTTCTCAGCCTTGCTCAGCTCAGCCAGGACAAGCCCAGCCTTAATGCGCTCATCGGCCGCTGGTTTAGCCTCCTTCTCGATCCACTCGTCTTTGTCCTTATATTCCTTCTCGGCAAGGTACTGCTCAAGGGTGCGACCGCGGTGAGCGAGGTTCTGCACCAAGTCTTGCTCGATCGAGCGAAGCTGGTCGGCTTGCAGCACCTCTGGGATGGCTACCGTGCTAGCATCGGCCAACTGCTTGACGGCTACGTCGCGCAGCTCGTCATCTGCTTCACGCTGCTTTTGCGCAGTAATTTCCTTCTCGATATCTTTCTTGAGGTCATCAATAGAAGTAAATGGCCCAACCTTCGCCGCAAACTCATCAGTCAGCTCAGGCAATGTCACTTTCTTGACTTTCTTGACGGTCGTATCAAAGACAACTGCTTGCCCAGCTAGTTCGCTCGCATGGTAGTCCTTCGGAAAGGTGAGTTCAACCGCCTTCGTCTCACCAGCCTTGAGACCAATCAATGCCTCTTCAAAGCCTGGAATGAATGACTTACTGCCGAGCACAAGCGGATAATCTTTCCCGGTGCCACCAGCAAAAGGCGTACCATCGCGCTTGCCTACGAAGTCAATCGTCACTTCATCACCCTCTTGGGCTGCTTCATCAGTGTCTGTGCGCTCGGCCATGCTGTGGCGAATCCGGTCAAGGATCTCCGTTACTTCTTCTGGCGTAACGGTTATCTTCGCTGGCTTGAGCTTGAGTTTCTTATAGTCACCGAGAGTAATCGTGGGCATAACCTCTGCCTCAGCAGTAAATTCCAGCTCGCTACCAGGCACAAACTTTTTAATCTCTACCTCTGGGCGCTCAAGCACCTGTACGTCACTCTCGAGGAAGGCTGCAGCAACTGCTTTGCTCAGGGCATTGTTAAGCGTCTCCTCGGCGAGGAGTTCCGGATTGGTATTCTTTGCAACCAACTCGAGCGGGGCATGACCCTTGCGGAAGCCATCAACCTTGGTCGTCTTGGCGAGCTTGCGCAAAGCAACCTGGCGAGCTGCCTCCAGTTCATCTGCACCGACGGTAATCGTGGCGCGTACTTTGGTGTCTGATAGGTGGTCTAGTGTCGTCTTCATAGTTGGTTATTGTATCATATGTCGCTGGCGGTGTGAAATAGGCATGCGACAGACCCAAGTATGCATGCGTATATATGCTGTTTCGCAAGACGAGCAAAACGGGAAGCTAACAGAGATGAGCTATAGCTATCATAGAGATACACATGGTGACACTACGATAAATCAAAGTCATCATCTTCACTGCGCGATGGCTGACGACGATAATCCTTAACGGCACTGACGACGCGCTCCAGGCTGAGCTTTTGCTCCTCGCTCGTCGCAATATTCTTGAGGGTGTAGATCTCGTTCTCCAGCTCATCCTCACCAACAAAGAGGAAATAAGGGATCTGTTTTTTGATCGCTGCCTTGAGCTGCTTGTCTAGTTTGCGGCCAGTGAAATCGACTTCCACATTGACGTCCTCATCGCGCAGGTCATCCGCTAGCTCGAGCGCACCGCGCATTGCCCCGCCAAGGACGATCATATAAATATCGGTTGTCGAGCTAAACTCTGGTAGCAGCTGATGCGCCTCGAGAAAGAGCTGCATCATTGATAGGCCTGGTGCAAAGCCGACTGCACTAATCGGCTCAGCGCCAAACATCCCTACTAAGCCATCATAGCGCCCACCACCAAAGAGCGAACGGTTATTATCTGGATGAGTGTCGAAGAACTCAAACACTGTACCCGTGTAATAGTCCAACCCACGCATGAGCGTGATATCGAAAATGGCATTTGTTACGCCACTACGCTCAAGTAGTGTAAAGAGCCGCTGCACATCACGCACCGCCTCGCTGTCGCGAATCGATTCGGGGAGATCGGCCATAGTACGTGCCGTCAAGAGCTGAGCAATCCGCTGCAAGCCGACCGGTGCCGCCGCCTCACCAAAGATCTCAATCGCCTGGTCGCGAAAGGCCTGTGGTGGAATCTTGTTCTTACGATCAAACAGCCGGATCATCAGCTGAGCCTGCACAGCATCGAGCTCAAGAAATTGCGCCATCATAAGGTTGATCAACTGGCGATTGTTGATGCGAATAGTGTACATGTCGTCCGTCGCGCCAAAGGCCTTCATGATACGGCTACCAAGTGCGATAATCTCGGCTTCGGCCTGCATGTTATCAACACCAAATATATCGACATTCATCTGCCAGAATTCACGCTCTCGCCCCCGTTGTGGTCGCTCATAGCGCATAAACTGGGCAATGCTAAACCAACGTGCTGGATAGGCAATCTCTTGGCGGTGCTTGGCGATCATCCGGCTAACACTCGGCGTCATCTCGGGCCGGATCGCTACCTGTCGGTCGCCCCGGTCGATGAATTGATATGTCTGATCATTCACCAACTCGTCACCACTCTTGGCAGCATAGACCTCAACTGGCTCAAGCAGTGGTGCATCATATTCTTCGTAACCGTAGCTCTTGGCAACGTGACGCCAGGTCTGAAAGATGTATTTGCGCACGCGAAGATCTTCCGGATACCAATCCCGCGCCCCCCGATATGATTCCGATGAAAGTTTTGTCATAGTTACTGCTATTTTTGCATAAACGGCATGGAAAAACAAGCCCTTGGCCGGATTCACTACTCTATAGCGCCACGCAGCACTACATACTCCTTCGCTACCGTATGTTTGAAAAGGAGTAAAGAGAGTAATCTCTACTTTTGATCTGGGTATAACCGATGCTGCTGCACCCAGGCATACATCGCAATACCCGCTGCTACGCCGACATTGAGGCTACGCGTACTGCCAAATTGCTCGATAGCGGCAATGGACGTGGCTCGCTCAAGCAGCTCGGGACGAATACCAGGCCCCTCTGCCCCAAACAAAAGCACGGCACTACGCGGCAGCGCGACCGAGTGAAGTGGCCGTGAACCGGCAACATTATCGACTGCGATGAGTGGCCGGTCAGCAATAGCCTGCAAGAAATCTTCAACCGTTTGGTGATAATGCACGTGCAGATACGTGTCCGTCATCATTGCGCCACGCTTATTCCACTGCCGCCGACCAATGATATGGACATGCCGCACCCCAAAGGCATTGGCACTGCGGACGATCGACCCCATATTGAAATCGCGCACGACATTATCAATCGCAATATGAAGTGCCGAGCCATGCTCATCAAGATCGGCAACGATCGCTTGGTGAGATAGCCCTTTATAGCGGTCTACCACATTGCGATGGTCGGTTGCCGCAGGGGCAGAGTGTTGGGTGTGCTTCATCGTGCTCATTAGTTATATTATGCTGCTCTTCCTATGGTATTAGCGTCATTTTCTTCGGCAGGCTGCTGCGCCATCCCGCTGATCTTGCGAATGATGCGGATGCCCTCTTCGGTAAGCTCACCTTGTGTTGGCTGCCTGGTGCGTGATGATACAGCAAGGCCATACAGCGTGCAGCTTGCCGTATACAGTGTAAGGCCTCACTCGGTCGCATGGCAATTGCGCCCAGCGCACCGACCACCCGTCGGCACACCTCAGCATACTGCTTATCTCCAGCTTCACCCGAGTTGGCAGTGCCGCATTGCTCTCGGACTTCTTCGATTTTTTGCTGTATCCAGCCTTCTTTGTAGAATGTTTGAGACGATGGACGGATAGAGGTCATGTCATTACTCCTTGTATAATGTAAAATAGCGGCAGACCCGCCACAGTTTATTTACCTGATTGTACCACAAAACTCTTTACGCAGCGCCGAAATTCGTATACAATACACGGTAAGAGCCTGTAGTGTGTATATCTGCGGATGTGGCGGAATTGGTAGACGCGCTAGCTTCAGGTGCTAGTGCCCTGCGGGGCGTGGAGGTTCAAGTCCTCTCATCCGTACCAACAAGCTCTTACCCGAACCCACCCCAGTCGAAACAGCCTGAGATGCGGTTCCAGATGATGAACAACGCTCACCCACCAGGGTGGGCGTTGTTCGTGTTGTGGGGCTCGTGGGCGCGGCGTCAGCGGCAGGCAGTGTGGCTGAGGCGCCAGGCTGACCCAGGTGCTGCAGGTAGTGCGCATGGGCGGCGGCGTGCAGGCTGGGGCTGGCCAGCTGGTCGAAGGGTGGGACGAGCAGAGCGCTGAGGCGAGCACCGGAGCCCGTATCGGCGAGGTGGACGGGGCGCGGCATCAGGATTGGCGCGTCAGCATCAGCAGCCCCTCCCCCGCTGGCATCGCCGAGTCCTTCTTCTCCAGCGCTGTCGCTGTGCTGTTCATCGTGTGCGCCCACGTCCTTGCCCGGCTGCTTGCCACCGTCGGTCGCGCCATCGCCTGTGCTAGGCAAGATGACCCGACCGTCTTCATCGACTAGCGGGTTGCGGTCGAAGAAGACTTGGTTGAGCAGCTTGCGCAGGTGCGGTGGGGCAGCCTGGTAGAGGCGGTGGCAGTCCTCGAGGAGGTCAAGGGCCTGGGTGAGGTGCTGGCGGACTTCGGCGGTGGTGGCGGCTAGCTAACCCCACCTAACCTGGCAGGGGCCTTTTAGTCTTAAAATAAGCAAGGGCCCTTGCCAGGCCACCGCACATAAACTAAACTATGATAGGAAAGAAAAAATATGAATGGTTACGACTATATTCTCGCGGCTCTCTATCACATCAGAGGGCGTTTTAGCGACCTTCGTCCATTTATGCAGTTGCTGCCATTTGATGCTCGAGAATTACCATATTCTGCGCATGACGTTGCTGTAGCAATCGATCAGGCTCATGTCCAGATTATCAGGCGCGACAATATCTCTGAGAGCACGGTTTTAGAGCTACTGATTGATGAGGAGCTACAGCGCGTGAAGCACTGCATCCTCGATAGCTCCATTGCTGCTGAAATCGATCGACGAAAGGATATTAGAGCATGTTTAGCTCAAACTTTCGAAGAGGCAAAAACTATACTCGCGAAGCACAATATATCGATTGGCAAACACACTGCAGTTCATATCGTCGATATATTCCCATCGCCGTACGAAGATCGCGAGTATGCCGTTATGGTGGCCGACAGCGGTGACTATGATGCGTATGGTATTCCTCAAGGAGTTTACTTCCTCGAACGGTATCTTCGTCCATTCTACTCCGAATACCTAGCGTGCCATGAAATTGTTCATATCGCGCTCGGAACTTTAAGCCCAGACCTGACTGCGCACGGTCTTGAAGAAGGCATTGCCGAAGTTCTAGGAGCTTACTGTATAGCTACGCAGATTCTTGGAGCAGATATGACGCAGAATCTGTTCATTTACAATAGACTGGGAGGTGAATCTCATCCACTCTGGGATCAATATCTGGATTTCACGAGGGCCGCCTCGCTTATCTATCGGAAGGTTGGTGATGAAGGTTTATTCGAACTTGTGAGGTTAGGTAGACAGGGAGTGAAGAATGCGGAAAAAGCGATTCTTAGTCAGAATATAAAGCAGTTATCAGTTGACGGTGTTCCTCCATCTCAGGACATGCAAGACAGACTTGACTTCTTGCTTAACAGTTTTCCTCGCTACTCAGTTGTTAGCCCACTTGCCTTTTATATCGCAAAATTCGTGAGGCCTGGCATGTCGGTGCGCGAGCTGGCTGCGCTTACACGCTGTTCTTACGATGATGTGATGAAGGGCTTAACGGAATTGGCTGATGACTACAGTCTCTTGAGTTTGCGCAAGGACGGTAGCGTGGTTATTTGGTCGGATGTGGAATTATACTATCGTACTGATGTGCTGCGCTACAGGGTAAGCTGACGAGTTCGTGGCTGAAAGTTTGGGAACAGTACCGTGAATGAGACTACAGACACCCTCCGGCGCAAAGTACATAAGCTAGAGCTAAAGTATGTATTTTTACTTCTCTTACTATTCACTGTATTGTTATTTGTCCTAGATGCGTGGTTTTCTACTATTCCGCAAAATGATTCTTCCATTGTTTTGCGATGGTTACATAAAATACCCTGGAATGCGCTTGCAACATCCGCTTTCTCCGCCACACTTATCGGATACTTCTACGAGCTTTATATGCGTGATTCCTACGGATGAACGAGATGCGCCGCTGTGCTGCTGGCGGTCTTTAAACTCTCGTCATTTTATGGAGAATTTAGGAAAGCTATTCAACCTAAAAAAGAGGGTTGTGAGCGCCTACTGCGTTTTTGTTGACCCAACCGTGCCATCACCTGGCTGTATATATCCTCCATCAGGGAATGTAAAACAGCCATAAGTACTCTAAGCCCTTATCTTTGCTCATTACTTCCCTGCTTTGATCTCACAAGAATTATACCAACGATACCAATAAGCAACAGCACAGCACCGCTAATGTAATCTGAATATACTTCAGGCCATGGCCGCACTATCGAGTATGGTATTAGTTTTCGAGTCACAAAGGGCTCAAAAATTGCCCCGATCGGCAGGATGAACCAGAATATACGGGATGACTTTTTTGGCAAAGCTGCAATCCAGCCGCACATCCCCAGTGGTGCACATAGTACAAGAGCAGCAATAAACCAAAATGAATTTGCCATAAATACTGTGGAGCCATACACCCCAATAAGATAGCCGATACCGTAATGCAGTAGCAGTGTGAGTTCTGCAATAGCAGCGCCACTGATCGCCGCTTTTACCAAGCCTTGAGACCTCCACCCCGCCAAGAATGGTAACGCAGCCCAGACGATACCTGCATTAAATAACTTACTAAATATCTTGCGGATACAAGAGTATAGCTGCCACTGCCCTTCCATTTCTTGGGGAAAGTAGATATTGCTGACAAGCGATAGTACTGCCAATACAAGGGATAAGAGAATGACAGTCAGGTATTTATGGCGAATTGTTTGCATGATTTGATCATAGGGAATTATTGAGTTGCCGTCAATCTGCATCATCAACACAGCACCTAACAATACTGACGCCGTATTCCTCAAGAAGAACTGTCAGTCTCTGAAACGCTGTATCTAACAGAACGCCAATTTTTGCTTGGTTGTTTCCAGACGTCGTTAGTGTCACACCAATCTTTCCACCTTCTTGACGAATCGGACGAGTTTTCACATACACATCCATGAATTCACCGGTCAGCACAGCAGATGCCTCTGCAAGGACCGACTCATCATTTGTACTCGTCATGATCGTCATCGTTCTTAAAAATCCGCTACCGAGGCGGCGTTCCAAAATACCGGATGCATGCCTACTAACTATCGCGCGAACCTCTGCAGGAAGACCTGGCAGACACAGAACAGACATCGTATCATCTACATCAATAGCGACCGCTGGGGCAGCGCCAACCGGATTATAGATTGGCACTGCCCCGGTGGGCAGCAAAGCCATCTTTTTGCGAGCATTCCTTGCTGATGTAGACACATCACGATCAACTATTCCTTGTGACTCCAGGTCACAATATCGTTTCTGAACATACTCGATTGCAGTTTGATTAATCTCGAGCGGCAACTCGAGGGCGCGAGCAACTGACTCTACAGTTCGGTCATCAATCGTCGGGCCAAGACCTCCGATGGTAAAAATCAAGTCTGGATCCGTACGTATGCAATATGCCAACGCGTCTTTTATTGCAACTGGGTCATCGTGTACCGTAACTACCATCGTAACCAGCGCACCGCGACCAGCAATTTGTGTACAAAGCCAGTGAGAATTAGTATCGAGCGTACTTCCATTGAGCACCTCATCGCCTATTGTAATGATAGCTCCTCGCCTGCGAGGCATATGTACTCCCCCCTCTTTTCTATTATATTAAATGGCTAATTGCTGTGTCGTGTTTTTGAGTATCACTAAATTGGAAATACTCTAATCATTCATTGAACTCTAATGGCATGCATAGGCAACCCTGTCACTCAAATTATTGATTATCTGTCGATCTGCAACACCCATCACCTCTTACATCCAGCGCCACCCATCATTATCGGGAGTATAATCACCCATTGTTAATTCATCAATCAGGCTGCACATCATGCATTGCACCATCTTCATTCGAAGCTGTGGGAGGTACTTGAGCTTGTTCCTCCGCTTTTGCTGCTTGCTGCTCAGCAGCAATTTGTGCCCGCACCTGGCATTCAATCTCGTGCCGAAGCTGCTGTTCATTCTGCACCACCGACGTACTTGGTTGTGTAGGTTGGAGGTAGCGCTGCACCTTATCTAGATGTACCAAAATAGGCGTTACTATTAAACCAAATACAGTGAGTATACCAAAAACTATCAAAAAACGTAGCGTACTTGACGTATCTCGCACATTAAACCATACCATACTCAAACATGCCATACTTAAAAGACTGGCGCAAGTAACCGTCATCATTTTCATTCCTATGATGAAAGAGTTTTTGTTGGCGTATGACAAGGTCTTTACGCTAAGTGTAATGAGCAGTGCAATAATTAATGCTGTGAGCGTAAGATTCGTTGTAATTGAAAGGAAGTCGCTGCATATTTGTGTCTGAACATGACCTTCGTAGTCATAGCTGCTATAGTCGCTATAATGTCTATTATATCGACTCCCCGTACTGACAGAGGGACGACAAAAACTAAGGAACCGATAGAGATTCCACTGGATAACAAACATACCAGTAAACCACTGAACATTGAGGATGATCGACATAATGGATAGAATTTTTATAACTATTCGGTTATCCGTAAGTCGCGATATGTTACTCATAGCAATTAATGATGCGATTGCAGCACAGAACGTCGTGAATAGGATTCGCCAATCAACTTCTTGCGATAATACTGCAAGAATCCCGAGAAGTGCGCACAATGTTAGCAAGCCAATTGACAGATAGAGCAGGACACTTCGCAATTGCGCTACAGAGTAGGATTGTTTCATGGCACTATCATACACCATTTACTATCTATGTCAACTCGCTTTAGTTATTTAATACACCACCCCAGCCGGCAAAGTTGTTGGGACTGCTGGTGACGCATCCTCAATCGACGCGCATGGGTATGAGCAGTAGTCAACCGACAGGAATCCAGCGGATCGGTAATTGCCACTAGCCTTCGCTCCACCAAATGGAGCCGCAGTCGTTGCGCCAGTCAGTGGCTGATTCCAGTTAATGATGCCTGCTTTTGTTTGCTGGTAGAATGCTTCGTATTGTGCGCGCTCGCGAGTGACAATGCCAGCAGCAAGCCCAAACTGTGTTGCGACAGAAACAGCCTGCACAATCGCAGCGTCATCTGCAAGACTTCCAGACCAGATTGGTTCGTTAGTGGCAGGGTTACGGGATACTATTCGTTGATCGATACCCATATTCATTAGCCTCTTTCTTCCTCCATTTTATTGAGGTATGGCAAAGAAATCAATTGCGACAAATAGCAAACACACTTCCTCCACAAAGTTTTATCGCCAATCCACCGTATATTCATTGCGTAGCATTGCAGTAATGGTGCGAGCTTGCAGGGTGGTTTTTGTACCAGGATTAAGAATGCCGTGAGGGTCGAAGAGCTGTTTGATTTGCTGGTAGAGAGCTGTAAGATCTGGGTTTTGCGTAGCACGGACGAAGCGCGTTTTGAGCCGGCCCTCACCACCGCTCATCACCAAATGACCGTCGTATAGCGCAAGCAGCTTAGTGAGCTCGTCGTAGAGCTTAAAGATCTTCTGCTTATCACTCACTTTGCGCAGTGAGAGGCGCGGATAGACGCCGTAGAGATTCAAGCTAGGGTAGCCAGCAAGAGGTAGCGGCAACTGCAACGCCCGAGCAAGCGGCATGAGCGCCCGAGCAAATTCTTCGAAGCGCTGCGGCGGCACATAAAACCCCTCAAACAGGCGCGGTGCCCCAACATGCGCGGCATCGGGCCAGCGATATTGGTCAAGCGCAGCAAACCCCGCCGCTACATCTTCATCATCGTCATCTTCAGCGATAGTGACGACCGTCTCACCCACAGATTGCAGCTGCTCAAGCTTGGCCTGTTTGCGAGCACGTGTCCGGGTGTTAAAGTCATCGAGTGTCACGAGCAAAACTGCCTGCGGCGTAAACTGCTGGGCAGCTTCCTCATAAAAAGCATACTTCTTGCCATCGCGGCGGAGCTGCTCAAAAATCGCTGCGTCGAGATAGCTAAGCTGTGCTGGTTGGAGTGCGTCAATATCATCAATCGCAGCCTGAGCCTCGCTACTACTCCGAAATACCAAAGCTGCCCTTGTCTTGCGAAAGCTAAAGAATTCTGTCTTGAGAATCAGCTCATCAATAATCCCCAGCGTTCCCTCGCTCCCCACAAAGAGCGGCCCAAGGTCAAACGTCCCGTCCGGTTGCTTAACCCGCGCAATACCACTATAACCAGACGTGTCATTGGGGTTAATCTGTTCGATCAGCGCTGCATTGTCAGTAATAATCGCATCGATACCACGATAGATATCACCTTCAAGCCCAGGCAAATCCTTGCGTCGACTTAGCTCGCGCCGCGAGAGACGCTCTGTCTGCATGACGTCGCCATTGGCAAGCACAACCTCGATCTGGTCAATCGCTTCGGCTGGATCGGTCGCTCGGCTGAGGAGCGTTCCGTATGCACCAGCTGCAATGACTCCACCGACCGTACCTCGCTGGCCAGTCAGCGGCCCGACACCAGCACCATGCATGCTCAGTGCTGCCGCTACACTACGTGCTGATACACCTGGCTGGACGCGAACCCGCTGCGATTTGCCATCATATTCAAAGATTGTGTCAAGGGCTGTTGTATCGAGCAGTATCCCCTGCCCCACGGCACCACCCAGCGCACCACAACCAGCGCCGCGTGTGACAACTGGTATAGTGTGGCCCTTCTCAGCCATTTGCCAGGCAAAACGGGTGATCTTGCGAATATCACTCACAACGCGCGGCGCTACCACGAGCTCTGGTGTTGCAGCTAGAATACCGGCATCTGCACTGACTGACGCACGCCAATCGGCCCGAGTCGAAACAGACCCGGCAATATGACTGCGTAAATAATTTGCAATTTTACTCACATTTCCCCCGTTAGCTTACTGCTTATACTATAGCACAGGGCAGCGCATTTACACCAGGTGCGGTACAATAAAAAAGTGAATCTATCGACACAACTCTCCCAGATCAAAGGCGTTGGGCCAAAAACAGCTGAGCAACTGGCTCAGGCTGGGCTCTTGACCGTCAATGATCTCATCATGTTTTTGCCACGCAAGCACGATGATTTTACTGCAGCGAGCTCAATCGCAACACTGACACCAGGCAATGTGACGATCACGGCGCGCTGCGAATCGATCAGCACGCGCACGGTGCGGCGTGGCCTCCGCATTACCACAGCAGTGCTGGCAGATAGTTCGGGCAAGCTTAATGCCGTGTGGTTTAACCAGCCGTATCGAGTACAGCAGCTTGCGAGTGGGGATGAATGTTATTTTCGGGGGCAGTTTGAGTATAAGAATGGCCGCTACCAACTCACCAACCCAAGTGCCGAGCGTGTCAAAGAACTTGTCCATCATGACACCAACCTGCTGCCCATCTACCACGCAGTGCACGGCCTCAAGAGCCAACTGGTGCGCAAATTACTCGCTGAGCTACGACCACTGATAACAATGCTGCCCGAGACACTCCCCCCGCACATTGTTGCATGCGAAGGCTTAATGAGCCGGAGCGAGGCGCTGCTTGCGATGCATTTTCCTACCACATCAGAGGATGTCGCACGGGCACGCCAGCGCTTTGCCTTTGAGGAGCTCTTTAGCTTGCTGCTTGCTAGTCAACTCAATCGCCAGGCGCATGCTCAGCTCCAGGGCTATGCCATACCGTTTGAGCAAGCTATCGTGAAGTCATTTGTGAGCGCCCTGCCCTTTGCTCTCACGGATGATCAGCGCCGAGCGGCCTGGGATATCCTGCAAGACTTTCAGCATAGTACACCAATGAATCGCCTCCTCCAAGGTGACGTGGGTAGTGGCAAAACAGTGGTCGCTGGCCTGGCCGCTCGCCAGGCTGCCAGTGCTGGCTACCAAACCGCCCTAATGGCACCGACAGAGATTCTTGCCCGTCAGCACGCCGCCACGCTCGATGCATTACTTGCACCCTCTGGCATCAAAGTTGGGCTACTGACTGGCAGCGTGACCAGTGCTGCGCGCAGTGAGCTTGTGCAGCGAATTGCACGCGGCGAGGTAGATGTCGTAGTAGGAACGCACGCACTCATCCAAGACTCGGTGAATTTTGCACGGCTTGGCTTTGTTGTCATCGACGAGCAGCACCGCTTTGGCGTGGCGCAGCGCCAGAAGCTCCTTGATAAATCCGGCCATATGCCACACCTGCTTGCTATGACAGCGACACCAATCCCCCGTAGCCTTGCCCTGACCGTCTATGGCGAGCTCGATATTAGCATCATTAGCCAGCGCCCTGCCGGTCGCCAGCCGATCATTACCAAAATTATTTCTCCCGCCTCGCGCCCAGCCCTATACCAACGCGTCACGAAGGAGCTCGAGGCCGGCAGCCAAGCCTATGTCGTCTGCAGCCTCATCGATGACAACCCCGACAATGACGCGCGCAGTGTTGAAGCAACCGTACGTCATCTCAAGAGCAGCACCTTAGGCCGATGGCGAATTGGCTTGCTTCACGGCAAGATGAAGCCTGCTGACAAAGAACGGGTGATGCAAGAATTTCACCAGCATGCGTATGATATTCTCGTGAGTACCACAGTAGTAGAAGTTGGTGTTGATGTGCCAAATGCGACAGTGATGATGATCGAGGATGCTGAGCGATTTGGTCTTGCCCAGCTCCACCAGCTGCGTGGCCGAGTGGGACGTGGCACACGCCAGAGCTACTGCTATCTTTTGCTTAATAACCATAGTAGGCCGAGCCAGCGTCTGCGCGAGGTGGAGGCTTCTAGCGACGGCTTCCACTTGGCAGAAGTCGATATGCAGCTCCGTGGCCCAGGCGAAATTTACGGCAAAGCCCAGCACGGCGCGCTCAATCTGCGCATTGCGAGCCTGGCCGACAGCAAGGCAATCGCCCGAGCCCAAAAAGCAGCCCAAACCTTTATCACCAGTGGTGATTCACTCGAACACTACCCAGAGCTCCAGGCAGCCGTGCAGCGCAATCAACGGCTCACAACGCTCAATTAAGCTAGGATAATCTTACCTATTCATAATGCTGCTTATTTTATTCTCTCTATCCTTGCCCATTTAGCCTGCAAGGATCGGAAATATCAACAAAACACACCCGTAGTGACAATCCAGCCACGCCAAAATCTGCTATACTATATGAGATATGTATAGTGGAACAACCTTTCGAGACCAGTCGGGGCACTTGGTTGGTGTTCATCAGCGGATCGACCAGCTCGCACGGCGCGACCTAGGCCAGATGTGCGGCCACCATGTTGCCATTATCCATTTTCCGAGCTCGCGCGACATTCTCCATTTCGAGGGCAATAATGGTCCCGACGGTATCAAACGCAAAAGCCCCAGCGTCGATGAACCATGGCACTACATCGACCCTACCAAGCCAGACGACCGCGACCTCGTCGTTATGATTCTCGATCATCATTACAATCTTGTCCAAGCGCTACGCCAAAACAACACGGTGCGTGCCGCCTTTGAGGCAGCGTGGATGTCGCACGCCATCGTCGATGGTCTCACGCCGGCTCATCACTATCCGCTGAGTGACAAAATCGAGGAACTCTGGGGTCGCCCCAAAGAGGAGCGCCTTACCGTCTTAGATAAGAATTTCATCCATGGGACGACGGGGCTCGATACCATCAACAAAAACTGGGAATACTGGGGGGCAAAGGGTGTCTTTGCGACACATATTCTCTTTGAGCTTGGTGTGGCCGCCTCGATGCGTACCGCCCGTTTTGCCGACACCTGCCCGTCGCCTGAGTGGGTAGCCGAGGCGCAGCAGCTTGGCCTCGAGGCAGTCTTTTTGCGAGCAGTGCAGCGGGTGTATGCACTGGATATGTATCATACGTTCTGGCGTAATGGCTGGACGACGGGCTTAGCCTTGCAGACGCGCAATGAGCTCATCCCAGAGATCGTCCGCACTGTTGCCTATGCATGGTACAGCGCACTATGCGAGGCTTACCCATCATGAAAGTCCGAGTGATCGCTGGGCGCTATGGCGGGCGTTGGCTCGATGCGCCAGATAACCGCCGCACCCATCCAATGGGCGAGCGAGTGCGCAATGCGCTGTTTAATTCGCTTGGCGATGTAGTGCAAGATGCCCGTATCCTCGATGCCTTTGCGGGCACTGGTGCGGTTGGTCTAGAAGCGTTGAGCCGTGGAGCTCGCCAGGCGTTGTTTGTCGAGCGTGACCGCCTTGCCTTTACCATCCTCTGCAAAAATATCGCAGCGCTCGGTGCTGATCCATCCGCTACTGCAGTCAAAGCTGGCGTCAGCCCATGGCTTGATACGTACTATGGCGAAGCCTTCGATATCATCTTTGCCGACCCGCCCTACCACGATCTCCAGCTTACAACAGTTAGCCGACTTTTTACCCTTCTCAAACCGGGCGGATTTATGGTATTATCACATACAGGAATAGGTGAGGGGCCAAAATTAGCAAACGACATTGTTGTGGTGGACAATCGTAGTTATGGAAACGCACACCTCACCTTTTTCCGCCGAGCTGATGGACGCAGCTAAGGTTGCAGATACACCAGCTCATTTGGTATAATAGCCTTGTTATGCGGATGTGGTGGAATTGGTAGACACGCATGCCTTAGGAGCATGTGCCCTCGTGGCGTGAAGGTTCAAGTCCTTTCATCCGCACCAGACAAACTCTTATCTAAACCACCTCCAATCGAAATAGGCCGGGATACGGTTTTGGATAACAAAAAACGCTCGCCCATCGTGGCGAGTATTTTAGTGGACTATACTGAATGTAGGCAACTGAGATGAGCTCCTCGTGCAGCTATCACAAGGGAAAATACCACAGCTATTGTAGTCTCATGCCTATCATTGCGACAAGGTGGTATACTTGTATTAAGATATGACAGCTAGTTCACACACCACCAAGTCTAAGCATTTCGTTATCAGCATTATCATTACGGTGTTATTACTGGTTTTCATAGTTACTTTTGTATGGTTGCATCGCTCGTTGCAAACACAGCCAACTACAGCAAGCGACCTTTTCTCGCAACGCATTGCACCTCATGTCGTCTCGAACGCAACAGTGGACGGAACTTCTGGCGAAATACTCGCAAGCGACGGAAGATACGGCATAGTAACTGGACACCTATCTAAGCAAATTCGTCAGTCTATCACCACAAAGCAGCCCTTCGCTATATGCCGCTATAATTGCGATAACAACTGGAGTTTATTCGATAATTTACACACCAGCATTCCGGCACTAAATGAAAAGTTGCCGGATCGAGTGCGTCGTATCACTGCAGCTGCCACTACTGCCGAGAGTAAATGCGCAATGCGTCGATGGACGCCGCCTAGAGCATTACCCACCACATTTGAACAACTTTATTACGATCTTACCTCACGTTCTTCACGCAAGCCATCTAGCTACGAAGTATTTTGCTTTTCTATGAAAACTGGCGATTTTGTGTATGAGCTAAACGAGTTGTAGAGCTCTCCGAAGCTAGAGGTCTGCTCGCCGGCAAGACATATGGCACCATTGCGCCAGAACTTGCGCGGTTTTGTTATAAAAAGCTCAGTAAAGAGTAACTTTAGTTTATTCGTTATTCACTATAAAAATACTCACCCTGCTAGGTGAGTATTTTTATATACCGCAAGTTTTCGCTCTTTTGGTCAGTGTATGAAAGTAAAGGTTTTTACTCCGTTACGCCCAAGACCCCATCTAGAGCATAGGCGGTTGTTTCCCAGCCATTGACGGCAATGCTGTCGATGCCCATCGCGCGGACTGGATAGTCGTTGCCTCCTTCTTCGATCTTATCACCAAAGAAGAGGACTTCGCTTTTTTCTAGCCCATTAGCTTCAAGCAGCTTCTTCATTCCATAGGCTTTGTCGATGCCAGGACGGGTAATGTCGGTGCTGGTAGTGCCGCCAATCCGCACTTCGAGACCAGGCAACTGTGCCGCTACTTTGTCGCGGTAAATTGGCCGGATATCCTTGTATTTCTCTGCCCAGGCGTATTTTTCCTCTGGAGTGGCCTGCTGACCAAGGGCCGATATGGTGATCTGGCTCTGGCGATCCTCGATAATCTCACCTGCTGGGTGTTCGCACCAGATCCCCATCTCTCGTGCGGTCGACTCAAGCACACTCACGATTTGCGCCTTTTGCTCGTCCGTCAGATCCTCGGCATACTGCAGCTGCCACTCGCCTGCGTGCGGGTCGAAACGATAATAGCGCGTGCCACACGTCGGCATAGCGTGAAACTTGGCCAGCAATTCGGGTGATACATCAAGGCGGCTGGTCACCTGCTTTTGGATCTGCTTGAAGTCTCCACCAGTGATGACACATACGTCATACTTCTCCAGTAAGCGCCCCAGTAGAGCCGCCATCCGGTCGCTCACGGGCGACTTCGTTACTGCCAACGTATCGTCTAGATCAAATGCAATCAATTTTTTCATGACAAATTCTCCTCTTGTAGCTAATTAATGTGCCATTATCATACCATAAAATATGGCAAATACATAATCGAATGATCGGTTGCTACCCTTCTGCCGAGCATAGCCATCGAGAACACCTGTCTATCGCACGAGCACGAAGCTGTTCTTGCCCTTTTTGATCAAGCTTGGACTCGTCGCTGGTTGATCACTGGTGATTTTTGCACCGTCAAGGCTAATGGCATTATTTTTGATGAGGCGACGTGCTTCGCCATTGCTAGCGCAAACACCAGCCTCCACTAGTGCTGCTACCACTGACTGCGGCGAGACGGTGGGGATCTCGTTGGCCAGCGCATCAAGATCTTCCTCGCGCAGTGTCGATAGGTCATTATTACCAAAGAGCACACTCGTCACCCGCTCCACACTCTCGCGGCGCTCATGGCCATGGACGATATCGGTTACTTCTCGTGCGAGTGTCTTTTGTAGGGTGCGCGCACCAGGGTTAGCGCGATGGCTGTCGATTAATGTTTGAATAGTTGCTTGATCAAGCAACGTGTAGATCTTGATCAAGTCTTCGCTCGTCTCGTCATCGCAGTTGAGCCAAAATTGGTAGAATTTGTATGGACTCGTCAGCGCTGGGTCAAGCCAAACTGCACCACCTTCCGACTTGCCAAATTTCACTCCTGTCTGCTTATTAATCACCAGTGGTGCCGTCAAGACATGGGCTTCGCCACCCTCGAGCTTGCGAATGAGCGACACGCCTGTCACGCTATTACCCCATTGGTCGGCACCAGCCAATTGCAGCGTCGCACCCTTCTCGCGATACAGATGCAAGAAGTCATAGCCTTGAATCAATGCATAACTAAATTCACCATAGCTAATGCCTGCCCCGCCTTCGCCGATCCGTTGCTGCACAAAATCGCGGTCGAGTAGCTGCGTCATGCTGACGTGCTTACCGATCTGGTGCAAAAAATCGATATAATTAACGTGAGCAAACCAATCGGCATTGTTGACTACCGCAAAATCCTGGCCACGAAATATCTGCCGAAATTGCGCCGTCAACCCCTTAACGCTGCGCGCCACCGTCTCGGCATTGCGCAGGTCACGCTCTTGCTTTTTACCGTCTGGGTCGCCAATCATGCCGGTTGCGCCTCCCACAAGCAGCAGTGGTGTGTGTCCATGGTCGATGAAGTGCCGGCACAGCATCATGACGGCCAAGTTGCCAATCGTCATGCTCGGTGCACTGGGGTCAACACCAATGTAGAAAGTGCGCGGCTCGTTGATATCATCAATATTGGCAAATGTCGTTTGGTTGATAAATCCGCGCCAGGTTAATTCTTCTGCTAAGGTCATATGTCCTCCACTCTTGCTTTTTCTTATGCTCATGTATTGCTATTTATTTTAGCACGAAAGAGGAGTCACGCGGCGGGAAAGACTAGCCCTACACACCCATATAATGCTATAATGCAGAGGAATATCGTGTGTTAGAGGAATAAGAGATCGTGGTCAAAAATAATTTATCACATCGAGTTAGCGTCTACTCCAATCTTGCAGCCAAGCGCCGCACCAAAAAAGACGCCGAAGCCCGCCGCAAAGCGGAATACTTGGCGAGCTTGCCCAAGCAGCCCCTCAAGCGACTACTCTATCGGATGCATCCACGCCGGGTGGCACAATTCTTATTTAGCAAACGTGGGGCTTATGCCATCCTCAAGGTAGTTGGTGGTTTTTTCCTCGTGCTCGCCCTTATTATTGCCGGGCTCTTCACCTACTATCGCAAAGACCTCGATGCAATTCGCCCAGGCGAGATAGACAAGCGCGTCCAGACCACTGTTACCAAATATCTCGATCGCAGCGGCCAGCTCCTCTGGGAGGATAAAGGTAACGGCGACTACAAGCTCGTGGTCGATGGCAACCAGATTAGCGACTACGTCAAGAAGGCAACAATCGCCGTGGAAGACCGTGATTTTTATAACCATCACGGTATTAGCCTGGCTGGTATTTCTCGCGCATTCCTGAGCAACTCGCAGGGTAATGCTGTGCAGGGTGGCTCGACGCTCACACAACAGCTCGTTAAGCAAGCCTTCTTCGAGAAGAGCGAAATCGAAAAACGCGGCCTCGATGGTATACCACGCAAGATCAAGGAGGTGATTCTCTCGATTGAGGTCGAGCGTATGTACAACAAAGATCAAATCCTCAATCTCTACCTCAACGAAGCATCATATGGTGGCCGCCGCAATGGTGTCGAATCGGCTGCCCGCACCTACTTTCAGAAGCCAGCCAAGGATCTCACCCTAGCCGAATCAGCACTGCTTGCTGGTATCCCTAACAGCCCGGGACTCTACGACCCATATTACGTACCAGGTAATAGCGCCCTCATTGCACGCCAGCACAAGGTGCTTGATAGTATGGTTGAGATGAATTACATTACTAAAGAGCAGGCCAACGAAGCAAAGCAAGTTGCCATTCTTGACACTGTGAGACCAAAGGCTGAGCAGTATGCCGACATAAAAGCGCCGCACTTCGTCCTGATGGTACGCGACCAGCTCGAAAAAGAGCTGGGCAAATCGACCGTTGGCAAAGGCGGTCTCACTGTCACGACTACGCTTGACTCTACACTCCAAGGCAAGCTTGAGACTCGTATGCAAAGTATGTTTAATGGCAAGCTTACTAATTCTCACTGTGGTAATACTAACTGTGCGACCTATGCTGGCTTTACCAATGGCGCAGCTGCTATCGAGGATAATAAAACAGGTCAAGTGGTAGCACTGGTTGGGAGTCGAGACTTTAACTATGACGTCTTTGGTCAAAACAATGCCGCTACCGCCTTTATCCAGCCTGGTTCATCCATCAAGCCACTGGTCTATGCTCAACTCTTTCAAAACAAGGGTAATGGTAGAACCAACTACGGGAGTGGCTCTGTCCTCTCCGACTCAAAGATCAGCTTTGGCAGCTGGACGCCACAAAACGCCGATGGCAAGTTCCAAAACAACATTAATCTCCGCCAAGCCCTCGCTCGCTCGCGCAACATCCCCGCCATTAAGGCTATGCAAGAAAATGAGCGCAATAGGCGCGGCAGCACCTGGCAGACCATTCGCGAGATGGGCGACAGTGCTTACTGTACCCAGGGTGCAGATGCCCAAGCTGGCCTATCGAGTGCCATCGGGAGCTGCGGTACACGCCTCGTCGACCATGTCAATGCCATCGCATCTTTAGCGCGAATGGGCACCTACACCCCGCAATCAACTGTTCTCAAAGTAACCAACAGTACCGGCCAGGTCCTCAAGCAATACACGGCCTCTACGAAGCAGGTGATCGACCAGCAAGCTGCCTACATCGTCAACGATATCCTCGGCGACTCCAGTGCACGGGCTAACCTTGGTGGCGGGCAAGACTACATGCCACAAATGAACCGCCTCAAGGCAAAGACCGCCGTCAAGACCGGTACATCAAACTCCGAGGTCAACGGCAAGGTGGTAGCAAAGGATATTTGGACAGTCGGCTATACCCCAGCCCTGTCGATGGCTGTTTGGCTGGGCAACTCTGATACGTCACCACTCCGTAATGGTAACTCACTCATCCCCGCTATGTTGCTCGACTACACTATGGCTGATGCCACGCAATACTATGTTAGTCAACACAAAGCATCATACAGCGACTGGTTCTCTGCACCAAGTGGTATCCAGCGGATCAACAACGAGATCTATCCATCGTATTACAACAAAAACTCTAACCGCAGCAGCAACACAATGTCATTCGACCGGGTGTCTAAGAAAAAGGCCACAAACTGTACACCAGAGTCAGCTCGTGTGGATATCCCTATTACTCGGTCGAAAGACTCGTCAGGCAAAGAGACTGTCTCAGCTCAAGATGGCTATGATGCAACCAGCAATGACGATACTCATCGCTGTACCGACTCCAAACCAAGTGTCTCCGTCGCCGTAAGCTCTAGTGGGCAATCGGCGACGGTATACTACCGCCAGGGCAGCCACCCACTCCAACAGTTAGAGGTGAAGGTGGGCGACCAGCTCATTGGCACGCGCCAGGTCAACAGTGATGGCGACACCAACGTCTCTATCCCCTCCTCTGCTGGCAAAAACTTCACTGTGACTGCCACACTGACAGACAGTGTATACTACAGCGACAAAAATACCGCTCACGGCCAACGAACAAGCTAGTGTGTTTGTGTTTGTAGAGAACAATGAAATACCCTGCGACTGTATGTGCAGGATTTTTTATAGTGGAGTTTACTAGCATGACTGGAACTGCATTATCTCTGTTTTGAGCAGCGCGCGCTACATACAAATACACACTACTCTCAGCTATATGGAGTTTAAATCTAGGCTTCTATATCTATCTACTCCAAGCCTGTTATTTGCCCCTTAGTGGTATAGCCTACACCCTTCGAATAAGATATCGGGGGATTAGGCATCTCCATAATGGGAATATCAAGAAATTTAGAGCTTACGATTAAAAATAGAATACATCTGCTTTGGAGTCGATCATCGCGATTCTAGCTCATCCAAGAATCCTTAGCCAATTATCTCTCACAGCATGCCTTCGCGCAATCATCATAGACTCCACACCCATCACAATTTCTCCAGCTTCTCGGACGAATTAAGCTTACCAGTTACATGCGGCAGCTAGGGCTATGCGGCAGATAATAAAGGCCTCACCACCCCCACCAACTGCCGATGCAGCTCCGGCGCTCCCGCCAGCCAGGTGAAGTTCTCGTGGGAGCGGTTCAGGGCGTCGTGGTAATCCATGGGGTTGCCAGCAATATCAGTATAGATGCCACCCGCTTCCTCAATAATGATCTGCTGCGCGACGTTGTCCCAGATCTTGCTCGTTTGGTTGGCGCAAGCGCCATAGGCACCCCTCGCAACCATTGCTTGGTCGAAAACACTGTTGGAGGAGCGAAGATTACGGATCGAGAGGATGATGGCGCCGAGTAGCTCAGCTTCGCGCTTTGTGCGAGCTGGGTCTTCAGGGTGGCCGTCAATACCATAGGCGACGAGACTATTAGCAAGGTCGGTTTCACGTGAGACATGGATCTTCTGGCCATTACACCAGGCGCCCGCACCCTTGGTCGCAACGTAGAGCTCGCCAAAGGCAGGCAGGGCAATGCCACCAGCCACTGGCGTTTCATGATCGAGCAGCCCAAGCATAATGCCATACTGCGGTAGCCCCGCTACGAAGTTGCTCGTCCCATCGATTGGGTCAACCACCCAGGTGTAGCGCGACCCGTTATCGACACAGCCCAGCTCCTCATCGATAATATTATGATCAGGGTATGCTGTGCGAATTGCGTCCTTCAGGAAATGGCCGATCTCCAGGTCGGTCTCTGTCAAGACTTGATTGCGATCTCCCGCCTTGACTGAATGAGAGAGATTGCCAAAGTTCGCAGCTGCAATCTTCGCGGCGGTGGTAAGGGTGGTAGTGAGAAAGTCTCGATAGGTATACATAATTGCTTCCCCTTTCATGGCATTACTACTATCAGTATAACACCCTGAGAATTACATATCAAAAATCAAACAATACCTTTTTGCTACCTGCTAGCTTTGTAATAATCCCTCCTGAGACAGTCTAATCTTCAAGCCATGGTGCTCGCGCATGAATTGGAACGACTTCTGGCCTCGTCATGATACGCTTATCTATGTACACCTTCAGCTAAGAAATATAAACTACTAATCCGTCTGCTTTTTTACCAAATCAAGCAGCGCTGCTTCGTGGTCAACACGGCGACGTGATGGCGAGCGAGTAGTTCGTTTTTTGGAGGTAGCTTGCGTGGTTGCTTGTGAGGTGCGGCCCGTTGTTGGCTGCTTGGCATGTCCGGATTGAGAAGATGAAGCAGCCTGCGGAGATTTCGGAGCCGTAGTGGCTCGCGCGCGAGAGGTACGCTTGGCTAGCTGCTTTGATTGTGGTTGCTCTGCTGGCTTTGTTTTCTCACGAGCCACACGCGCCGTTCGCTGGGGCTGACTTGAGGCTGGCTGGTCATTTTTCTTGTCTGTTTTTTCTGCTGGAGCTGTGGTAACACGAGCCTGCGCTGGTTGGCGAGAGCGCGAGGTCTTTGCTGGTTTGGGCTGAGTAGTTAATTGAGTAGCCGGCTCTTCTTGCGCTACTGCTTTTTTCGATGGTGTTTCAGCTGAGTGAGTTTTGGCCGGCTGAGTTGCTGGCTTTTTGACGAGCTTGGCAAAGATCATCTTGCCTGCAGCAGTCTGGAGGTTGCGAATAATCTCCACTTCACAGGTGCGGCCCAGCTGGCTGCTGGCTTGCTCTACGACCACCATTGTGCCATCTGGCAAATGCCCAACCGCCTGATGAGCATCCTGGCCCTTCTGGAGGAGCGCTAGCGTCAGGTGCTCACCAGGCAAATGCGCCATCCGGATGCTTTGCGCCAGCTCATTGATATTGAGCACGCCAATCCCCTCCACAGCGGCAACTTTATTGAGATTATAATCAATCGTGAGCAGCCACGCGCCATGCTGCTTGGCCAGGCTCAGCAGTCGCTCGTCAACCCCTTCACGTGCTTTGCTGCCATCCTGCAAGAGCTCTACCTCAACTTCGTCCATTGCCTGCAGCTCCGTCACGACGTCGAGGCCATAGCGCGCACGAGCTCGCTTGTCGCTGTCGGCATGATCTGCCAAAAATTGCAGCTCGCCCACCACACTACGGGGGATCACCAGCGTGTCACCAATAAATCCTGTTTTGGCAACGGCCGTAATGCGACCATCCATTAGCACCGACGTATCGACTAACAGCGCTCGCCCTTTCGTCTTGAGTGTGTTACGCGGCAATCGAGCCAGAAGATAACTGACTTCGCCAAGGATAATAAGTGTGATAATAAGCAACACAATAGTAGATAATTGCATGTTGTTCCTTTTGTTATGTTTTTAGATAGGTAATGAGTGCATTGCGGATATCGCGCACGTCATGGATGAACGGTGTCTTGAGGCCAGAATGCGGGGCAATTGCTTTGGTGAAGCCAAGTTTTTGCGCCTCAGCAATGCGCCGCTCGGCTGCTTGGGCACTACGCACTTCACCACCAAGGCCCACCTCGCCAAACACTACTACACCATCATCAAGGCGTCGACCAGCAGCAGCACTAGCAATTGCCATGACGACGGCTAAGTCGGCCGCCCGATCAGCCAGTTTGAGTCCACCGACAACGTTGATGTAGATATCTTTATCGGATAATTGCAATTTGGTGCGCCGCTCGAGGACAGCGATCAAAAGGTTGAGTCGGTTGAGATCAAATCCGCTGGCTGTCCTCTTAGGATACCCGAAATGGGTTGGATTGACAAGTGCTTGGATCTCGACAAGGATAGGGCGGTTACCCTCAAGGGTAGCCAACACCACCGAGCCATCGGCATTTTGGCGCTCGGCAAGTAGTGCAGCTGAGGGGTTCTCGACCACTGTCAGGCCGTGCTCACCCATAGCAAAAATCGCCGCTTCATTCGTACTGCCATAGCGATTCTTGATGGCCCGCACCACCTTAAAGCCGCCATAGCGATCGCCCTCAAACTGCAGTACCACATCCACGAGATGCTCAAGTACCTTGGGCCCCGCGATTGACCCTTCCTTCGTCACATGACCCACCAGCACTACCGCCGTCCCTGATTGCTTGGCCGCTTGAATAATAACGTTGCTGGCGTTAGTAATTTGGCTTACAGTGCCTGGTGCACTGGTGATCTCAGCCAGACTCAACGTCTGAATTGAATCGACAATTACCAGCTGGTATTGACCGGTACGGATGGTAGCCGCAATATCATCGGCGCTCGTACTTGCGGCAAAAGACAATGCCTCGTGCTGGTCGGCACCCAGTCGCGTCGCTCGCAGCGCTACCTGCCCAGCCGACTCCTCACCGCTGATATAGAGCACCGCTTGCTGCTGCGCAACTGCATGCGCCACTTGGAGCAAGAGAGTGCTCTTTCCCATACCTGGTTGCCCCGCCAGAAGAAGTACTCCACCAGGCAAAATACCACCACCTAGCACTACATCAAGATCAGCAATGCCCGTTGCAAGCCGAGCTGCTGGCTCATCCTGGCTTGCAGCAGTGATTGGCCGCGGCTGTAGCAACGTACCTTGGCCAGCGCTCCGTGCCACGGCCGATTTACCCACTGGGGCTGGCGCTTGCTCGACGAGGCTATTCCATTGGCCGCATTGTTCACACTTACCGGTCCACTTTGGTGAGCGCGCACCACACTGCTGGCAGACAAACACCGTGCGAGCTCGTGCCATTACACTTGCTCCTTGGGTTGCTCAATGCCATTAATGCTTTGGTTCAGCTCATTAGCGCGTACCGACAAGGCATTGAGCCGAGTGATCTTCGCATTATATATCTCAACGCGCTGATTAATCGCGAGCCGCTGTGCCTCAAGCGCTCGCTGGCGTGCCAAGAGCTTCTTACGTGCTGCCTGGAATGATGCATCATCACGAAAGCCACCATTTTGGGCTCTCGCATTAAACACCTTAATATCAGCTGACAGCTGCTCAGCCATTTCTTTATACTGTGCTTGGTCAGTGGGGAGCTGGGTAGCTTCTTGGTTGATTGCCTTACTAAGCGCTTTGGCTTCTTGATCGACTTTGTCAAAGACAGCTTGGTAGGCATCACTGCGTGCGACAATCGCCGCACGGTTACGAAAATACCGACTATAGTGCTGCTCTAACTCGCTACTGATCGTACCAATCTGCGTGCCAATAATAGAATGAAGCTCATTATTACGCTCGCCTGGTTCAGCCTGATCGTAATACTTCACCATTGAGGCGATGACCGGATTGGTCTTGATCTTGGCGTACTCTGCTTCGATAAGCTTGTCAATCCGCTGTCGTTCGCTTGGGCTAAGCCGCTCATATGCGGCATGTAATAACTCGTGTGCTGTCGTGACGGGTTCGGCGTTAGTCAGTTCTTGATTCTGTACATTGTAGACGTAAATCCGGCGCAAGTGGTAGCAACCAAGGATAGCTGCTGTGCGCTCAGTCGATTTGCAGCTTTTGTTAAACTCAGCCTTGTCCTGCAATTGTGGTTGACTCGCATAGAGCAGCTGCCGACCTTTATCGGTCAGCTCAAGCTGATCAATCACCGCTTGCATTGCACTATCGGGCTGGTACCGGCTCGCCACTGCAGCATCGTAGAGCTCCGGGCCATAGGTCAGCCCAGCCCAGGCCATACCACCGATCATCACCAGACCGACCAGTGTTGAGAGGAGGCGCTTAGGCCTTTTCGCTACGTGCGTCAATCGTCAGCTCCCCTTTTCGTACTCCAACTGTCAAGACCGACCCTTTGGCGTAGTGACGGGCCAGAATTCCCTCTGCAAGGCGATGTTCCAGCTCGTCCTCAATCGTGCGCCGCAGCGGCCGCGCCCCAAAGGTGCGGCTGTAGCCCTGAGCGATCAACCGTCGCTTTGCCGCTGGCAACACCTTAACGGCAAGGCTCTGACGAGCCAAACGCCGATTAAGCTCGGCAATCTGCAAGTCGAATATCTTCCCAACCTCTGGCTTAGTAAGTGGGCGGAAGGTGATGATTGCATCAAACCGATTGATTAGCTCCGGCCGCATGAATCGCTCCAGTGCCTCACGAGTATATGACTCATTGCGTCGCTGCTGCTGTGCTGTATCGTCCTCGTCGGCTAGTTTGGCCTGAAAGCCGAGGCTGCGATTGTGCTGCATCTTATCTGCACCGAGATTGCTGGTAAGAATGATGATCGTGTTACGGAAGCTCACAACACGGCCAGTCGAGTCAGTCAGTGTGCCATCTTCAAGGAGCTGCAGCAACATCTGGAAGATATCGGGGTGAGCCTTTTCAATTTCATCAAACAACACCACACTATAGGGTTGACGCCGCACCTTATCTGTCAATTTGCCGCCATCGTCGTAGCCTACATAGCCAGCAGGCGCACCAACAAGCCGGCTCGCGGTATGCTTCTCGCCAAACTCACTCATATCGATCTTAATCAGTGCGTCATCCGAGCCAAACACCTCACGAGCAAGCACGCGCGCCAGCTCGGTCTTGCCGACACCGGTTGGCCCCATAAAGACAAAGCTACCGATCGGCCGCTGGCTGCTCGCCACCCCACTACGACTGCGCCGAATAGCCCGAGCCACTTTGCTAACTGCTTCTTCTTGGCCAATCAGATACTTCCCAAGGTGCTTCTCGAGATTACGCAGCAGCTTCGCCTCACTTGTGCGGACTTTCTCAACTGGGATGTGTGTCATCACAGCAATAGCATGAGCAATATGATCCTCGGTGAGTACTAGTGGAGTTTTGCGGCTTTGCTCGCGACGTGCTTGCTCAAGCTGGTCAGTCAATTGGCTAATACGCTGCTTATAGAGAGCGGCGCGCTCATAATCTTCTGCCGCTACGGCATCTTCCATTTTCTCATTCAGTGCTTTGAGCTCACGAACATACTCGCGCTGCTTGCTTGGCTTGTGCCCCTTCTTGACGCGCACTAGCGCCGCTGCTTCGTCGATGACGTCAATCGCCTTGTCGGGCATAAAGCGGTCAGCCACATAGCGGTCGCTCATATACACCGCTGATTCGATCACATCATCACTGATTTTCACCCCGTGATGTTTCTCATAGTAGCTGCGCAACCCTTTGAGGATTGCCACCGTATCCTTCACACTTGGCTCCTTAACGAGTACCGTCTGAAAGCGACGCTCCAGCGCGCTGTCTTTCTCGATATGCTTGCGATATTCCTCCAGCGTCGTCGCACCGATGAGGTGCAACTCACCTCGGGCTAGCGCTGGCTTGAGGATATTAGCTGCGTCCATCGCTCCGCCCTCTGCCGAGCCAGCTCCTACAAGCATGTGCAATTCATCGATAAAGGCAATGATGTTGCCCTGCTTGGTAATCTCGCGAATCAGTGCCGTCAGCCGCTCCTCGAACTGCCCACGGTACTTAGTGCCAGCGACAATCGCCGTCATATCGAGCATAACTACCCGCTTGTCGAGCAGATTATCTGGCACATCCTCGCGGACAATCCGCTGCGCGAGGCCTTCAACGATAGCCGTCTTACCCACCCCTGGCTCACCCAGCAAGACGGGGTTGTTCTTGGTACGACGGCTGAGGATCGTCACGAGGCGCTCGGTCTCGCGCGCTCGTCCTACCACAGTATCGAGCTCGCCATCGGCCGCCTTAGCCGTGAGATCAATGCTGTATTTGCTGAGGGCACTGCCACCGCGCGGTATTGGCCGCCGCTTCGTGTCGGTGCGAGTGCTCGTGCCACCACGGCTCTCTTCGCGCATATCATCAAAGTGGGCTTCGAGGTTGCGGACGATCGCCTCGGTATCTGCCCCCATTTCGCGTAGTAACACAGTTGCACGGGCGTTATTTTGCTTGAGCAAGCTATAGAGAATATGCTCTGTGCCAAGCTCATCATGTTCATACTCCTTCGCAATTTCCCACCCCATCCGGAGCGTCAACAGAGCTGTCTCAGATAGGCCAGTTGCCCCACCAGTCCGCACCGTAATACTCTTGAGCGGCTGCAGATGAAGTGAATCTTCCGCCCGGCGTAGCGTAATGCCAGCATCGGCCAGTACCTTAGTGCCCAGGCTAGCGCTTTGGCTCAGGATACCAAGGAGCAGGTGTTCGGTCCCAATATAAGGGTTGCCGTACCCACGGGCTATTGCATCAGCGTACTGGACACTCAGGCGAGCATCGTCACTCAAATGACTAATAAAATCTGCAAAATCATCTTCCATGTCGTCCTCCAAAATCTGTGGCCAAAAAGCCACCCTACTCAGTATACGCTGCTTATTAGCACTCGTCAAGGTGGAGTGCTAATAACACGCAAAACCCTACTCTATCATGAGTAGGGTTAGCGTGTCGCAGCGCTTTGCAATTTTACGCTTGGTTTTCAATGGCGCTAAAGAGATCATCCTCGATATTCTTGCGTGGCTTGCGCTCAGCAGGCTGGCTTGCTGCTGTCTCGATATCAAGCTCAAAGCCGGTAAGGCGACTCGCCAGGCGAACATTTTGCCCGCTGCGGCCAATCGCGATCGACTGCTGGTCTTCTGTCACATATACCTTGGCATGCTTGTGCTCGCGGTCGATCTCGACCCGCACTACCTCGGCAGGGCTGAGGGCGTTGCGAATGTACGTGTCGGTGTTTTCGTCGTACATGATGATGTCGATTTTTTCTTGGTCGCCAATCTCATTCACAACAGCATTGACCCGCGTGCCATGCCCACCAACGAATGTACCAACCGGGTCAATCCCCGGCACGGTACTCAGAACGGCTAGCTTGGTGCGGCGACCTGCTTCGCGGGCGATCCCCTTAATCTCAACCGCCCCTGTCTCGAGCTCTGGCACCTCTTGGCGGAAAAGATACTCGATGAAGGCTTCGTTGCCGCGACTAAGAATGAGTTGCGGGCCACGATTGTCGCGCTCGATGTCCTTGATGAATACCTTGATGCGGCTGCCTGGTACATAGCGCTCACCTTGGATCTGTTCGCTTTGCGGCAAAATGCCAGTTGCCTTGCCCAGCTCAACGCGCACAACGCGTGGCTCAACTCGCTGAACGATGCCCGTCACAACGGTGCCAATCTTGTCCTCAAACTCTGCCAGCACCACCTCGCGCTCAGCTTCGCGCAGGCGCTGCAACACCACCTGCTTGGCAGTCTGAGCCGCCACACGACCAAAGCTCGTCACATTGTGCGCCTCCTCAACGGTACCGCCCAGCTCGGCATCGGGGTTTGTCGCCCGTGCTTCTTCTAGGCTGACCTCTGTCGATGGGAAGTTGACTTCCTCAACGATCTCACGAATGACGAATACCTTTGCTGTACCGTCGTTGAGGTTGAGTTCAGCCCGAACGTTTTGGTCGCGCTCACCATTGTCGCGGCGCCACGCGGCAGCAATTGCCTGCTCGATCACACCTAGGATAGTTTCCTCAGGTAAGTTTTTCTCGTCAGCGATTGTACGCAAAGCCAGTGCGAGCTGCTTGATATTAAGGTCTTCCATATTATGTTACTCCTTTCTATGAAAAACTCCGACCTGCCGGCCGGATATCTGGGTATCAGTGTAGCGGATCATACGAGGGATGTCAAATGATTCTCAATAATATAACTCCAGAACCTTCGCTCTGCCTACATTAGCCCCTTCTGCCCCTCACTCATCCGATGAAGTAGTGAATTTTATTCAACAATTGTCAACACATCACGGAGGTCAGCGATGGCCCATCGTGCATACCTGGCAGCGGGTGAGCCAGCAAAGGTCACCCCATTACCCGTCGCAGCAAAGAGCGGTAGGTCGTTCGCTCCATCGCCCACCACCAGGCAGTCGCTCAGCGAAGCCTGCTGCTCAGTAGCTAGCTCGCGGAGCTGCTCTACCTTGGCCATCGCATCGCTATCTGGCGCATCAATCTGGCACAGCATGTCGTGGTCATCAAAGATAAAATGATTGCTCGCCCGCCAAAGTGCGACGCCAAGCTGCTCTGCTACCATACCCACCAAGGTATCCATCGCACCAGAGTTGATGGCCACGCGGTAGCCCCGCGCTTGGAGCGCTACAACAACCATCTGGGCGTGCGGCATATAGGTATATTGGCTGAGGATGCGCTGCACCACCACGCGGCGACAGTCACCTCGTTGCCGATACCGCTGCAACAGCCAGGCTTGGCCCTCGGCATCGGTTATCTCACCCCGGGCGGCGCGTGCCATCAAGGCGGCATCCTCTTCTGGCATGATACCCATGGCGAGATTAAGATTGCGCCACGAGTTATCGCGAATCAAGGTATGGTTGAGATCAAATACAATAAGCTTCGGCTGCATTAGCCAGGTACTCCCTGCCCAGGGCATGTAGCGAGGACGCGCTGCATGGCGGCTTTTTCGCCCGAGGTGACCCAGAGGTGATATTTGCGTTTGACGGCAATTTGCCGGGCAATGTATTGGCAGCGAAACGGCTTATGACTGGGCAGCCACGTGGCGGCATCGCCATCACCCTTTTGCTGGTTGGCTGGGCCGTCAACCGCCAGAAGCTCAAGTGGATCATTAGCAAGCTGCTGCCGCTGCTCGCTACTGAGCTGCTGTGCACCGGTTTGCCAGGCATTACTGAGAGCCACAACGTGGTCGATCTGCACTGCAGTACTCGTGCCGCTCCCTCGCTGGAAGGTGATGCGCTTGCCTGTGTATGGGTCGTCGAGCTGACCACTCGCTACTTTACAGTTACCACTCACCACCGCCTGCTTGAGGTCGCGCGCAAGGATGATATTGCGTGTATCGCAGCCACCTGTCGTTGCCCAGCCCGTGCCAAATTGGCTGCGCGCATACCCAGTCTTGGGCGCACGGCCCTTAACGGGCAATGCCTCCAGTACTGCCAATGCCTCGCCATTGCCCTGTGGTGAATGGCTTGACTGCGCCAACTGCCACGCTGCATATATCGCGAGCGCAATCATGACAACACCAGCGAGCAAAAACATCGTTATGACGCGGCGACGGCGATATTCCATAGTTATATCATAGCATAGGGTTACTTATAGGCTTGTACACTCTATCAATGAAGCAGCAAGAGGGGTTACACTGAGAAACGAGGTTGAAAATTGAGATCCACCACCAGATATCTCCAGCAGCAATATAGCGAGCAGTGCATAATTCCGGTATACTAGCCTTATGCAACAGGTTACTCATCTCATCGACTTTTTTATACCAACTCACTATCAGCTGGCGCTGGATATTGATCGCCAGGAGCGGCGCTTCACAGGGCAAGTGACGATCACTGGCGAGACAACGCAGGCCAATACACCAATTAAGCTCCACGCCAAAAACCTCACGATCACCAGCGCAACGATCGACGGCCAGCCAGCCTCTGTGGAGCATAGTGAGGACGAGGTCTCACTGCACGTGCCAACGCTAAGTACTGACACTCACACCATCACCCTCGCCTACGAAGCAGCGATTACTGACTCACTCCACGGTCTCTACCCCTGTTATTATCAGCATGATGGTGTGAAGAAAGAATTGCTTATGACGCAGTTCGAGAGCCATCATGCGCGCGAGGTATTCCCGTGTATTGATGAGCCTGCCGCCAAAGCAACCTTCGACATAACCGTTACAACCGAGCCAGGCATCACGGTGCTTGGCAATATGCCCGTCCAGTCGCAGCAAGAAGCAGATGGCCGACTCACCACTACCTTTACCCAAACGCCGCGCATGAGCACCTACCTGGTGGCGCTCGTGATGGGTGAGTTGCAGCACATCACTGGCCAAACAAAAGATGGCGTGGAAGTGTCCGTCTGGGCCACACCAGCGCAAGCCCCCGCCAGCCTCAATTTCGCCCTTGAGCATGCCATCCGCTCGATTGAGTTCTTTAATGAATACTTCGACACGCCCTACCCCTTGCCTAAGTCCGATCACGTTGCAGTACCAGACTTTAGCAGTGGTGCGATGGAGAACTGGGGGCTCATTACCTACCGCGAGTCTGCCTTGCTAGCCAATCCAACCACGACGACCATCGCCGATAAGCAATACATTGCCACCGTCATTAGCCACGAGCTCAGCCACCAGTGGTTTGGCAACCTCGTGACGATGAAGTGGTGGGACAACCTCTGGCTCAATGAGAGCTTTGCCAACATGATGGAATATCTGGCGGTCGATACCATCCATCCCGAGTGGCACGTGTGGACGGATTTTTGCAACCACGAGGGCGCGCTAGCCTTTGGCCGTGATGCGATTGATGGCGTGCAACCAGTCCAAACAGCTGTTCATCATCCAGATGAAATTAGCACGCTCTTTGACGGGGCGATTGTCTATGCTAAGGGTGGGCGCCTCCTCTACATGCTTATGCATTGGCTGGGCGAAGACGCTTTTCGCACTGGCCTGCAGGCATACTTTGCTACCCATGCCTATAGCAATGCCGAGGGTGATGACCTATGGCACGCGCTGAGTCAAGCCAGCGGACGCGATGTTGCCGCACTGATGAACCATTGGATTCGCACGCCTGGCTACCCAGTCGTTGCAGTCTCGCATAGCGGCTCGCAGCTCATGCTTGAGCAACAGCGTTTCTTTATTGGCCCACACGCAGCCGATGACACTACTTGGCAGATCCCCCTTCATAGCTCATCACCAGCTACTCCAGCACTGCTCACCACACAGCGCACAGTAGTAGAGCACAGCCTAGATGAGCCGCTCCTTCTTAATCGTGGCAACGTCTCGCACTTCATTACGCAGTATGATGACGCATTGCTAGAACGTTTGCTTGGCCAGGTGCGGCGCGGTGAGCTATCTGTCGTCGATCGCTCACTCTTACTTACCCAACAGCTGTTACTGGCTCGGAGTGGTCGCGTATCGAGCGCCAGCTTGCTCACTCTCCTCGATGCCTATCGCAATGAGACAGACGAGCATGTCTGGAGCGTGATGTCGTCAGTGGTTGCCCACCTCAAGCTCTTCGTTGAGCCACATAGCCCTGCCGAGCAAGCACTGCGACAGTTCGTAGGCCAGCTTGCCCAGCAGAGTTATGACCGCCTTGGCTGGAGCGCCCGCCCAGGTGAGCCTGAGAATGACACCAAGCTGCGATCGACGATCATCGCGCACATGCTCTACAGCGAGCAACCTGCGGTGATTGCCGAGGCGCAGCAGCGCTATGCAGCGGGCGGCCTATTGGCTCTCGATAGCGAGCTACGTAGCCTGATTGCCAGTAGCGTTGTCCGCCACAGCCAGCAACCTCAGCAACTAATTGATGAGCTTCTGGCACACTATCGGGCAACTGCCAGTAGCGACCTACGCCAAGACATCGCCAGCGCCGTGACGAGTACGCGTGACGCCGCAAGTATTCGCAAGCTCCTTGCTCTCATGATGGATACCGAGACAGTTCGCACCCAAGATACCGTCTTTTGGTTTGTTTACTTGCTGCGCAACCGTGATGCACGCGACGCTACGTGGCAATGGCTGCAAGATAATTGGCCATGGGTCGAAGAGCACTTCGGCAGCGACAAGAGCTTCGACTACTTCCCACGCTATGCCGGCAATATCCTCGCTTCGCGCCAACAGCTGAGCGAATACCAGCGTTTCTTTACACCACTGCGCAAGGAGCCGGCCCTTACCCGCGTGATTGATATGGGCATCACAGACATCACTGCCCGCGTCGAGCTCATCGAGCGCGATAGCCCAGCAGTTGTAGCAGCGCTCACGAAGGTGTAGCAAAGCTCGAACCTCACACTTGCATTTCCCAGTACTATTGGCTTTTTACAGGCGCAAGCTAATCTGCCAGAAAACAGCGAGCTCTTGCACTCTACCGAGTGAATCAGTAAGAAGGTGCGATCGCGTAGAAAAAGCTATAGATCTATGTAGCTTAAGTCACAAAATCACAACTACTCAACAACTTCAATCCGCACCACCCGCGGCGGGCTGCCACTGGTAGCAATCGCAATAAGCTGGAGGTTTGTATTGGTGATATTCTCCTGATGCGCGTAGAACCGCGCGGCATAGTGCATTTGGTTGCGTTTCTTGCGCGTAATTGCCGCGAGGCCATCACCTGCATAGTCATCCGTGCGATGCTTTACCTCAGCAAAATACAGCGTATCGCCACGCTTCGAGATGATATCGATCTCGCAATATTTCGTCCGCCAGTTGCGCGCTACAATCTGATGGCCGCGCTGCCGCAAAGCATCTGCCGCAGCCGATTCGCCAGCATGGCCACGCGTGGTTGTCGTGTCGGATTGCTGAGTAGTATGTACCTCGTCTGCTGGGCAAGGACTATCATTACGGTAGTGCTGAAGTGGTTTGAAGCTCAGCCGATGCAGTGGCGTTACTCCATGGGCGGCAATTGCTGCCCGGTGCTGCGCCGTGCCATAGCCAGCATGCGCCGCAAAGCCATACTCAGGATACAGCTCGTCTTGTGTGGCCATATACTGGTCGCGCGCCACCTTCGCAATGATCGATGCCGCCGAAACACTCGGCACCAGCGCATCTGCCTTAGGTAGCATTGTGACATACTGCTCTAGTGCCGTCCCAGCCAAGAAGTTTACCTTGCCATCGATCACAATCTCCGTGAGAGTAATATCTTTCTCGCGACATTGTTTCTGTACTGCTTCTACCGCTCGCCGCGTTGCCAGGCGGAGGGCTTCGCTCATCCCTACGTCATCCAGCTCCGCCGCACTTACCCAGCCAAGCGCATACGCCGCTGCCTGCTCTTGGATGACTTGAGCAAGGGCTTCGCGGCGCTTTTTCGTCAATTTCTTACTATCGTCCAGGCCATCTATTGCCGCACCACCCAGTACCACTGCGCCAACCACCAGCGGCCCCGCCCATGGCCCACGTCCGACTTCGTCGATTCCAAGTATCATACTACGATTGTCTCATATTTCGTAGCGTCATGTATACTGCCGAGCCGCGGACTAGTTCAGTGCCGCGCCATACCAGCAACCATGCCAAACTATTGAGTACTGCACTACAGTATATGATGTATAATAAACAACTCTTATCTCTGTTCTTGTTCGTGCTTCTTGCTGATTCGCCTATTTTCTGTTGCGAGAGTGCGGATAATCCACTACAATCAAGGCACGCCCTCGGCTTAGCAACTATTACTTCATCATAAGGAGGAGTATGACAAAAATGCTTTGGCACACGCTGTTTGCTACCGGAGTGATTGCATGTGCCATTCCTGGGTGTGCTGGCGTCCCAACTACACTAGCGACAACAGCACAGGCTCACACCATTAGCCCGCACGAAGTATGTACACACCAACACCATACGGGTGCGTATACGCTTGATAAGAGCAATCTATATGGATGGTCGTGCTACAGCCTCAGCTATTCAATTTCCCTCTTCTCGGGCTTTACCTTCACAGACAAGGGTAGCCTTAATATGCAAGCATATTGCACGGCTCACCACCATGGCACGCGCGCCATTGTTAGCCATCAGCAGGCTCAGCCAACCTGGCAGTGCGTACCATAGCACTCACCCTCGCAAAAGATACAGCACCGAACCATATAGCATTAACACGAAAGGATTATCGGCACCTATTATGGAAATTACCGGGCCAGCACCACTCCTCATACTAGTAGTTACGCTTAACGTCGCGTATTTTATCTTATTTATCTGTGGCATCTGTTGGGTCATCCGGCAGGGCCGACGTACCAAGCAGATCAGACGGCACGTGGCTGCGATCGATGAGAATCTCGAGGCGATTCGCGCCATCCTCACCGAGCAAGCAGAATCTCGCAAGACAAAGTAATAGCATCTCGTATACGAAGTATAAAAGCCACCCTCAAGCGCGGTGGCTTTATGCTCGTGCCAAGTCATTCAGCTGTCTACGCATCGCGGCGAACAAACCGCCGCCACCCCACCACGCCCAGCGACACCAGCCAAACAAGCAGTGCCCCAGCAGTATTGGCCGCGATATCCCAGTTGGTATCATCCAGCGGCAAGCGAGCCACGCCAGTCTTCGACACCAGCAGCTCAAATAGCTCATTCATACAGCCAAGCGCCGACACCAGCGCAAACAGCGAGAATGCCTCCACCAGCCAGTAGCGGTGCCACCCCAGCCCATACTTAAGGTAAAGCCACAGGCAGCCAGTAAATATCCCACCACCGATGAAGTGGGTATTAAATGCCGTGTCTTGCCCATCGATCAACGGTGATGGCACATACCACGAGATAAAGAACAACCCACACGCCAGGTACAGGAGCCAGCGGTAGCCCCGCTCGTGTGTATAGCCATAATGCTGCAAGATAGGTGGTATACTACTCGCCAAGACAATTGGTATAACAATCGAAACAATGGTAAAGATACTCATATTATTTAGTATAACATCAACTGCAAGCTAGCTGCCACAGGTCTGTCGCGTACTATGATATACCTACCTCAGCAAATATACTTTGATACTTTGGTATGTTATCTCCGCACCTTGCCCATTACATCATGCTCTCGTTTCACACTCAAGAGAAGTTACTGTCAGAATATCACAAGACAAGCGTCCAAGACTGAGCAGGCTAAAGACTAGCTCCCATACAAATCCGCCCCTGATATAGAGGCGGATACAAAAAGCTTTCTTATAGAGGCTATCCTACGCAGCTTCGTGGCGAGCGGCAACCTCGGCAGCCTTAGCGTCAAGCTCAGCCTGCTTAGCATCTTCGGCAGCCTTCTTCTCGGCAGCGTCTTTGGCCTTCTCTTCTTTGAGGCGAGCAGCCTCGGCCTCAGCATGAGCATCGTGCACGTTGTTTACCGCCTCGCGGTCGAACTGTACGGCAGTCAGGCGAGCCGACTTACCACTGCGGCCACGCAGGTAGCTCAGGAAGTTGCGGCGCACCTTAGCGCGGCGCATCACCTCGACCTTCTCAACGAGTGGACTGTGCAGCAAGAACGACTTCTCTACTCCCACACCGCTGGTAATCTTACGCACAGTAATGCGGCTGGTGTGCTGGCCCTTGTTATCGGTGCGGATCACCACGCCTTCAAACATCTGAATGCGCTCTTTGTTGCCTTCTTTGATTTTTTGGTGGACGCGGACTGTGTCGCCGCTCCGCACATCAACGACGGCAGGCTTTTTCTGCTGGTCATTGACTTTTTGGATCAGTGCAAAACTCATGACTTTCTCTCTATTTAATTATTAGATGACAATTCAGTTATTGATTGTACCATATTTTGTGTGCAGGGAGAAGAGGGGGAGAGTGCTTTTGCATCAATACTCCAAACATCGCTCAACGCGAACTAGCAACAGCCCCGCTCAGCACCACGAAGAAGTTTTTTATTATAACAAAAAACCTCTCTACCCTACTTTTTGGTGTGTTGCCTCATATGCAGCTTTAATTGTCTTTCCTTTCGACGAAGTATCAATACCAACTGATGATGCCATTAGCACCAACACGCCATCTTCAAAATTACCCTTTACAACAGTCAATTTACCATTACGAACCTCATATACATCGCTGAGCTTGCTATTTGGTCCATTTTGCTCCTGAGTGTAAAACTCTACTTTTTGGACTGGTAGTTTCTCTGCTTCATTGCCTTGCTCGTCTATTCTGTAGCTGCCTGGGGTCTTTAAATCAACTGTAGACCAGTTTCCTTGTTGGTCCTGCACATAGAAGGTCATGGTTTTATCAGGTGATACATCACCTGTAATATTACCATGCTCATCTCCAACGAAAAGGTTAGAATACACTGTACTCTTTCCACTTTCACCGTCCGGAACAACTAGAAGGCCGCGCATGACATTGATTTTTGTCCTGCTTTTTAGCGCTTCATCGACTTGTGTACGAAAGGCCTCATTAGCTTCCGCAGACAGCTTCTTCTCACCAGGCCGAGCCTTTTCTGTCGACTGCTGCTCAGGCGATTGGGTTGGAGGTGCTGAGAAAGATGGTATCTCTGTTGCTTTGTTAGTAGAGTGAGATTGCTTAGGCTGTGGAGTCTTGTTGCGTGCTGGCGCTTCGATGGATGGTTTTGCGGTTGCTGACGACGTTGCTTCGGCAGTGACAGCAGGTTGATCTGGTTGTGCTTCATTTCGTGGTGTTTCTGCAGAGCACGCCGCCGCACCAAATGCCAAAGCTAGGCCAGCACCTGCCCCAATAAGCTCTTTTGTCTTCTTCTTCATATTATCAGCTAATCGTTCGCCCATTTTTCTTTCCTCCTCTTTCTCTGTATCATCACTGGTGGATGATGCCTATTTTGGATTTATAATCTAAACTATACCGCACTTTGGTATATATAGCAACTAGTTTAGCTGGTGGTGTTTTCTTGGGCTGCGCTTGCTCCACCCTCGTAGCTATCCGCTATGCCTGCAGCTCTGTTGTCGTACGCGTGCTGGAGTTTATGCTGGAGCACACGCTTGGCAGCATCATTGCGCACGAGGTCATACATCGTCTGCGAGTCGTATGCATAAAGAATAAGCACAAGCGCCTCGCCAGCAGACGGCAGCACACGAGTGCGCAGCTGTTTTTTGTTGATAAGCCCAGCCTGCCGAGCTTTGTTGAGGAATATCTCTAGGTTGTACTCTGAGGCATATTGGCTCTCCATCCCTGGCAAATCTTGAATGCGAAATACCTGCTCGTCTGCATCATCATCTACGCTATTTTCTAGCAAGGAATCGATCAGTGGCTGCGCAAGCTCTACAAGCTGCTCGATCTGGGTGCGTACTTCTGGGCTGAGGGCGACCTCTGCAGCGCGGAGCGCTTCTTGCTGCTCTTTGGCTTCTGCTGCTTGACGGTCAGCAGCGGCACGGGCAGCCTCGAGTGCTCGCTTTGCGAGTGTATAGTCGACGTATGGCACGCTGCTGGCCGAAGATTCATGTTTTGTATTATCAGTGGTTCGTGATGCCTCGCTGCGAGTAGTGTTGGCTGCTTCATGCGCTGCAGCTGCAGTATCATATGGCGTCCACTGAATCTGTTGCTTGGCACGGCGGCCACTTACCGGCCTCTCTTCTGTTAGCCCTTGCATAGCAATGTCTGCTGACACCGCACGATAGACATTGGTTGAATAGCCTCGCTGGCCATGCTCATTTATGAGGTATCGCCGGCCGCGCTGGAGGACAAGGCCACTACGCTCCAGCTCTTCTGTAATGATCATAGTGGGGCTATCTGATTTTTGTGCACTATACAGCAAGGCATTTGCTCGCCTATATCGCTCAAGCTTTGTTTGCACTTTGCTTGGATCATAAATTGCATCACCTAGCTCTTGCACTGTCCACGCTTCGCCAGCAGATTCTGCAAGAACCTCCGCGAGCCGCTGGCTGGCATCTTTTTTGATAAAATCTGGTGTCATACGGCTACCATATCCCAGCTTGTTGCCTGAGCGTGGTGTTCGGCCATCATCAGGGAAGACATTAATATACCCGGGCTCGCTCTCATCACCAGTCGATTGCGCTTTCTTAACCACTTCTTCGCCCCAGATACGAATTGCCGTCTCCTCAGATACGACTGCCAAGGGTGGCTCTGTGAGGCCCATATAATACGCCAGCTCAGCGTTGATCTCACCAATCCTATCTTTGACGATTTGGCGCCGCTGCTGCACGTCTTTGCCAAGCGGGGTTGCGTTATATATTTCATTAGCCTGCTCTGCTGCTTCATCGGGCATCAATGGCGCATAGCCAAGATGCGTTGCAGCTTCCATCACTTCATCTTCTGCTTCATAACCGCCATCCTCCTCCATTGATTGTCTTTCTTCTTCGGCTATTGCGGCAAGCGTAGCCTCGCAGATTGCTCGCTCCTCTTGGTAGCGTTGGAGAACACCTGGTGGCACCGTGCTCCTCTCGCCAGTCTGCACAAGCTCCTCGAGCGCTTCTTGCTGGTCGTTTTTAATTATCGACTTGGCCCGCATATAAGTATCCTTCTCGTGTTTTGATTTCTTCTCGTCACGAAGGGCCAGCTTGAATTTTCTATGGAGTTTATTATCTTCTTTGATTGCAACTTCTATTCTTGTAGATGCATACTCGTGATGAGATGGCTGCTGGTCTATAGATCTTTTCATATCACTCCGTATTATGAGCTACTGCGGCTATGCAGAGCTCCTTGCTCGGTTTGTATCATGCATCATATAATAGCATTTGGCGCGAAAGTATTGCAATAACGGCTGTTTGTCCTCGTGCTACTCCTTTCTCTTTCTTGCCTGTGTGCGGTATACTAGAGTTTATGGACTATAACAAACTTGCACTCGACCTACACAAAAAATATAAGGGCAAAATCACCACCAGCCTGCGCGATAGCGATGAGCTTGACCGCGATAAACTCAGCAGCTACTACAGCCCCGGCGTGGGCGCAGTCAGCAAGGCGATTGCAGACGACCCCGCTAGCCTACCTACCTACACCTGGACGAATAACCTTGTGGCGGTCATTAGCGACGGCTCGGCCATTCTGGGCCTGGGTGACCTTGGCCCTAAGGCTGCGATGCCGGTGATGGAGGGTAAGGCGCTGCTGTTTAAGCACTTTGCTGGTGTCGATGCCGTGCCAATCGTGCTGGATGTGCACCAGCCAGAGGAGATTATTGCTACGGTTAAGGCAATTGCGCCGAGCTTTGGCGCGATTAATCTCGAGGATATCGCTGCGCCCAAGTGCTTCGAGATTGAGGAGCGCCTCAAGGCCGAGCTCGATATCCCCGTCTTCCACGACGACCAGCACGGTACGGCTGTGGTGGTACTAGCTGGACTCATCAACGCTGCCAAGCTGACGGGCCGCAGCCTGGCCGATAGCAAATTCGTCGTGGTCGGCGCTGGCGCTGCTGGCACTGCTATCATCAAGCTACTGCATACTTACGGTGCTCGGCATATCGTGGCGGTTGATAGCAAAGGCATCGTCGGTAGCCACCGCACCGACCTCAACGCCGAAAAAACAGCCCTGCTTGCCTATGTTGATGCCGCGCAGCAGGGGTCGCTCGAAGACGCCATGGCAGATGCCGATGTCTTCATTGGTGTATCGCGCGCGGGGCTGCTGACTCCAGAGCTTGTCGGGATGATGGCCAAAGACCCGATTATCTTTGCCCTAGCCAACCCAGTGCCAGAAATCATGCCAGATAGCGCCAAAGCAGCTGGCGCTGCCGTCATTGCTACTGGCCGCAGCGACTTCCCCAACCAAGTCAATAACGCCCTGGCCTTCCCGGGTATCTTCCGCGGTGCGCTCGATAATGGCGTGCAAAAAATCACCGACGAGCACAAGCTCGCCGCCGCCCAGGCGCTGGCAGCGCTGGTCGATGAACCCACAGCAGACTACGTCATCCCCTCACCATTTGATGAACGCGTAGTGGAGGCTGTGGCGAAGGTTATTCGCTAGGTCAATATTTATACTCGCCAAGGTCTACATTCCTAAATCTTGCCTTCTCACTTTATATACCTCACGTAACCTCGTAGAGCACTGGTTATATCGGTGAGTTTTGTCACGCAAGAGACAGCAAGCCCAAGAAATAAAACTACGTAGCATACAAAGCCACGTAGTTTTATTTCTGCACGGTTTCTCTTTAAATGCTACCTACGCGCTGTTTGCGTAGCTCTCGTCGAGAGCGTCCGGTAATTTCTGCCAATGTCGCCAGCTGGTGCTGCTTGTCACAAACACCGATCAGCATAATCAATTCGTGCACCTGCATTGCTGTGAGTTGCTCACGCACGCCTGCAAGTGTATTGTCCATCTGGTTGACCCGTAGGTTCGATATGTAGACACGCATCACATTGTGCTTCGCGTCCTTACTGTAAATCACAGGGTGCGGGTAAGTCGATTCACCGTTTTTATCAACGCTTGAGAATTTACCAGCATGAATTAAACCACCGTCCGACATAGCCACCTGAGCATAGTGTGTGAGACGTTGCTGTACATTTGGTGCTATATAATCCCACGGTGTTGACCTGTAGCCGTCCATTCGACGCTCAATTTCTTGCAGTGCTTTGCTACGGCAATCGATCACAAGCGCCCCAGGTACGTTATCGACAACAACTTTACAACTCACTGTACTATCACGACTATCCACCTCAAGCCATGGTACAAGCTTGTGCGGCAAGGTAAGGTAATCAAGCGGCACACGTTTGGTTTCTGCACGAAGGTGTAGTGGTTCTGATACTGGCAGCGACGTGACATTATCTGGCTGATTCGACTTGTTAGGCAGCATACCTACTGAGCCTTGTATGCTGCGTCGTTTATTGCTAGATATTGTATTTGACGAATTGTGGGTTGCTAATTGGTCAGCTGTTGGTTGGTACGCTACCAATGCATTGGCTAGCCGCTCAGCTGCCTCGGCAATGATCTGCTCCGTTTGCATATCAACTGACTGCCGAGCAGCATCTTGCATAGCCTTAGGCCAGAGGCGATCAACCAAGCGCTGTGCTATATCGTGAGTTATCGCCTTATCCGATCGATCAAACCATTGTAAGAGTGCAATTTGCGTCTGGCTAATTTGTGGTACATGCTCTGTGAGGTAGTGGCAGAAGGACAGCAATGTATCAGCCGGTACCGTTGTATATTCCTCGTCTCGCGATTGTTCAAGCTGCCGAGCTTGCGCAACTAACGCTGCATGCTCTGTTTGCAATGCATCGAGATGTTGACTCTCCGGTTTACAGATCGCAATTTCGTCATCGTAGCATGGTTGCTGTGACTCATCAAAGGCTATCTGTTCGCACTGCGCTACTGCCCAATCGACTGCCTCCTGAACTAACTTTTGGTATATATCGTTAGCTGCCGATGGTAGCAGAGCTTTATCCTGCTGCCATTCAGTACGCTTTGGGATAACCGTATGACACCAATCTGGCACCTGCACTATTCCGCCAGCCAGAAATACCGTCTTAACGGCGCGCACACTTCGCATCGCTAGCTTGTCGCGCTGCTTATTGATGTATTGCTGTGCACGCTCCGCTGCTGCCGGATACAATCGCATATTTGCTGTACGCCACGAGTTAGCTTCGCACAATAGTGCACGACGCACGCAGTATTTATACCTCTCACTCGTAAAGTGGCACTGCCGAAGCGTATGCTCAGTATTTTGCATAGCTATAGCCGCCTCCTTATGCTGTTGCATCACAAGCGATAAGTGCTCAAGCACACCACCAAAGACTGTAAAACTCGCATTGAGTGATGCTATATCTTCTTCTAACTGCCGTTCGTTTAGGCTCGACTCACGCTCACTAGACGGCATTTTACCAACATTGTCTGGTAGCGTTATGCTAAGCTCTTCTCCACTAAGGTTACGGTCTATGACAGACACTTGAAGTGATTCGGGTTCTCGTGGATAATCAATCTGTTCATGCGACATGCCATAATATAATACGCAAAAAATGATACTTTGTCAAAAATCCGCTATATAATACATAGCACAGATCGGCCCTAAGTATTCTTCAGCAAGATAGCACGTTATATCACCCGCCCAACTTCCTCGAGCGTTGTCTCGCCGCGCAGGGCAGCAAGGATGCCAATTTGCTCAAGGGTGAGCATGCCTTCGCGCTGGGCGGCTTTTTCGATGACGTCTGGGTGGACATCGGTAAAGTCTCCACGGATGAACTTCTGAATACCTGGAGTGACGATAAGCTGCTCCATAATCACCATGCGGCCCTTGTAACCAAATGGCGCATCATCGCTTGGTACTGGCCGCCAGAGCTTGAAGGTGTCAAGATTAGGATGCTCCATCTCCTCAGGAATATCAGCAAGGACTCGCTTGACATAGCTGCGCGTGGCGTCGTCTGGCTCGTAGGCTTCCTTGGTTTCATCCACAAGGCGCCGCACTAAACGCTGCGCCACCACAAGGCGGATAGCGCTAGCAAAAATCGGGTTCACGCCAATTAGGTCAATCATCCGACTAAAGGCTGCACTACTACTATTGGCGTGGAAGCTCGACATCACCAAGTGACCAGTAATCGATGCTTGAATGGCAGTGCGCGCCGTATCGACATCGCGGATCTCACCTACCATCACGACATCTGGATCGAGACGAAGCACGCTGCGCAAACCCTCACCAAAGCTTCCACCAGCAGTGGTATTGATTGGGATCTGCGAGATGCCAGCCAAGCCATATTCGATTGGGTCCTCCAGGGTAATAATCTTACGATCAGTCGTGTTGAGGGCATTGAGCATACTGTAAAGCGTGGTAGATTTACCTGAGCCCGTTGGCCCAACCATCAGCACAAGGCCGCGCGGATGGCTGATGATTTCATCAATCTGCTGGCGCTGCTTGGGCGGAATGCCCAGCAAATCAAGATTAAGCAAGCTTTCATCGAAATTAAAAAGACGCAGCACAGCATCCTGTCCATACATGGTTGGCACAGTCTCGACACGGATGTTGAGCAAGTGCGTTGCGTTGCCATGCGTTACGTCCTTTTGGATGTGACCTGACTGCGGCTCCATCGAAGCACTCGATACGCCAGCTCGGCTGGCGAGCTCACCCATGATCACGCGGTAACGGCTCCGGCTGATCGTCGCTACGGGGTGGAGTGCACCATCGACACGGAGGCGAATCCGGATATCATGGCGTTCATTCTCGATGTGGATATCGCTCGCACCAAGCATATCCGCCTGGTTGATCAAGAAGTCGAAAACCTCCTCACTGCTCACTCGCCCAAGCGTCTGACTAACCTCGGCGATGGTCTCACTATCGCCCGCTTTGGCAATCTTAATATCATCGTAGACGATCTTCTTTGGCGGGTCGAAGCGGTTCATCAACACGCGGTAAGCACTGAGGCTAATCAAATAAAATTCGACAGGTAGCCCCTGGTCCTGATACGTGCGTCGCGTCCGCTGGATAACCGACTGGGGTGTTTGTGTCGTAACAGCAAACTGATACGATTCTTGCTCATTGCCATCAGTCAGTGGCAGCATATAGAGGTTGTGCATCTCCTCGATCGTCATTAGATCACGTGCTAGTGGCAGTGTCTCCTCGATGGGGCGCATATCAAGGTACTTAAGGCCAAGAATGCGCGAGCGTTGTTCGGTCGACGCCTCATCTTGCTGGCGACGACGTTGTTGGACTTCATCTTCATTCATCCTTCTTAGTGTAACAAAAAGCTCGTGGTAAATATAGGGGCAAGTCCAAAGCACTTCAGGTATAATACAACTATGCCAGAGATTATTGTTATCGCGCACAACATCCGCTCAACGCACAATGTCGGAGCGATCTTTCGTACCTGCGAAGGATTTGGTGTGCAGCGGCTTATCCTCAGTGGTTACACGCCCTACCCCGATCTTGCCCTTCAGCCAATCCCACCACACTGTGCCTACCAGCCTGAAGAGACAGTGCGAGCTGACCCACGGTTGCCGCACATCCGAGAAAAGATCACTCGGCAAATCCACAAGACGGCGCTTGGTGCTGAAGCTCTCGTGCCGTTCGATTACCAACCAGAGCTCGACCTTGAGCAGTTTGCCGGCTATCGCATTGTTGCACTTGAGCAAGCTCCTACTTCTGTTTCTCTCCAGCAATATCAGCCACCAGACAAGCTCGTCCTTTTACTTGGCGAAGAAGTCCATGGTATTCCGGCCGAGACGCTTGCACTTGTAGATGACATTATTGAGATTCCGATGTATGGGCAGAAGGAGTCGTTTAATGTATCGGTCGCGACCGGTATCGCACTCTATGCACTCACGACTGCTAGATAATTACAGTATGATATGTACCCATTTTGTTTGCGTTGTGACAAATATCGGGTTATACTAGCAACAGGTGGCACGACCAAGCCACTGCACACAGCTTGCCTGTGCTTGAGCTTATTTTGCTCGCCTTGCAAGTATCTGGCCTCGCGCCGCCCTGGTCGTAGACGCAATTGTTCGAAGTTTCTTATCTAACACGCGCAATCTGCAGACTCCCAGGGTGGCGCGAGTCACCCCTCTCGCGGAGACGGCATTATTTAACAACAACGCAGTCACTACCGAGGATCTGCGCAAGCTCGTCCTGCAGCTGCTGCTGCACGTCGACCCGGAACGGCAAGCGGATTGCCGATGTTTTGTCATCACCGAGCATCATAATAATATCGTGCTGGCCTGGGTTTTCTGTACACAGCTGCTTAAACTTCGTAAGAGCAGCCATATCATCGGGGTTCTTGACCCGCACATAGACCGTTGGGAGTGTATCAAGCGGTTTGGGTGGCGGGGCCTGTGGTGTTGACGGTGCTGTCGTGCCTGCCGATGCTCGCGCTGAACGCTGGGTAGTATTCTTCTGCGATGATGACCGGCGGCGGGGCGTAGCTGCTGGGCCGGTTGGTGCAGACATCGCGCGACCAGTTGCTTGGTATTCGGCTAAGTCGGTATCAGTCACGACGGTGATTTCATTGGCAATTAGCTTTGCTTCATCACCAATGTTGCCATCACGATCGCGCGCGCTCACCTTGCCACTGGCAGTGATTACCACATCTTGCTCTAGCTGGCCAGCAAGCTTCTCATACAGATTCGGGAAAATAATAATCTCACTCTCACCCGATTTGTCCTCAATTCCTACAAAGGCCATCTTGCTGCCCGACTTCGTCACAATCGTCCGCAGGCGCGTCACGAGGCCACCGATCGTTACTGTCTGGCCGTCGATCTGCGGCGAGACATTACGCAGTGGCACGGTCTGCTCAGCAAAGAACGTGTCGTAGTTGTCGAGCGGGTGCGCACTAATGTAGAGACCAATCAGCTCGCGCTCCCACATCAGGCGCTCTTTGTCGGTGTGTTTGACGGGCGCTGGCTTAAGCTCAATCGACGGCATGACCTCTGTGGAGCTATCGGCGAGGCTGCCAAAGAGATCGGTCTGGCCACTCAACGCTTCCTTCTGTAATTTGCTGGCAAAAGCAAGGACATTCTCAAGATTAAAGAGGAGGTCAGAGCGATCGCCCAGTGCATCAAAGCCACCCGATTTAATGAGCGACTCCCACACCCGTTTGTTGCACTTGCTGGTCGAGACACGCTTGGCAAAGTCCTCCACAGTCGCAAACTTCCCATCGCGGTCACGCATCTTAACGATCTCTTCCACCGCTCCCACGCCAACACCCTTCACTGCTGCCATACCAAAGCGAATCTGCTTCTTGCCTGGCACCACCGCAAATTCTTCGTACGATTCATTGACATCAGGGTTGAGTACCGTCAGGCCCATATGCTTACACTCGGTGATCTCGATCGCCAGTCGGTCGACGTCATCATGGTCGCTTGTCATCAAGGCTGCCATAAAGGCATCAGGGTAGTGCGCCTTGAGATATGCCGTCCAGTAGGCAATAAGCCCATAGCACGCCGCATGGCTTTTGTTAAAGCAGTAGTTAGCAAACTCTTCCAGCTGAGTCCAAAATGTCTCGGCCATCTCACGCGTCGCTCCACCGACCTTCACTGCTCCTTCGACAAACTCCGGCTTAACCTTCTTCATTAGGTCGATCTTTTTCTTACCAACGGCCTTGCGCAGGGTGTCGGCCTGCCCACCAGTAAAGCCGCACCACTCCTTAGAGATCTGCATAAACTGCTCTTGATAGACCAAGATACCATACGTGTTCTCAAGTGAGCTCTTCATCCCCGGGTGAAGGTAGGTGATCTCCTCCTCGCCGTGCTTACGCCGAATAAAACTATCGATAAACTGCATTGGCCCAGGCCGATACAGCGCCACCATTGCGATGATATCCTCAAAGTGCGATGGCTTGAGAGCGCGCAAATAACGTTTCATCCCAGCCGACTCAAGCTGGAACACCCCTGTTGTGTCACCTCGCTGAAACAGTTTGTACGTTGCTTCGTCATCAAGTGGTAACGTAGAGAGGTCGATCGTATCACCATAGACTTTGCGGATGATCCGCATTGCATTATTAATAATCGATAGGTTCGATAGGCCAAGGAAGTCCATCTTGAGCAGACCAAGATCCTCAACCTCACCCATTGGAAATTGCGTCGCCACCACGCCTTTCTGCGCCTGCTCAAGCGGGATATATTTAACGAGCTCGTCGGGCGCAATCACTACACCGCACGCGTGCACCCCATGGCTGCGAATCGTTCCCTCTAGCTGGATAGCATAATCAAAGACTTGCTTGGCGGTTGGGTTCGTCTCGTATTCGTGCTTAAGGTCAGGGTCTTCTTTAGTGCTAACTGCCAGCGGAATGTGCCGCCCCTGGGCAGGTGGTGGCACCATCTTGGCTAGGCGGTCACTTTCAGCATACGGCACCTCCAACACACGTGCGACATCACGCACCGCGGCCCGAGCCGCCATCTTACCAAAGGTGACAATATTACTGACGTGGTCGTGACCGTATTTATTTGCACAGTAGTCGATCACTTCATCGCGCCGCGTATCCTGGATGTCGACATCGATATCAGGCATGCTAATGCGATCGGGGTTCAGAAACCGCTCGAAGAGTAGACCGTACTTGAGTGGGTCAAGATCAGTGATATTAAGCGCATAGGCAATGATCGACCCCGCGGCGCTACCTCGACCTGGCCCAAAGACAATCCCCTGGCTCTTGCCCCAGTTGATGAAGTCCTGCACGATGAGGAAATACCCTTCATACCCCATGCTTGCCATCACACCCAGCTCCATCCTGGCCCGCTCACGCACGTCATCAGCCAAGGTAGGGATAATCTGCTCAGGGAGCTGATCGGCAGTATCTTCGGGCTTTGCACCATTGTAGCGCTGGGCCAGGCCACGATACACCAGCTTATGCAGGTAGCTATGCTCACTCGTTTCACCCTCAGGTAATGGGTATTTTGGGATAAGGATCTTGCCCAGCTCGATATCAACAGTGCAGCGGTCGGCAATCTGTTTGGTGTTGGTAATTGCCTCAGGCAGCTCGCTGCCCCACCGAGCAATGATATCACGTGGGTCGGTCAAATGGAGCTCGAAGTCTTTCAGGCTCATCCGCTTTTCATCACTCAAAAACGAGCCCGTCCCCACGCAGAGCAATATCTCATGTGCATCTTGAAAGTCGTGCGTCAAGTAGTGACCATCGCAGGTCACCACTAGAGGTATGTCCAGCTCCTCAGCCATACGGCGCAGACCCTCGTTAATCTTCGCCTGCACATCCCAGTGCGTATTAGACTCGGGATGGCCATGGTCTTGCAATTCCAGATAGTAGCGGTCGCCAAAGACACGCTTATACCACTGAGCGATCTCGACTGCCTTGGCATAGTCGTCATAACGCAGTGCCTCACCAATCTCACCACTTGCACAGCCGCTTAGGACAATCAGCCCTTCGTTAAGCTCCTCGAGGAGGTCATGGTCGATCCGCGGCTTATAGTACATCCCCTCTAGGTTTGCCTTCGTACTGAGTCGCATCAGGTTATGGTACCCCTGATTATTCATCGCAATGATAGTCAAGTGGTAGCGCATTTTATCCTTAGCGGGATCACGATCGAAGCGCGAGCGAGCGGCAACGTACGCTTCAATGCCAAGGATCGGCTTAACGCCCGCCGCCTTCGCCGTCTTGTAATAGTCCAGCACCCCACTCATTGTCCCGTGGTCGGTAATGGCTGCTGCTGTCATGCCATAATCCTTAACAGTACTGACAAGGTCGCCAATTTTCGTTAAGCCATCAAGTAGCGAATGATGAGTGTGGTTGTGCAGGTGAACAAAATCCGATGGTTGCAAAGCTGATGAGTGAGAAGTCATACCTCCTTAGTATAGCAAATGAACGAGCGATAAGGCCAACACTCCATCGTTGTGATTAGCAAAAATAAACTCAACTACTCTCGCGTTGCGTACGCCAGTCGTTCATCACTCCATTTAAGTAGCGTGCAATGATCTACTGCAGAATAAATGGGGGCTTGCCCCATATAGCATATTAGTGCCGCGCGTTCATCACCTTAATAACACTGTCAATGAAGTCGGCCAGGCCTGGCACCAAGAGGCCAATAGCGTTAAGAAGCCAAACAAACAGTGCCACAAGAATCGTCCCGCCAAGCACGCTTCCGAGGCCAAAAAATATCCCGCGGATGAAGTTCATTTTGTAGACTTCTGCGCGGCTTCGATGAAAATCGTAAAATAAATCCTCGAGGGTAGCCTTGCGTGCATCGGTCTCGTTGGCTTGTTTGACCTGCCGTGTAAGCTCGGCAACTGGCCCAGGATGATCATGCCTCTCACAAGTCGCTGACTTGTCTGATGGGCGCTGTGACGGTAGTGATTGCTCTGTCATAATAATTGCAAGGGTGCGGCGAGCTTGCTCCCCCCTAGGAGGAACTCGCCGTACCCGTTTGTAGCCTACAGGTTACTTTTTGCCCTTAGCAAACTCATCACGAGCACTGCGCAAAGCACGGTCACTGCGGCTATGCAGGTCACGAGCGGCATCACGTGCTTCGTGGTATACCTTCTCACCCTTGGCACGCAATTCATCACCCTTTGTGGCGGCATCTTGCTTGAGCTCACGCGCCTTTTTCTTGAGGTCGGTTCGTGTTTCTTTACCCGACTTTGGTGCCGTCAATAGACCAGCTACCACGCCAGCAGCAGCACCGAGGACCGCACCAAGGACAAATTTACCTTTCGACATTCTTATATTCTCCTTTATCGATTACGTTTGGTAATAAACAATTTTTTGATCGAAGACATAGCCGTCTTAGCCAGCCAAAATGGCGAAGTAAATCGGGTGATATTATCAGTTGTTGTCTCAAGGTTGGTTGCCACGCGCTCAGCTAATTCTGCCACTGCACTAATCCGCTTAGTAATACGAATCAATATGACCGTCAAGACGATCGCAAGCACCAGCAGCAGCGCCAGCAATACCGATAACATGATAACTAATATCTGTGCCCACTCCATGCGGTATCTCCTTTACGTTAGTGGCATATAGCCTATGCCTGAGTATCAGTATAGTGAGTCCGCAGATATTTTGCAAACTCTGGGCCAAGCACGGGGTCCTTGAGGCCAAAATCCACAACGGTCTTGAGGTACTCTAGCTTATCACCAGTGTCATAATATGTACCGTTAGTGATTTCCACACCAAAGAACGCGTGGTTGTCATCAATCATTCGCTGCATAATAGGCTGGACGGTAAACTCGCCATGCCCATCAAAATGCTCCTTCGCATGCTCGAGATAGCTAAAGAATTCGCCAGGCAAAATATAGCTACTGACACTGGCGAGGTCAGATGGTGCATTGGCCTTGCCTGGCTTTTCAACAATGTTGCTCATCTTAATAACACCGTCTGACAGCTGCTGGCCAGCCACAACGCCGTAGCGATCAAACTCAGCATCATCGACGATCTTTTTACACGACAACACTGCCCCATCGAGCTCTTGCGATGCAGCAATCATCTGCTGAAAGCGGCTTGGGCTAGCAGCAATGAAGTCGTCGGCAAAGGTATAGATGACGGGCTCATCACGGTTGATGAGGTGCGCTGCACAAGCCAGTGGCGTTGCGTTGCCGTATGGGCCCTTTTGGCGGATGTAGATAAAGTTTGCCATCTCAGACAGCTGCTTGACGGTGTCGATCAATGGCTGCTTCTTTGGCCCACCAGCCCGAAGGTTAGCTAGCAGATCCTCATTTGGCACATCAAAGTGGTCTTCGATCGCACGCTTATTGGCACTCCCCACAATGATAATATCGCGAATCCCCGCCTGGACGAGCTCCTCCACCACATACTGAATGATCGGCTTATCAATTAGCGGCATCATCTCCTTAGGCATGGCCTTCGTCTGAGGCAAGAACCGCGTACCAAAGCCCGCGGCGGCGATGATTGCTTTTGTTGGTCGTTTCATTATGTTTCTCCTTGTATATCCTTTAGTTGCTCACTGCAGCCTCTCACGAATCAGTTTCTGCGCCAGAGCTGGGTTGGCTTTGCCGTGGGAGCGCTTCATGACTTGCCCGACAAGGTAGCCAATTGCCTTATCTTTGCCGGCCTTGATATCCGCAATGGACGCTGCACTGGCTGGGTCATTCATCACCTCATCGACAATCGCGCCAATCGCCCCCTCGTCTGATACCTGGAGTAGATTCTTTGCCTCAGCAATCGCCTCAGGCATCTTGTCAGTATATTGCTCGTCAAAGAGGTCGAGAAAGAGCTCCTTCGCACCAGTCGAGCTGACTTTATTGTCCTCCACCAACTGTGAGAGCAGTAAGAGTCGCCGCGACTCAACAAAACCCGATTCAACCTTACTCATATTCATCAACTCTTCTGGCGTGGAGGCAAACCAGTTAAAGATCCGCTTGACAAGCCGCTGATACACTGACTCATCGACGCCAAGCCATTGCAAAATCGACGCAGCATTATGCTCAAGCGGGTAGATATCACTGAGCAAAATAGCCAGTGGCTGATGACTGAGCACAGTATTAACCACCGAGTTATCCAGCGCAAGGCTCTGCCACTGCGCACGGTATTCACCTGGCATCGTCGGTACGTCCTGCTGAACACGAGCAATCTCTTCGTCCGTTAGGACAATTGGCGGAATGTCTGGGTCGGGCATGTAGCGATAGTCCTGGGCATCCTCTTTGCTGCGCTGGCTCGTGGTGATGCCTTTATCGTCACTCCAGCCACGGGTTTCTTGCACGACACGCTCACCGCGCTCGAGCAAAGCTGCCTGACGCGCAAATTCATACTCCACTGCCTTTTCTACACTGCGGAAGCTGTTGAGATTCTTCACTTCAGCACGTGTACCAAGCTGATCTGAACCCTTTGGCGCGATTGAGATATTAACATCAAAGCGCATATTACCATGGTAGAGATCACCGTGTGTGACGCCAGCATAAGTCATGAGCTTGTGAAGCTCTGCTGCGTAGGCACGGGCCTCGGCTGCTGAGTGAATATCAGGCTGTGAGACGATCTCGATCAGTGGTGTACCTGCTCGGTTGAGGTCGACCAATGAGTAACCATCGTGATGTGTTAGCTTGCCGGCATCTTCCTCCATGTGAGCATGGTCGATCCGGACGCGCGTGGTACTGCCATCATCAAGTGGCACATCGACATAGCCCGCCAAGATAATCGGCTGATACATCTGGCTCGTCTGGTAGCCTTTCGGTAGATCTGGATAGAAATAATGCTTACGGTCGAAACGCGAAACATGAGCGATGGGCGCATTGAGTGCCTTGCCAGCCCGAATCGCAAGATCGACAGCGTGGCGATTCAGCACTGGCAGCATACCAGGCAGGCCGAAGTCGATCGGGTGGACTTTGCTATTAGGCTCGGCATCGCGGGCATCATTGTCTGCTGGACTAAAGAGTTTTGTGTTCGTCGCCAACTGGACGTGGCATTCGATGCCGATCGTCACTTCATATTTTTGCAAAACATCGTGAGAAACTGCCATAATTATATTGCTCCCAAATCCTTTAACCCCTGTTTATACGCGGCTAATGCCCGCAAGGCAATCTCGCGCGAGAGCCGCACATTGGTCTCGTGTGCTAGCTTGTTGCGCACCTTGTGAGCACCCCATACGTGGTTGCTATTACTCCATTGTTCGCGAGCCGACTTCATGCGCTCGCCCATCGTATTACCGGCAAAGCCACGCTCGCGCAGGGCAAGATCGAGCAACTTATCTGCCTCGAAGATAGCCAGCTGATACGTGCCAATGTTGGATTTGTCGAGGCTATTCTCAATGGCAAGCCAGCGTGCTTGGTATTTCTCGACATTGAGCACCTTGCCGCCCTGGCGCGTCAGTGCAACAACAGCAGCCAAGATTGCAGCAATGATAATAATACCCACCAGAAGGATCGTCACACCACCAGACATTAGGCGCTCCTTTCTGCAGCGGCTCGAGCTGCCAGAGCAAGCAGCGTCGCATCACTCTGCATGGGGCCAATCAACTGCGCACCGATTGGCAAGCCCGTCTGGCTCACTCCAGCTGGCACATTCAATGCAGGTAAGCCTGCCAGACTGGCTGGCACTGTCATGATATCCGCGAGATACATCTTAAGCGGGTCATCGCTGTTTTCACCAAGACCAAAGGCAGGAGTTGGTGCTGTTGGCAAAAGAAGCATATCGTATTGCTCAAACAGGGCGTTAAATTCGTTGATGAGCAATGTCCGCGCTTTTTGTGCCTGGAGATAGTACGCATCGAAGTACCCACTACTCAGCACGTAGCTCCCAATCATAATGCGCCGTTTGTTCTCTGGCATAAAGCCTTCGTCGCGACTCCGACCATAAAGCTCGGCCAGTGTCTTAACTCCCTCAGCGCGATGGCCATAGCGCACGCCATCGTAGCGCGCCAGGTTGCTTGAGATCTCAGCCGGCACAACGATGTAGTAGATCGCAAGAGCGTGCTGGAGCATTGGCATACTGACTGTCTCAACGGTATGGCCATGCGATTGCAGGATATCGGCATACTGGCTGACCGCCTGACGCACTTCCGCATCAACACCATCACCCATTGCTTCATTGATGATACCAATCTTCAGTTGTTGCGGTGCCTCGGTTGCAGGCGCGAAGAAATTGGGCAACGTCGTCATATCCTTCGGATCTTGGCCAGCCATGACGCTCATCACCACAGCAACATCCTTAGCACTGCGCGCAAAGCAGCCCATCGTATCAGTGCTCGAGGCCATTGCCACGACACCATAGCGGCTCGCTGTGCCATAGGTTGGCTTGATACCATACACACCGTTGAAACTGGCGGGTTGGCGAATCGAGCCTCCCGTATCTGTTCCTAAGGCAAATGGCACAATATCGAGCGCCGTCACCACAGCCGAACCACCACTGCTACCACCAGCTACCTTCGTCTTGTCGACAGCGTTGTGTGTAGCGCCAAAGTATGAGTTCTCTGTGCTCCCGCCATGCGCAAAGGCATCGAGGTTACTCTTGCCAATGCAGATCGCCCCAGCTACTTCAAGCTTATCTACCACTGTTGCTTGGAGAGGCGTATCAAAATTCTCAAGCATCTTGCTGGCTGCCGTACTGGGCGCACCATACGCAAGATAATTATCTTTAACGACGAACGGCACACCAGCCAGCACCCCAACGTCCTCACCTCGCGCCAGCGCCTCGTCAATCTTTTGCGCCCGCTGCAGCGCCCGCTCTTCTGTCAGGCTCAGCAGTGCGTGGTATTCCTCGGCATCGCGTGCCCGCTGCAAGGCTGCTTGCACCTGAGCGGTGGCCGATGCCTGACCTTGTTTGATCTGAGCAACTCTCTCTGTAATATTCATATCACAACACCTTTGGTACTTTTACACACTTATCTGCCTGCTCGGCGGCTAGCCCCAATAGCTGCTCACGCGATACGTCGCTAGCATCTATTGTGTCGGGCCGCCATACATTAGTCAGGCCAGTTACTTGGTAGGTTGGCTCAACACCAGTCGTGTCGAGGGTGGATAGCTGCTCGATGTAATGCAGGATATCCTCGAGGTTTTGGCGCAGCGCGGCAACGTCGGCTGAATCACCAAGACTAATCGAACTTAATTGTGCAAGGTGCTGCACATCTTCAGTGGTAATACTACTCATTATGGATATATTGTACCACATTCGGTGCGTGGAATCGCTATATATCAATGAGTAATGCGTCAGTAAGAAGTGTGGGTAGTACGGAGTGCAATACTCATGCTAAGCTACTTCCAACTTATCACTCTTAGCCCGATTGCAGCGCCAACAGAGTGCTCGCAAATTTTGCTCGGTCGTGATACCGCCTTTCGACACCGGCACAATATGGTCAACTTCGAGCAAGAGGTGCTTCTCATCCTGGCGCGAGACATGGCACTTCTGGCATTCGTAGTTGTCTCTGCGCAAGATAAACCGTCTGAGCTTTGGCGTCATAAGCTGACGCTGAAACCGCGCAGATTTGCGATATGCTATCTGCTGGCTGAGATATTCTGCCAATTTTTGGAGCTTTTTCTCTGTAAGAGTGATGTCAAACGAGTAGTTATTGCGCTTGGCGGGCGAACTGTACTTAAATGAATATACGAGAAAATAATTCTTTTCAAACTTAGGTAATGTATTCGATCCAAGCTGCTTCATTGTCATTTTCTTGAAAATATAGGCTCCAGCGTACATTTTGGCATCAATGAAGTCCATAATTTCGTTGTATTCGCTCCGCAGTATTTCCTCGGTCTTTTTGATTGTGTCGTATTTCTGGAGGATTTGCTCGAGTATTTGCACTGTCTCTTCGTTTATTGTGCGCTGCGCAAAAAAATATTTGACAATATAGCGGTATGGGTCAAGCTGCGCATTTTTATACACCGTAAGTGTGCTATTCTTCACATGCGCACGCGAAAGCCTCGACTGCTGCTGACGAATAAAGCGCTTTGTTTCGGGCAAAAAGGCATTGAAGTCGTCATATTCTTGTATTTGCTTGGCAAGCCTCTGTTTGACACTTTGAAACTCGACTGTTTTGTAATAATCACGCGTCCTCCAAAACACGATGCAATAACAAACGACAAAGAATATCACTGGCAGGCAGAGCAATACAACGTTGCAGATAGCAAGTCCAATAAGAATCGACCACCGGATAAACTTCGGTCGACGATCAATCGTTGCCAAAAAATATATCACCTGTTCTGGCAGGGCGTGAGTATCACGTATAGGCATACTACATCATATTATACACTCTGTGCATGTGCCGATCGTAGGCTCACTCAGCTACTGCTCTACAACTTACTCTTCACTTCGGCGATCAGATCTCGCAATTCGGCCGCCCGCTCAAACTCAAGATTGGCACTGGCGAGATTCATTTGACCAGTCAGATCTTTGATAAGGCTCTTGTATTCGTCCTTAGGGATTTTACGCAGGTCAAGTTTGGGCGCGTCATCCTCTTTTTGCGGGATGATGGAGCGCAGGCCTTCGTCGATCGCTTTATTAATACCACGCGGTGTAATGCCATGTTCGCGATTGTACGCCTGCTGAATTTCGCGTCGGCGTTTGGTTTCGTCAATCGCTCGGCGCATACTATCGGTGATACTATCACCATACATAATGACCCTGCCCTCAACGTGGCGAGCTGCCCGGCCAATTGTCTGGATGAGGCTACGCTCGCTACGGAGGAAGCCTTCTTTGTCGGCATCCATAATCGCCACTAAGCTGACTTCTGGCAAATCGATCCCCTCACGCAAGAGGTTAATCCCTACCAGGACATCATACAGGCCCATGCGCAGATCGCGTAGAATATCACCGCGCTCGAGCGTGTCGATCTCACTGTGAATATAGGCCGTCTTGATGCCGAGGTCGGTCAGATAGGTAGAGAGATCCTCAGCCATCCGCTTGGTGAGCGTTGTCACGAGCACGCGCTGCTGCTGGCTGGTGCGCTCGCGAATCTCTGCAATGAGGTCATCTACCTGCCCTTCAGTTGGGCGAACTATAATTTCTGGGTCGAGCAAACCAGTAGGACGAATCACCTGCTGAGCGGGAGCAGGGCTGCGTTCTAGCTCATAATCGCCAGGGGTAGCAGAGACATAAATCACTTGGTTAATATGTTTATCGAATTCATCAAAGCGCAGCGGACGATTATCCAGCGCACTCGGCAGGCGGAAGCCATGCTCCACCAGCACTTCTTTGCGAGCGCGGTCACCATTATACATCGCGCGCACTTGGGGGACGGTTACGTGACTCTCGTCGATCAGCATCAAGAAATCGTCAGGAAAGTAATCGAGCAAGGTAGCTGGCTGCTCACCCGCTTCGCGGTTGGTGAGGTAGCGACTATAGTTCTCGATCCCCTTCACGAAGCCAGTCTGCTCGAGCATTTCCAGATCGTACTTCGTGCGCTGGCTCAAGCGCTGCGCCTCAAGCAGCTTGCCGTGCGCCTCAAACCACTGCTCACGCTCCTCATACTCCTGTCGAATTCGGTCAATCGCCTGCTTGATTTTCTCCTTAGGTGTTGCATAGTGACTGCTCGGAAAGATGGTAAACTCCGCTGGCTCATCGAGAATCTCGCCAGTGAGCGGGTTGATGTGCGTAATCCGATCTACCTCATCCCCAAAAAATTCCACCCGATAGGCTGTCTCTTGCCCTGCTGGAAAGACATCGACCACATCGCCCTTGACGCGAAAGGCACCGCGTGCAAAATCAATATCATTGCGATGGTATTGGATATCCATCAGCTGGCGCAAAAATTTATCCTGAACGCGCCGCTCACCCTGACGCACTGTGACGGATAGCTCATAATAATCGGCTGGCGAACCCAGGCCATAGATACAGCTAACACTGGCCACAATAATCACATCGCGGCGCGTGAGTAATGCATCAGTCGCTGCATGGCGGAGGCGGTCGATTTCCTCATTGATGGCTGAATCCTTCTCGATATACGTATCACTGCTGGCAATATATGCTTCTGGCTGATAATAATCAAAATAACTAACAAAGTAGTGTACTTCATTGTCTGGAAAGAACTGTTTGAACTCACTAAAGAGCTGCGCCGCGAGTGTTTTGTTATGCGCCAAAACAAGCGTCGGCACGCCACGCTGAGCGATAATATTTGCCATCGTAAAGGTCTTACCGCTACCCGTCGCACCAAGTAGTGTCTGCTCGCGCTGACCAGCCTCCAGGCCGCCAAGTAGCTGAGCGATCGCCTGTGGCTGATCACCGGTCGGTTGATAGGAAGAACGAAGCTGAAATGGTATGTGTGTCACGCTCCTTAGTGTAGCATAGCGCGGGCCTTAAATCACACTCTGGCGATTCATCTCAGCAAGGAGTTTGTTGTACGTTGCTTGCGGGTCTTTGGCGTGGTTGATCACCCCACCAACGCTAATCACGTCAGCCCCACCCTGGGCAATATGGAAGACATTATCTACCGTCACACCGCCATCCCAGCCAATCTCGACCCGAGGGTGGATGGCTCGCACCAGCCGAATCTTCTCTATTTGCATCATCCGCGCCTTACCACCAAACTCACCCAGCTTGCCGCTGACGATCGACACATAGTCGGCCGTCTCGATATACGACGCCACCGTCTCCGGCACTGTCGTACGCTGCAGGGCCACCCCAGCATGAATACCAGCTTGCTTGATCTGCTGCAAGACAGGAATCAAATCTTCCTTAACTTCGGCATGAAAAATAATTGTACTGGGCCGCAGCTTGATCAGTTTCTCAACGTACACGCTGGGGCGCGCCACCATAGCGTGGATATCAACCGTCCACGACTGAGGCCACCACAGTTGGCCGATCCCTACCGTCTGGCGGGGTGCGAATACGCCATCAGAAATATCAATATGAACCCGCTTGGCAAACGGCATAAAATGCTCTACCGCAGCCTTGTATTCATCAGTTTTTGTACTCAAAATAATTGGTGCTATGACAGCCATGCAAGACATTATACGGCGTCTGACGTGTGTTGTAAAGACGGCGACGGCGTTCTTTGTCGATGTAGTCTTGTATTGCTTTTGTCAAACTCATATGTATACTTTAGCACAATATATTGGACAGTTAAGCAACTACAGAACATTCTTTATAGCAGACCTTTCACATAATTAATGCTCTACAAACTCGCTGGGCAACCCCCTGCTTGCGGCCGCGCCATGCCAGTAGTGGCGTAGTAGCGAATGTCGGTGAGATGGCGGTCGGTGGCTTGAACACAGAATTTGGTAGCATCGGCACTCAGCGTAACCTGCACAGCTGTGTCGCTTGGCGGACGGTAACCGACTTGCTCGAGGTTAGTACTATAGCTTGCACCACTAGCGCTAGCATTGGCGTGGTGCGTCTTGATCGCCTCAAGTGCACTGGTGGCTGCCGCACGCGTTGCGACATCGACTGAGCGCCGCCGATAGCCCGAATACGCCGTCATAGACAGCGTTACGAGTAAGCCCAGGATCGCGATGACAATCATCAGCTCCATGAGCGTGAAACCCTTCTGGCTCCGCTGCATCCACCATACTGCCCTGCTTTGCCTCATTATATTTCTCCCTCCATTAGCATAAGCATATTTAAGCATCACTATAGCAGGTGGAATGATCAAGGGCAATAGCACTTTTCTTCTTGGCAGTATATACTAGGTTTATGGTGACCAAACAAGACGTCCTGACAAAAGCACGCGGCCTCTATAGCGAAGATCAGCTGTACGAAATCGACCATGCGATCGACTTCGCCACCCAGGCACACCATGGACAAAAGCGCAAGAGCGGCGAACCCTACATTACCCATCCACTGAGCGTTGCAATTATCTTGATTGACTGGGGGATGGACAGCGACACCATCATCGCGGGTATTCTCCACGACACCGTCGAGGATACCGAGACATCACTAGATGACATTGAGTCACTTTTTGGACATGACGTATCCTTCCTCGTTGACGGCGTGACGAAGGTGAGTCAAGCTCGGGCTGGTATGCGCGACCTTGACCACTATCTCCCTCAGACAAAAGACAACCTTACCAAGCTGCTTATTGCTGTGGGACAGGACGTGCGCGTCATTATCATCAAGCTGGCCGACCGGCTGCACAATATGCAGACGTTGCAATTCAAGTCGCCCGAGAAGCAGCAAAAGATCGCCCGAGAAACACTCGAGGTCTTTGCCCCCATGGCCGACCAGCTAGGTATGGGGCGCGTGCGGATGGAGCTAGAGGAACTTGCCTTTAGCTACCTTGACCCCAAAGAATACAAGCGGCTCGAGAAGGTCATGAAGCAGCGCCTGGGCAAAAGCACTCGCAAGCTTGGCGTCGTCCGCCTTGAGGTCGAGCGGGCACTCAAGGATGAGAAGCTCGAGTTTGAGATCAATGGGCGAGTCAAAAGCCTCTACAGCCTGCACCGCAAACTCCAAAAGCGCGGTAGTCTCGACAATATTTATGACCTGATGGCACTACGCATCATTGTCCACACCAAGGAAGAGTGCTACTTAGTGCTGGGCATCCTCCACTCGCTCTATCAACCGATGATCGCTCGTATCAAAGACTATATTTCCATCCCCAAGCCAAACGGCTACCAGAGCCTCCATACAACGGTCATCACGCCTAATAAGCAGATCGTCGAGTTCCAGATCCGCACCCGTGACATGCATGAGTATGCCGAGCGTGGTCTTGCCGCCAGCTTCCACTACCAGCAACAAAAAGACAGCAAGGAGTACCTCAAGGGCGACTCCAGGCGCGGCGTGTCGAACCTACCAGCTCAGCTGCAGTGGATTACGCAATTGCAAGAAATCGCTGCTCGTCTACGCGCTGGCGAGGATATCCCTCGCGAGCAGTTATCAATCGACCTCTTTGGCCACCGTATCTTCGTTTTTTCTCCCAAAGGCGATATCTACAACCTCCCCGAAGGTGCCTTGCCACTCGACTTCGCCTACGCCATCCACTCTGATATCGCCAAGCACGCCTACGGCTTTCGGATCAATGGCAAAATGGAGTCATTCGAGCGGCCACTTGAGAATGGTGATGTCATCGAAGTCCTTACCCGCAAGCTCTCCTACCCTAAGCCGGGATGGGCGCAGCTTGTTACCACCAGCCACGCACGTGACAAGCTCCGTCTCCAACTCAACAAAATCCGCGTCCAAGCTGTGAATGGCGCCATGAATCTGACGGATAAAATTATGCCAATTAGTAAGCCTGAGGCTGCTTCAAAAAAGTCAAAGAATAAATAGTTATCATAAATACAAAATACCCCACTGGGGTATTTTGTATTTGCTTAAACACGTTATCTAGCGCTCATTCCAACGCGCAATAGATTCATGAATAATCTGCTTAGCACGCGCGGCGTCACCAAAGCCCTTCACTACAGTAGTACCAGGCTTCTTGAGATCCTTATAGTGGTTAAAGTGGTGCTCGATTTGCTTGAGGGTTGCAGCAGGGAGATCTTCGAGCGAGTTGATTGCATCACCTGTGTTGCGGTCATCTGCTGGTACAACGATCACCTTATCATCCACCTCGTCATCGTCAACAAACTCCAGCACGCCAATTACTTTACCCTCCAAAACGACACCAGTCGTCAGTGGTTGATCGGTGATGATGAGCACATCGAGCTCATCGCCATCTTCATCTAGGGTTTGTGGAATAAAACCATAGTTGGTTGGCTTGGCAAAGATTGCTGGCTCGACCCGGTCGAGCTTCATCACTGCTAGGTCGCGATCCCACTCAATTTTGTGGTAGCTCCCTTGCGGAATCTCCACCACCACATTGACAATGCCAGCGTCAACGTCACCAGGCGTTAGTACTTTATTAAAATCTGCCATTTGTATTAGCTCCTTTCTGTTGCTATCTGTTTTATTTTAGCAAAATCTGCTCGGTAATAGCAAAAGAAGATGCGCCAGCGGTGCAACCTTGCTCTGCAGGCACATTATTCTCATCACCAACCCATTTGATGGTATAATACTGCTAGCATGTTAATCATCGGTCATCGCGGTGCGGCTGGACTCGCACCAGAGAACACTATCGACGCTATGGCAGCGGGTGTCGCGGCAGGCGCTGATATGCTTGAGCTAGATGTGCGATTGACGCGCGACGGTGTTCCTGTGATTGCACATGACAATCGCCTGCTACGTACCCACCACCGAAATGAATCAATTAGCCATCTGACGTACACCGAGTTGCAGGCCCTCACCAGTGAGCAGCCTATTCCATTGCTCCTCGCAGTGCTAGACCGTTTTTTTGGCGTTGTGCTACTCAATATTGAGCTCAAAGGGCACGGTAGCGCCGAGCCAACGTATCAGCTCCTCACCCGCTACATCACATCGCCAGATGATTGGGATAATATATTACTCTCGTCATTCTCCGTACGCGAGCTTCGGCAACTTCGGCAGCTTGCGCCTCAGGCCAATCTCGCCCTACTTCACCGCAATAATCCCTTTGCATTTTTGGCCTACCAGCGCAAGCTCGACTTCACCGCAGTAGGGTTTCATCGCTTGTATGCACATCCACTGGCGATAGAGATTGCACGCCGGTCGAATCTCTTTACCTACGTCTATACAGTTAATCGCCCAGGTGCCCTGCAGCAGCTTGCCGAGCGCGGCATCGACGGCGTCGTCACTAACTATCCAGATAAGTTTCTTGCTGAGCTACAGCGCTTTAGTTAATAATATATGAAGTTATCTGATAAAACACAGTACGCCTGTCGTGCGAGATGAGGAATATTATCTGAATCAAACTAACGCCTCATTTGGATGATGCTAAGCTTCTCCGTTCCTTTCTGTGGACGAATATTACCACTATCCACTTTGATACAAAGGAACAATAATCGGGTAAGTGCCTAGAGGATTTATCGAAAAAGGCGACCAAAAAGAGCAGACAGTAGCCCTTCAATGCAGTTGACAAGATTATATAGAAGTCAAAATATTGCTGCTCTATTCAATAAGAGTACTCTATATGATCAAATACCTCTCTAGGCGTATCGACTTCGTCTTCACACTAGTAAAAAATCAGCCATTACGACTGATTTTTTACTTTGTTAGATAGAAAGGGGATGCTACTCAGGAGCTGAGATTTGAGATTTAGGCTCTTAGCTATCCCACACTAGTGCTGTCTATTCTATGCTTTGTGCTGCTGAATATACTCACGGATACTCAAAGCAGCCGTCGCACCTTCGCCCACCGCTGTAGCAATCTGCATCGTTGCGCCACTACGCACATCACCACTGGCAAAGACGCCAGGCATCGTCGTCTCAAGATGTTCATTGGTAATAATCAACCCCCGCTCATCGAGCTGGACGGGCGTACCCTGCAAAAAGCCCGTATTTGGCTTAAGGCCAACAAAGACAAACACCCCATCACAGGCGAAGGTAGTTGGCTGGCCATTACTGATGGCTGCAACACCAGTCACTTTGCCGTCCTCTGCTATAATTTCGGTTGATTCGGTGTGGAGATGGACGCTGATTTGCCCGCGCTCTATAAAGGGCTGCAGATCGGTCTGAAGGATCTCACTCGCTTTGATCGTACTGCGCACCAGCAGGTCGATATGCTCCGCAAAGCGAGTCAAGAACATCGCCTCTTGCAGGCCAGAATTGCCGCCACCGATCACCACCAGCCGCTTGCCTTTATAAAACGCACCATCGCAGGTTGCACAATAGTGTACGCCGCGACCATACAATGCGTCTTCGCCAGGGATACCAAGCTTGTTATATGCACTGCCAGTGGCAATCAACACCGCACGGGCACGCACATCCTGCCCATCGACTGTCACAATCGTATCATTGCCATCTTTGCGGAGGCTCGACACCTCACCCAGCTCAATCTGCGCCCCAAAGCGCTCTGCCTGGCGCTGCAGCTGCTCGGCGAGGTCGAGGCCCGACACGCCGTCTGCAAAACCTGGGTAGTTATCGATCTTATCGGTAATCGCTGCGAGACCACCGATCACTGCTTTTTCATACAATACCGTCTGCAGGTTCTCGCGCGTGGTATACACCGCGGCAGCCAGAGCGCTTGGCCCTGCACCGATCATCACCACGTCGTGGATCGGCATCTGAGTTGAGTTATTGGTAGTGTTGCCCATAGTTGCTCCCTCCTTGACCTTCTTGATATGCCTTCAGTAGTTCTGAAGTGTCGATTGTAGCCGGCTTTGGCACTGCCATCACGATGAACTTGAGTGGTGTATTGGCGGGAATGTCATTGCCTTGGCCTTTCTCGCCGTATGCTTTGTCGGAGGGGATGGTTAGCTCACGCACCCCACCAAGGCGCATCCCCTTGATGCCTTCCTTCCAACCAGTGATGACACTCGCGCTCTTGAGCCCACCCTCAACAGCAAATGGTGCACTAAGCTTGCCGTCTTTGATAGATTGGTCAAATACCTTGCCTTTTGGGTTCCAGCCAATGTAGTAGGCCGCAAATGCCGTATTATCCTTGATTTCCTCACCATCGCCAACTACCAGATCTTCGCTAGAGAGCTCCTTCACACTATCCCGATCAAACTCACCAACCCGGCTCGCATATTGGCTAAAGGTTGGGTAATATTTGCTTGACAATTCTTGGGCTTGAGCAGCTGTCTTGGCTTGGTAGTCCTTCATGAGCTTCTGGTATTTTTCTTGTGCCTTTTGCGCTTTGGCTTGGTCATTCTTGTAGTTCTCCGAGGCAAGAATCATTGCCGCAAATGACCCTAGCGTCCCGACAATCGTCGCGACTAAAATAACAATAATAATCCAGCGTTGTGTCTTGGTTGTTGCCATAACTCCTCTTATTTCATCGACTAATCTATCTTGCCCAGTATAGCACACTTGCCAGTATGACTACTAGATAACAGAGGTCACATCGATAAATGCTGTCTAGCCTTTGCTGTATATTCCTTGTTAATCCTGTCACTCTCTATCACCTTGCTTTGCGCGGAAACACCACGCGAACAACTGTCGGCTGATACACCTCTTGCAATGACGATTTTTCTCAGTATACTAAAAAGCGATGAACCGTCTCCACGCCTTATTTTCACCTCTGCTTGCCCGCCTGGCTATTGGCGGTACGACCGCGCTGCAATCAGCACCAGTTGAGAAGCTTGATGGTGCTCTCACACCTAATATGCGCGCTCTGCGCCTGGCAATGAGCATTGCTGACCAGCTCATTTCAATGGGCACACCAGCCCAAAATGTCGTTCATATGGCGCTCAGTATTACGGACACCTACTGTACCCGCAAAGTACATATCGACGTTATTTCGTCGCAGCTTATTTTATCGCAAGATCGAGGTAACGATTACGAACCACTGACACTCCTACGCACCATCCCACCGCGCGAGATCAACTACCAACATATGCAATGCCTCCAGACCCTAGCCGCTACTATTGCCGAGGGAGCGCTCACCCTCGATGCTGCCGAGCGCGAGCTCGATGCCATCCTTGCCAAGCCACGACGCTATCCACCTTGGGTGATTTATCTGGCAGGCGGCGGGCTCAGCGCTGGCTCGGCCTTACTCTATACGGCGTCATTGCCAGTGATTTTTGCTACCTTTGTGATGGGTGTGGCAATTATGTGGCTGCTAGGCCGCTTAAATCACATTGCTCTTCCTGTGTTCTTTACTCAAATCATCGCGGCAAGCGTTATTACATTGGTTGCAACCATCATCACGTGGCTTGCCACCAACCATTATCTCGATGTTCTTGGCATCATTAACCCAACCATCATCACCGTGAGCGGCATCGTGCTCTTGGTGGCGGGGATGATGATCGTTGGCGCCTTCCAGGATGCAATCGACGAATATTACGTGACGGCAACGGGTCGACTACTCAAAGTGGCGATGATGACAATGGGCGTGGTGATCGGTGTGATGATTGGCCTGTATACAGCGCGACGCTTTGGGATTGAATTTGTTGCCACGCCCGATCAGTTGCAGCTGACCGGCACGATGTACCAGTACATCGGAGCAGCTGCTATTGCTGCCACCTTTGCCCTCGGCAACCATACTCAGCCAATTGGCATTATCCTAGCTGGTGCAACTGGCATGCTTGGCTACGATATATACCTCGCCATTACTAGCTGGAGCATGTCTGCTATTGCGGCCAGTGCGGCAGCGGGTTTAGTGATTGGCTTTATTGCGACAACCGCTTCCCGTTTGTGGCATATGCCTAGCCTTGCCATCGTCAATGCCGGAATTGTTCCACTCGTGCCAGGTGTCACGCTCTACAATGGGCTCATGGGCGTCGTGACGACTGGCTCAAGCGAGGCAGGTCTGCTAGTGCGTGCTGTCCTCATCGCTATTGCCATTGCGGCCGGTGCGTCATTTGGCGTACTGATTGGTCGGCCCACGCGGCGGAGTTTCCTCCGTCTGCGCAATCGCCTACCACAGCGTCGCTTGCATCAACCTCATTCGCCAAAGTCCACGCCCTGAAACAGCACATGCTGCTCGGGCGCAAACACTGTCCGGATAATCGAACGGACACGCTCGGCACTCAGCGTTGCCTTGCTACTCGATAGCGTTAGGCGAAATGTCGTGGTTTGATGTAATGCATCAGGGGTCGCTTTGTAAATACTCAGCGGCGTGAGATCGCGGATCGTCACATCTGGGTGTGTTTCGCTGGCTCGAGTCATAGCGCTCGAGACTGCTTGCATGAGTTCATCATAGGTAACCTCTGTACTTGTTTGGATTGAGATATCGCGCGCGGTGGTAGGGTAGCGACTCATTGGCTGGTAGTGTACCGCTGTATCGCGCCACACCTGCTCCATCGCACCAAGGCGAAGTGACGCCGCTGCAGTATACTCAGGGAGCTTGAAATGCTTCACTACTGCTGGGCGCAGCTCACCAAGCACACCAATAAGCTGCCGCTCGGGCTGACCAGCCGCTTCGCTACCTTCTACCCAGATATGAGCCGAGCGATTGATGTCAAAAGGCGCATACACTGGATCATCTTGAGCTGCCGTGACTGGCGTATACACGAGAGTCAGGCCGCTATCACGCGCCAGCTGGTCCAGCACTGCCCGCACGTGGTAAAAGGCGGCGCCAGCCCGAGGCTTTTTGCTACTATACACAAGATCAATCAGTAATTGTTCAACTGGCAGACCATCCTCACCCATTCGTGCTTTGGTGTGACCCTTGCCGATTTCGAACAGCATAAATTCGCTGTGCCCCGCCTTTATATTAGCGTGGACTTTATCGAGCAAACTCGGCAGCACACTCAGGCGGTAGTACTGAAGGTCTGGGCTGAGAGCGTTCGAGAGGCGGAAGGCCTGGGCTGGGTCTTGGCCTGCACCCTTGAGCACACGCTCGTGCACAAAGCTGTAGCTCAGCACTTCGTTGGCACCCGCCTTGGCCAGTGCCTCGCGCACAACGCGCTTGAGCTCACGGCGGGGGTTTTTACGCGCTGGCTGAATACGGCGCATGGGCAGCTGGCGCGGCACAGTATCAAAGCCGTGTAGCCGGCCAATTTCCTCAACAATATCCTCTTTAGTTTCCAGGTCTGTCCGCCAGAAAGGAATTGAGACATACAACGCATCCTCATCTCGATACTCTGTGCGTTCATAGCGGATGTCGCCAACCTCATTCTCAAACTCAACACTGCTCCGTAGTGTATGTGTAGATGTCTTAATTTCTACGTTACCAAGCATTCTTCTTATATCGTCGTTATTTAGTTGTATATCGCCAAGACGCTCTCGAATAAAGGTTGGTTTTATTGCTTGCTGAGTCAATTGATTTTCGATAAAAATATTATCATTATGTATATCCACCACCGCACTGGCTTGCTCACCGCCCACCATACCAATCAGCCGGTTCAGTACAGCCGCATTCTGCAGGGGTGACTGGCCTTTATTAAAGCGGGCCAGCGCATCAGTAAACACGCCGTGGCGCATGGCCATTTTGCGCACTGCGTACATGTCGAAGGTAGCGCACTCCAGCACAATCGTGGTGGTTGTGGCTGATACCTCGGTGCGGCTGCCACCCATAATACCGCCCAGGGCCACCGGGCCCTGCGCATCGGCAATCACTATATCATCTGGCGTCAGCTCAATTGTCTTACCATTCAGTAGCGCCAGCGTTTCGCCCTGCCGCGCCATACGCGCGCCAAGCTGCCCGCCGCGGAGTGTATCGTAATCATAAGCATGGGTTGGCTGAGCCGTCATCAGCATCACATAATTCGTTGCATCCACAATGTTATTAATCGGCTTTGCCCCCATTGCCACCAGTTGGCACTGCAGCCAAAACGGGCTGGGCGCTACCCGCACATCGCGGATCGCCACCGCCATAAAGCGCGGCACAAGCTGCGGAATATCGTTCGAAACCGCGAGTGGCACACTATCACCATCACCAAATACCTGCTCTAGGTTATACCACGCCGGGCTCGTAAATGGTTGATGGAGAATGCCAGCAATCTCGCGCGCTACGCCCAGCTGGCCAAAGCAATCTGGCCGGTGGGTAAACATCTTGTTCTCGATATCAAGCACATAGTCATCCAGGCCAAACAGCGCGGCAAAGTCAGCCCCTGGTTGCAGCGTCTTACCCGCTGGCAGGTCGCGCGGCATCAGTGCCACAATCCCCTCGTGGTCGGTGCCAATTGCTAGCTCATCAGCCGCGGCCAGCATACCCTGGCTCAGCACCCCACGGAGCTTACGGGCATCGAGCGTAAAGGGCTCGCCCTCGAGGATGCTAGCTGGCACCGTACTTGTCGGTGGCAGCCACACAGCCCACATACCAGCCTGCACATTGGGCGCGCCGCACACCACCTGCACGAGGCCGTTTTCATCACGCGGCACATCGGGCACTGCCATGCCGTCATCAATTTTCGTCACGCTCAGGCGGTCGGCATTAGGGTGCTTGGCACACTCCACCACCCGCACCACGCGCGCACCGCGGTAACGCTCAGCCAGGTTCTCTACCCGGTCTACCTTACCAAGCTGCCGATTGATGAGCTGCGCTAACTCATCTACTGGCGGCAATTCAAAGTTAATAAGTTGTTTTATAACATTAAGGCTGACTTTCATACTGAGTTATAGTATATCATCTTGGGGTAAAGCTGTGCTACTCTTCTCGGAGATGGAGTATGATACTACGCAGTAGCCATCATATATTCATACATCGCCCGAAACAGCTCCTCAGGCAGCTCCACATGACCAAAGCGCAGCTTGGGCGCAACTTCACGCCAACCAGGCAGTGTGCGCAGCACCGCCAGCGGCACCTCGCGCACCAGCGCGTGCCAGGCAATGTCCCGTCGGTATGGGATGAACCCTGGGAACATCTCGTGCTGGTATACGTCATTGCCCGCTACCACACCGCATGCGGTAATTGCCTGGCAGGGCTCGGCGGATCGGAAGGCCTGCTTGGGCGAATAATAGAGGATATAATCACCACGCTGCATGCGGGTCAGCGGTGTCTTTTTGCCATGGCAGAGCTGACAGAAGCCACCCTCTACCCCTATTTGGACGTGGTCTTTCGAGGCCACGCCGAGCCAATATCGTGTCATAAATCCTCCTCCTGGATTGCTTTACTTATGTAACAAACTTGCACTACAAACCGTATTCTCTTTCGTCGTATGTCAACACTACTCCATATAAAAGATACGAAACTATCTACCGTCTTATCTCTCAAATATCCAAATGCTCCACTGGCTGCTCCAGGCTCTGTTGCAAATTTTGCACAGCGCGCTCTGGGATATACGCCGCGAGCTCATCGATCGTATCAACAACCTCCATTCGCCCCCATTGTTTGACTGTCGCTGGATTGTCGTTGGCCTGCGTGCTACGCTGCATGCCTGTAGGCCAATAGTTCCAGTCGGCGTGATTGCGCTCATAGTACACATAGCGGCCCTTTTGCGTAAGATATACTCGCTGTTCGCGAAGAGCTGCTTTGTCCTTTGCTATTGTCCTGTATATTTTACGACCCATAAAAATCTTATGCTGATACACGCCATCCTTGCCAACGCGCAGCTGTACTTCATGAAAACCATCGTGTGTTGCTTGCTGCCGCTCAACTAACAAACGATAACCCGCCATCAGTGCCGCAGATAGACTCATACTAAGGCCAGGCAAAGTCCCTTCAATATAGCGTTCGTCGCTGTGCGAAAAATATATTGTTTTATTGGCCATCATACTCCTCCTTATATGTATAGTTATACGTATATAGTATCTATCTTCTATGGTGCTGTCAAGGTTGCTTTATAGTGCAGTGTGTTACCTCTGTTATATTGACATAAAATAGTTATACTATCCAGAATATGCTACATTATTCACCTGCTTATGCTACAATTACAAAAGCATACAAGAACATAATCTGGAGGTTTATATGCATACCGGTATTCGACGAATGGGCCAGCGTAACTGTATTTATAGCGCGCTCCGCCAAGAGCTGATGACTGAAATGTTTCAGCGAACAGCAGGAAACGATGAGTCCGTCAACCACGAAGCTGATCTTAGTACACAGTACTTTGCTATGGTAGGAGATAAAGGTAAGGTAACGGCCAAGGCGCACCTGCTTGCATCTATCGCTGCCAAACCACCAACATTGCTATGGGGCTTTTCAAATGCTCTGTCACGATATGGGAGCGCGGTGAAGCTTGCCCATAACGTGCATGACTACGGCCTCAAGCATGGCGAAGAAGAACTCACTGCGGACGAGGTTACCTATACGCTGCCAGACGGTACCGACCAAGCAATGGTGATTGCTGGTGTGGCACACGATATCGGCAGTGCCGCCATCAGTATTTTTGGCACCGAGTATTACTACTATAGCTTGCCAATTGGTGGTGGTTCGCGGGTTGTGCTGCTGCTAGAGAACCTTTCCGAGCCTGTACCTCCCATTACGCTCGATTACTTCTACTCACGCCTGCCACGCTATCTGCAGCAGGTGGATGACATTGCATGGTCGCTGGAGGGTTTTGTGGAGCTGATGCCAGGCTGGAGCATCGAGATGAACGACGATAACAATGGCGTCCACCACGCCCGCGTCACCGATGATACTGGCACAAGTATCCGCGTCAGTTACCAATTCGATGAGTATGAGCGGCTGAAGCGGCTTGAGTTTAATCACGACTAATACTCGCTACCAGTGCTATACCAAAAAACCGCATTTGTATAATAATGCGGTTTTATTGTGGTTTTTACATCAATATGACCCCTGTGAGTCTCTCACTATAACAGTATAAGCTCGCTTCAAGATATATAACCAGTGTTTGCAATTGACGCAACAATCCGGCATACTGGAGAGTACTAAAGGAGGACTGACATGACAAAACCAGACTATATCGGCCTAAAGAGTTGGGTTGTTGCTGGCCTGTTGAGTGTGACAGGGCTTGTGGCAGCAACAACGTTCTTGGCACCAAGCCAAGCGGCCGCCAGTAGCGATTTGCGCTCAGCTACTATAAGCCGCAAGAACTACAACGAGGCGATGAGTAGCATCGACCAGCAAATCAAGCAAGAAGAGAGCGACAGCAGTATTCGCCCAGAGTGCCGCACCTACACGAAGACTCATGGCAAGCGTGCTGCAAAGGCCGTCCTCATGATTCACGGCATCAGTGGCTGCAGCAATGTTTACCAAAAGCTGGCAGATGAATTCTACAACCAAGGCTACAACGTCTACGTCCCACGCGTACCCAAGCATGGCTACACCAACAACAAGCGCCATGGCGAGATCTCTACCAAAGACATTGCCGACTTCATGAAGACGAGTGCACAGCAAGTAAGTGGCCTCGGTGATGAGCTTGGTATTGTTGGCCACTCTGGTGGTGGTGATATGGCGACGTGGCTTGCCCAGTATGGTAATGGCTTCTTTACGAATGTGCTACTACTTGCCCCATTCTACGAGCCAGCAGCTAGCCAAGCCCCTAAGTGGCAACTACCTATCTTGCGTACGCTATATGGTTATAACATCTTGCCAGATAAGTTTAGCCCAAGTGGCTTGTCATACCGCGCACTCGGCAAGTATCTCATCGTCAAAGAGAACTTCAAGAAAAACCTCGCTGCACCGGGCCTCAAGCGCGTTGCAACAGTGACGAGTGAGAATGATGATGCTGTCGATAACGGCCTAGCGGTGAGCATTCCGCAGCGCATGGCTCAGGCAAACAATGCATCATTCCAGCACTATACCCTGCCAAAGCGGCTCAACATTGGTCACAATATGGTTGGGCCAACTGATGGCGGTATGGCCACCTACCACCAGGCAGTCTACACGCAGTACCTCAACCTCTACGAGGGTCGTCAGACTGCCGAAATCTAGCTAACTCTAGCCTCCCACAAGAATACTGCAGCTCAGCCAGCTGCAGTGTGTTTCTTATTTTTGAGAATGCAATGTGAGACTCAAATTTCCTTAGCTATCTTCTCCCCTATTGTTTCTATTACAACAGATTACTGATTGGTCATTCTGCTAGAGCATCATGTGCAAAATCAGGTACTCTCTTAGTACAATCAAGGGGAGTGTGAGGAGAAAACCTCAGAAAGAATAGAGAAGTTTAATATCGCAGACTCTACCGCTGCTCGGCAATCAGCGCACGCTTCAGCCGGCGCAAGCCACGCCAGCACCGCACGCAAAGATACCCATCAAAGAGCGCAACGAGCACTAGCCCATAGAACTCAGGCTGCTGCAAGACAGCTGGCGTTTGTACAAGTTTGTATCCGATATAGGCAAACAGCAGTACAACAAGCATCATCAGCAGCCCCATACGCTGCTTGCTAATGCGCTTCACCATTGCCAGGCGAGACTCGTTATCGCTAAAGATATCGTCTTCCTCAGCTTCACTGCTCGGCCTACGAAACACATGAAAGCCATTGGCCGATGCAACATACTCCCAGCCATAGTCGGCATAGAGCTGCTGATACTGCGCATTTTCTTCGTGCCGAGTGAGGTTCTGAAAGTCGATTTTGTACGTATACTGCGCCGCCGGGCATGGCTCAAATATATAAAAGAACGGGACAATGAAGCGTTTGAGGGCATATCCCTGCCGATGCTGCTCAGCAAAAAACGCCTCCTCCTGCCCATACTCGGGCAACATGTAGTACCGACACATGATTCGTGACATTCAGTTATTTCCTTCCTTTGCTATTGTTATACAGCCGCTCGATCCGCTGCAGCTCACAGGCCAATATCTCTTGGCCAAGTGGTGTTATGTGGTAGATTTTGCGCTTATCCTCTTCTCGTACGAAGCGAATTATACCGTCCTTCTCCATCTTGGCGAGCGTACCATACATTGTGCCAGGGCTAATCTGTACCTGGCCGTCTGTCATATGTTTGACACGCTGGCCAATCGTATAGCCATGCATCTCCGCCTGCAAACAAAATAGGATGTAGAACCCTGTCTCGGTCATCGGTGAGTAGATTCTTCGTAGTTTTGCTTGGATCATGTGCGCTTTCTCAGATATGTATTATACCTTGTCTAGCCTCGGGTTGCGAGCACAAGAAGTATCGTCGCGAGGCTATTCTGGAGGAGGTGTACACCCATTGAGGCGTAGAGGCTCTTCTTTTGTTCATAGGCTCGGCACAGGAAGAATGCCAGCGGCAAATAGCTAATAATTGCCAAACCATTCTTGATTCCTCCTGTAAGCATGTATGGTGCCACGTGTACAAGTGCAAAGAGCACCATTGATGCTGCATAAGCAAGAACACGAGATTTTTGCAATAAGCGAGCAAAGATAACTCCACGAAAGACAACTTCCTCAACGATCGGCCCAAATACCACCGCCATAAATACCGCATACCACAGCGCTCCACCAAAGAGGCCAACGAGCGCCGTTTGGTTTTGGTTAGTTACCTGCAGCGCAGCAAGCAGGAGTGCTACCGGCATCGTTGCAAGATATGCAAAGAGAAAATACTTGACGACAAACCAGCTATTCTTGCCCGGTGCTTGCCGTGCAGTGCGCCATGCAGCAGCAAGTTCAGCTCGTTTCTTCATTACAATATAGCCAAGCAGGAGCACACTTGCTACAGCATTGATGATGAGCCCAAGCACACTTGTCGATGATATAGCGGCAAATCGCTCCAGCACATACGACAATGCTGTCATACCTACCATGTAGCCAGCAAAGTATGCCAGCAGAATTTTTACGTCATCCCGTCGTTTCGTTGTTTTATCCATTAATCATCCTTTCTCGATTTGTACATCGAAGTCATATGTATCGTAGTGCGATATATCGTATATTCTTATTGTATACCGTAGCTCGATATAATGTCAATAGCGTGTTCTTTTATATGGCATGGTTTTATTTCTATGCAAAAAATCAGCAGTACAGTCTGCTGATTTTTGCAATTTACCCGTCTGCTAATCTGTGCTTACTATTGCAGATGCTTCGTGCGCCACCGCTCAATCACTTGCGATCGGCTCAGCATAATTTGAGGGACTATCTTAGATAGTGCGCTAAACATCTAGGTACGATCCAAATATATGCCAACTTAATGCCAGCCATTTATCTATTTTGTGACAGGGATACCAAGGACATTCTCAATATATGCAACAACCTCCTCACGCTTCTTATTGAAGTCACGGTCACCACTACAAACTGCTCTTTTATCTTCATCACGCAAAACATACTGAAGGGCAGATTGTTTCTCATCATCAGATATCTCTTGATCGGTGGCAATATCAAACAAGCTGTATTGATACCCCGTTATTTTATGTTTTACAGCTAAACTCGCTGCACGTGTCCAACCATTGTGGCCGCTTAGCTCGGTCACTTTCCATAGTGCTATCGCATACGGCGATACCTTCCATGTGCGATTACCCGCGTCATCAGTGCACTCAAACTGCTGTTGTGGGCAAACCAGCGTACCGTCAGCTGTTGTCAGAACAATAAGATCTTTCTGGTCAACCGCTCTACCATTCTCTGCGAAGTATCCTAACAGATCATCAAGACGCATGACTGGCCCCACCACACGAGCAAACGAAACCTCGCTCTGTTCTTTTGGATCAGGAGAGGTTGCCTCACTCGGTGAAGTCCTGTGCGCTCCTACTCCTCTCTCTCTCTCTCTCTCGAATTACTCATGATCTATTCTACTCCTTTCTTTTACATTATTATATCATTTTTACTTCCCTTCGTACACAGTAAGGTAGGTCTGGAAGACTTCCTCACTATGAGCGCTCACCCCTGGTGAGGCACGCCGGGTCATGTCGTGGCCAATATTCATGCTGGCAGGGAATTTTTTGTATTGGAAGGAAGCATTGTTGTTGGTTGCCATTTTTTGTGGGATGTCGTGTGCGAGGTCTGGGTCGATATCGTGGTCGCCCTCACTCACCACCACACCAACATGCTTGAGACCTGGTGCAGCAAGGTTGGCTTTGTAGTTTTCTTTAAGCGTGACGTACTTTGCTAGGGTGCGATATGACAGGCCATTCACCTCATCATTACCACTGTAGCGGTCTGGTAGGATATTATTGCCGTAGAGGTTGCGCATGAGCGGGATCTGCCACTTGGGAGCCTGGCTAGCCGATGGTTCATAAAATGGCGCAATAAGGAGCACCCGCGAGAAGAGTCCATTACCATACTGCGCAAGCCACGTTGCCATATTGCCACCGCCAGAGTGGCCCGCCACCCCAACTTCCTCACCAAGGCCGCTGACCTGGCGAGCACTCGTGGTCATATAATTGACCATATCGCTGAAGGAGATCTGACCATGGCGCTTCTTGTCGGCATAGCCATGCTGTGACACGCGCGGCGCATAAACGTTGTAGCCCTGCTCGTAGAATACATTGGCAATATCGGCCATATCACTGGTGCAGCCGCTGATGCCGTGGATAAGTAAGATAGCCTTGGCTGTTTTCTTGCCATGTGTCTTGGCAAACGAGCGGCATTCATTGCGCAGGCCAGCCTCTGCTGTATCGTGGGCAATTTGCTGGTTGATAGCCGCCATTGAGCTATCATAATCCAGTCGCTTAATATCTGCTGTGCGTAGTTCTGCCTTCTGGGCGGGCCACAAGAAGGCAGCTGCAACGGCAATCACGCCAACTGCAACAATGCCGCCAATGAGCGTAGCAATCACTTTTATAATTCCAGCTTGGGGTGAGGGAGAATCTTTCATACGCTATAGTATGGCGAATAGTTGCCAATATAGCAAGACCACTCTACTGAGAGAGTGGTCTTAGTCTTAATTTAACGCGTATCGCTTACGACTCTGCTTTGCGGCCCGCTACCAGCAGGTAGAGGTTGCCACCAAGTGCAGCACCGATCAAGGTACCAGCAATCACCTCAAGGCTCAGCCGGCTATAGCCAGTCTCGCCACGGCTTGCTTGTGCGCCAGTAAAGCTACTGTCTGGCGCCTCGGTTGCGGCGATGGCCACTGCTGGGTTGAGTGTTGCACTCTTTGCACGCAGTTCATGTGGTAGCTGCTTAATGTCTTGGACTGACGATGTATCCACCGAAGCCTGTACCTGTGTCAGCAAACCACCGGCCACGATAGCAGCAGCAGCCAAAGATAGACCGATCCCCACTGCCTGGCCTGTTTGCTTGAGCTCGGCCACGCGCGATACAGCAGCCGCAATGCCAAACATCAGCACTGCTGCGCCGACGAGCTCAACACCAAAGACCGCCCAGCTAAAGGTAGTAAAGTGCTCGAAGCTGAGCTTGAAGGCACTCCCACTCAAGCCGTTGAGCACAACGACAGCAAGCGCCCCACCAAGCAGCTGGGCAATCCAGTAGAATGGTACCAGCGCCGTCTTGAGCTTGCGCATCGTCCAGAGGCCAAAGGTGACCGCTGGGTTGATATGCGCGCCTGATACTGCACCCACCGCCACAGCAATCACAAGCAGTGTGAGGCCAAGGTAGAGTGGTGCAAATTGAGTTGCCGCACCAATCGCGGCAATGGTGAGCATAAATGTACCAAGCAGCTCAGCAAAAATAATGTTGAGTAAGTTGCTCGGCAAAGCTGGCTCGCGTCGCTTATGAACAACAGTCTTGGTGGCTGATGTGGTCGATGCAGCCTTTACGGTTGGTGCAGCCTGAGGCTGGGAGGCCGAATCTTTCGCGGCCGATTTTTTGGTCGAAACGGCTTTTTTGGTAGCCATACGTCCCTCCTTCACTAGTTGATACTACGCCTTTAGTATATCACATCACCCTGTTTGTCGGCGATATCAGATGTCGATCGTGCCAAATAATGCTATACTAAAGACATGGGACAATATATGAAACAAGACCAAACGCGCAGTGAGCTGCAAGAGCGTATCGCGGCCGATCTCCGCGCTAAAGCAGCTGCCAGCAGTCACACTGGTGATGGCACCGCACCAGCAAGCGGTGATACTGGCGTCGAGCAATCCGAATATCTCAAAGGTACTAAGCAAACAACGACACTAGCTGGGGTGTGGCTGGTCGTTGGTTTTCTTGCATTACTTACCTTTGGCTTTTTTGTTGCGCTAACCATCAATGGACAACAATAACGGAGTGGCAGTATGACAGACCTTGACGCTATCCAGCAAAAGCTACTCCTGGCCGTGAGCCAATCGACCACCCCGCGCGAAGTACTGCGCCACGAGGAATTGCGCGCACTGTATGGACATATCACATCGCTCCCCCCAGCGGAGCGTGGGCCGTTTGGCAAGCGTGTTAATGAGCTCAAGCAAGCTGTGCAAACTGCTATTGAGCGCCGTCTTGAGGAACTTGAGACTGTTGAGCGCACACCGATCGACGTCACTGCACCGATGGATATCAACACTGCTATTCCACCATTACTGCCAACAAGCCAGGGGTCAATTCACCCCCTCATGCAAGAGATCGAGCGGATTGCTGATATCTTCTACCGCATGGGGTTTGCGGTGGAGGAGTCGCGCGAGATCGATGATCAGTTCCATATGTTCGAGAGCCTCAACTTCCCCAAAGGCCACCCTGCCCGCGACGATTACGACACCTTCATGACTGTCGAGACAGACACGCAGGGCGACCGCCTGATCGCGCCGGCTCATACCAGCACTATGCAAAACCGCGTCCTGACTACCTATCGCCACAATTTGGATGCGGGCGAAGCAATCGCCGCCATCGTACCCGACCGTGTCTTCCGTAATGAGGACCTAGATGCTCGGCACGAGCACACCTTCTACCAAGTGGAGGGTGTCTATGTAGCTAAGGGAGTCAACGTCGGCAACTTGATTGCGACCTTGCAGGAATTTTTGCAAAGCTACTACGGCAAGCAGCTTGATGTGCGGGTCAACCCCTTCTACTTCCCTTTCACCGAGCCAAGCTTTGAGTTTGCCCTGAGCTGCCCCTTCTGCGAAGGTAAAGACCCAGGCTGCAAGGTGTGTAGTGGTGAAGGCTGGGTGGAGCTGATTGGCTGCGGCTTGATCCACCCCAATGTGCTACGGGCGGCTGATATCGACCCCGATACCTACACCGGCTTTGCCTTTGGCTGCGGCATCGACCGCCTGGTGATGATGAAATACGGCATCGAAGACGTACGGCATTTCGAGAGCGGTAAGTTGGATTTTTTGCGGCAGTTTTAGCCTCGTCTATTCGTTTTATAATCAAGGTTCACTTTATGCATCATGATAATGAGCTTTTTGCCGTCGCCCAGACACTTCTCGAGCAGCGACACACACCACCAGTTCACACTGTGGCAGCTGCTTTGCGTTGCAAATCTGGCGAGGTGATCTCTGCAGTCAACATCGACCATTTTCTTGGCTTCGTCTGCGCCGAGACAGCTGCACTGGCAATCGCTATCAATCGAGGCGTTTACGATTTCGATTCGATCGTCGCTGTGCGTAAAAATGACGACACGGGAAAGATCGAAATCGTCGACATGTGTGGCAAATGCCGTCAGATCTTTCACGATTATGCGCCAGGTATTACTGTCTTGACTACAAACGGCCCGCAGGCAATAGAGCATATCCTCCCTCATGCTTATATTCACCAACGTACAAAAATTCAACGAGCTATTAAGTGATAGTTAACTATACTTTATTTATGAACCATTCGACACAAGCACTCTTATATAGCAACACCTACGCAAATCTTGCGACTGTCTCTCCGGATGGCCAGCCGTGGAATACACCAGTGTTTTTTGCGTATGCAGATGGCGCAGTATATTGGTGGTCACCAATAGCTGCTCAGCACTCACAAAATATCGAACATAACCACCGTGTATTTATGACAATTTACAACTCAACCGCCCCAGAAGGTCACGGCGTTGGCTTATACTGTCGCGGTGTTGCTCATCAAGTAGTAGATAGTGAGCTCACTGAAGCAATCGCCATCTATAACAGTAAAGCTCAGCAATTTCAGCTTACTCCTTCAGACTGCATGGGCGTAGCACCAACTCGTCTGTACACAATGCCCATCACCGAGGCTTGGACAAACAGCGAAGATTCGATCGATGGTTATTATTATTTATACCCGCAAAAAAATTGCATTCAAGAGATAGACCTTTCTCATAGAAAATACAAGGCATTTGCCCTGTATTTTCTATGGAACACGCCAATCTATCGATTAATCGTCAACGGCCAACTCAGCTCGACACTCTTCAGCTTTTTCAGGCTGTTGAGTGGTGTAAGATCCTTCACTTCGGTGTTTTTAAGAGAAACAAAGGTGAGATTCTTTGCATGTTGAATGCCTTCGAGGTTCTTTATTTTCTCCCACGACTCTGCGCCATCACGCGCGCTGAGGTCGAGGGTGGTTAGCTTTTCCAGATCTGAGGCAAGCATGGGCTGTGCATCACCGCGCTTTGTGTGGGTCACTTGGGCGATGGCTTGGTTGAGCTTGTTGCGGAGACGCCAATCGGGCACACTCACCACCGCATCCTGTGGCTTATCAGCAGCAGTCTTTTCTTGGTAGACCCGCACATAATCGATCTGCATATCTTTCGCGACTTCATAATCCTTGGGGCTGGCCTTCTTGTACGGCTCATTGAGGCCGCCAACCTGGTGATTCAAGCGGATAAAGAGTTTGTTGGCTGCCTTGGCAAACGGCCAGTTTGCATCATCTGGCGCCACGCGGTGTACTATGCGCCCATCATAGTAGAATTCAATCGTCCCATCCTTCTTGTTTAAGACGCCGTAGGTATGGAAGGCAGTTTGTGTATTGCCGACAATATTCCGATCGAGAACGTGCTGGTGCTGGTGCGAACGCTCTTTATTACCCTGGCGTGGCTGCGTATGAATATTGGCTTGCAGCCAGCTTGGGTCGTAGCCACGCGACTCGAAGACATCGAGCTCACCACTGGCTGGCCAGTTGAATGTTGTGCTTGTGAGCCAAAATGACGCCCAGCTTGCTCGAGCACCACCGTTCTTGTTGCCCTCTGGCAGTTTGATAGACGCTTCGTAGTAGGTGCCGGGGTCCCAGGCATGAGCGACGCTTTTGTCCTCCCAGTCGCTGAGGTAGTGCGAGTTGACCATCCCTGTCGAGAAGGCAGCATGACCAGCCTGGCATGGTTTGGCATTTTTATCATACTGCGCGAGGAGATGGAGTTTGCCATCGTACTGGCGCACCATGTCTGTCCGGAAGCGCCCATCCATACCTGATGCAAGGTCAAAGCAACCGGTCGGTACAGCCCATTTGGTTGTGTCGAGCTTATTACCGTCAAATTCATCACCCCACACTTTTTTATAATGCGCTTGTACATCACGTGGCAGATGATCGACTGCCGATGCTGGCTGCGCCATGGCAAAGCTCGTACCCATCACAGCGCATGCCATGGTAAGCCCAAGCGTCAAGCCAGCTTTTGCTTGTTTTGTTGCTCGTGTTGCCAACATATCCCCTCCTTATGTTCGTTAGCTGTTCTTATTTAATCACAGCTACTCTGCTTTGCCAAACACAAGACAATAACTTTATCCATATTTTTTGCAAGCGAGATAGTCTATTTTGATCATACACATCGATTTGCCAGAGGTCATTTTTTGCACGAAGAAGCAATATATGGCGTATGTATTATACTCCGAAATACGTTGTGGTTTTTGCTACGATTATTGCTATCTCTGTTTGACAAATCTCACACGAAGATTTACAATAGCGACACTATATGAAGGTCGTGAGAAAAAAATCATACCCGGAACTATTCGAACAAGTACTTTCAGGCGAAAAAACGTTTGATATGCGTATCGCCGATATTACGATTGAGCCGGGTGATACTCTCGAGCAGGTAGAGGTCACTCATGACGGTGTGCCGACCGGTCGAACTGTTCGTCATACTGTTGGTACTGTGTTACGAACTAAGGAGATCGATTTCTGGCCACCAGAAGAGATTGACCGCTACGGATATCAAGTAATTTCACTTCGAAGTCAGCCTTCACATCGCCACAGATCTAACTCTAACTCATGAGATGTGTCTAGGGCTCTATGTTGTCACCCCGTACCGTGCTTGTGTTGAGTTAAAGCTCCTCAGATCGATCTAGCAGCTACTCATCGCCACGCTGCGGCCGTTCGAGCAACTGCGGCTCGCTCTGGCGTTCACCGCCAGTGATACGTACGACGTCTTTATCCATCTTGCCGAGCTCGCGATAGGTTGTGTTGTAGTGACCAACCGTTGTGGCGAGGCTCTTGCCCATTTTGCCTAGCAATTCATCAAACTTCTTGATATGCGTCGCAAGCTGGCCAACCCGTAGCTGAATATCCTTGGCTTGCTCTTCGATCTGGAGGCTGCGTAGCCCCTGCAGCACCGTCTGCAAATAGGCCAAGAAGCTCGTTGGGCTGACGATAATCACCCGGCGATCGCGAAAGGCATACTCAATCAGATCGCGGCTCGAACCACCCTGCCCTACATTGTTGATAAGCAGATCATAATACAGCGACTCACTGGGGATAAACATAAAGGCAAAGTCCATCGTATCTTCGCTGGGGCGAATGTATTTGCTTGTCTCGTCGATGCGCTGCTTAAGGTCGAGTTTAACGCGGCTGAGCAGCTGCTGGCGCTCGTCTTTGCTCGTGGCATTGATCATCCGGTTGTAGTTCTCGAGGCTGAATTTACTATCGATCGGCAGCACGCGCCCCTTGTCAAGAAAGATCACCGCATCGACCGCTTCGCCATCGGCAAAGCGATATTGCATCTGATACTGAGCTGGTGGCAACACGTTCTCAAGCACACTCTGCAGATAATATTCACCAAAGACACCGCGCTGCTTGGGGTTTTGCAGGACGTTTTGCAGTGTCTTAAGCTCATCTGCGACATCGACGACGCGTCGATTAGTCTCATCTAGCTTCGTGAGGCGCTGCGTTACATCGGCCACCAGCTTGGCACTCTCGGAGAGCTGCTTCTGGACTGACGTTTGCATAGCAGCACCCGAGCGCTCGAGCTTATCCCCAACCGACTGCTGCATAGCGGTTATAGTGCGCGATAGCTCCGTCACGTCGCTCTTGAGAAGTGCCACTGGTTGCTGATCTTTCAGCTCATTAAGCTTCGCCAGCAGCAGACTCAGCACTGCCCCGCAACCAACGAGGACAACGATAAGAATAATTCCAAGCACAAGAGAAAGTTCCATAGTTCTAGTATAGCACTTCCTCGGGAGCAGCCACTCATGTTGTTTTATTGAGCGTGGTGTGTCAGCTGATCTCGTGGATGTGTCTTTTTAGCGCACAAGGAAATATTGCTATTTTCGAGAATTTTGACACTTATACCGCACAAAAGAAGTGTGCATATGATGCTTGTACAATCTAAGCCGCTCTCGCCATGTTGTTCGGGTGATATGTAAAACCAGTGTCGTAATTTAAAATTCAGACAAGAGAGCTACGTGAAAGAAGTAGAAATGAAGCATAGAAAACAGAGGTTGCTCATTTAAGCACAGTAAACAACGCTGAGCAAGATAATGTGAGACTCAGAGCTATCTACAGCGTCGCAAGATACATCAATACAATGATCGCCACCATCGCACCAAGTGTGACTGCTAGGTTGCGCAGGCGCGAGATCCACGAAAACACGCCAATGCTCAGTGCCATCAAAATCGTAATAACCGGCACCACCACATACCATGACGATGCGGCCAACCACGTAAGCACTGGCCAGAGACCCACTGCCGTCGCAAGCATAACAAGAGCAGGACGATACACACGGCGCTGCACCAAAAATATAAGCCCGACAATCACCGCTACAACCATTGCGCTCAAGACCGTATAGAACGTGGGTGTGCCACAACTTGCTGGATTGGCACTACCAAGGCCACAAACCGCACCAAACACCCCAAGGTTGGCAACGAGCAGTAGTACTGCACTCGTCACCACGCCAGTAATGGCCGCGCCTATCATAATCTGTCCCATATCTGGCCACGATAAGTTCACAAAATGCTCGGTGTCTTCGGATGTATCGAGCACACCACCCTGAGCAAAGGGGTTGTCGATTGCTCGGCTGTGGTCGAGCCCGTCGTCAAGCACCGTCTTGGTGATGGTCGCCGTCTTGGCAGTTTTTGCTTTTTTAGCTTGGCGCGCTGCTTCCGTCACCTCATCTGGGTCGGCGGTGCGTGCGTATATCTGTTCGTCCATATTATTTAGCTCCAATTCCTTACTGGGAGCTATTATATTATGTTTTTGCCGATTTTGCTAGTCTGCGCCAGAATTTTTTGTGATGTGGCACATACCATACAGCGCCCAGCAGTGCAACAGCCACCCCACCAGCAACATCAAGCGGTGTATGTACCAGTGCTGCCACGCGGCCAAGGCACACCAACACCGTCATGACAAATAGCGCCACGGTGAGCAGCCGCTGGCGCGTCACATACCATACCGCCAGAGTAAGGAACATCGCAAAGAGTGCGTGATCGGACGGAAAGCCGGGGTTATTGAGATAGAGCGCACCCGGGTCGGTGCCGAGCTTTTCAAATGGCCGGAGCGTCTCGGGTTGCCAGAGTGCACCAATAACCTTCGCACACCAATAGGACGTCAGGCCTGCCATAAATACGCGCGTGTAACGTTGGTAGCGTTGGGCTTGAGGTGCACGAAAAAACAGTGCAAAAAGAGCTACAGCGACAATCGGGATCATCAGCCCATCAGCAACCAAGCGAACAATGGCATTCATACCCCTATTATACCACTGCTCGGGGGTTTTGTGTGATGGATTTAATCCACATCTAAGATCACTTTTGTATCTGTCGAGCAGGCTGCTGCTTTGCCTTTGGGACATCGAGCAACTTCCCGACTGCATTGATGATCTGCTGGATGACTGTTGGCTTGGTCGATTGTTCCATCTTCGGACGTGCTGGTGGAGCTTTGATAACGTTAGCTGGCGGCATGTTGATCGTATTAGCTGGGGGTCTTTGTACTTCGGGAGGTTGCTGTGCTTTTGGCTTGGTTTGCTCCTTCTTCTTGACATTGGCAATCACAACATTGATACGGTCGTCGTCGAGGACTTTCTTGTATGACACTTCTGCGCTGTCGCCACCAGTGTATTCTCCACCAGCTTGCTGAGCAATTTGGTTCGGATTGCAGGCTTCGGGATTCTTGACACTGCAGATGCGCGCAAGTGGGCATGCATTACAGGCCGCTTGGCCAATCCGCTCCTGCGCAATCCGCCGCGCATTTTCTTGCCAGGCTGCAATTTCCTCCGGCGAGCGCTTGGTTGGTGTTTTGGCAAGCTGCTCACTCATTCGAAAAACACCTCTGTTGCAATACATTTACTCGCAATACCCCGCGCAGTGAGCCCCTGCCACATTGCTCGCGTAAATGCAACTGAACCACACACTAGGTAATGTGCCGCTGGGTTGATACACATATCGAGGTCAATTCGCCCCTGGTGTATCTTGGGCGGGACTGTTGCTTGGCGTGTCACGAAGTAGTGGAGCAATAGCTGTGGGTAGCGCACCTCATATGCAGCAAGGTCGGCCGCAAAGACAATATCGTCGACGGTTCGATTGCTATACATGAGCTGAATATTCCGATGCGGATCACGCGCGTATTCGCTCTTGATAATACTCCACACCGGGCTAATACCGACTCCTGCTGCAATCCCCACGAGTGGGCGATCTGTCAATGGATTAAAGTACCCATACGCCGCCGAAAAAGTTAGTTGGTCGCCCACCTGCCGGCTACATAGGTAGTGGGAATACTCACCGCCAATATCCTTCACGGTGATGCTCAGATGTGTTTCGCCGGGCCAACTAGACAGGCTATATGCCTTACCCTCAGGCGTGCGCGACTCTGGCTTGATAACGGTAATGTATTGTCCGGCGGTATAGCGAAATGGTGCGTCGCCTTTGGCATCAAACACCAGCGTTGCTACATCGTGCGTGTGCTGAATCACTTGTTGGATTGTCCCTGTATAGTACTGCATTAGTGCACCACGCATTCTGTTACATAGCGTTGCATAATGTGCTGAGCCTGGGCCATCTCCTCGTCGGTAAAGCTCGTTTCATCGCAAAAGCGGCTGCTCACCAGCGTATCGCTTGCAATAAAATGCTGCAGGGCAAAGCGCTGTGCGCCGTGCACCATCTGCCCGACCGCATCGAAGTCTGCTGGCTCAAGCTGCCCCCGCACAATCGTCGTGCGAAACTCGTGATCGACCCGGCTTCGGATGAGGTCAATACTTTCCATAATCGCATCAGTGTCAATTGGCCGCGCGGCAATTTCTACGTACTTCTCCAGTGGTCCCTTAATATCCATTGCTACGAAGTCGAGCAGTTGCTCATCCAGCATCTGGCGCAGCATTGCTGGGTGGGTTCCATTGGTATCGAGCTTGACGAGGAAACCGAGCTGCTTGATAGCCCGAATGAAGTCAGGCAAATCCTCATTCATCGTCGGTTCACCACCACTGATCGCGACACCATCAAGCAAGCCAACCCGCCGCGCAAGAAAATCAAGAATCTCCGCCTCAGGGATACAGCCAATATACTGCTCAGGTAAGACGAGTTCTGGATTATGGCAGTAACCGCAGCGCATATTGCAGCCAATCAAGAAGATTGCCGCACAGGTGTGACCTGGGTAGTCGACTGTGCTGAACTTTTGGATACCACCGATCTGAACCATCACCATCCTCCCTTCTTCCTATTATCTAAGCATCGATTGTATCGGCCGCTTTGTCGTAGTGGTAGCGCAGCGCAAACTCTGCTTGCTTGCCCTTGTTCCATTGCTGCACTGGGCGCAAATAACCCACCACCCGCGAATATACCTCACACGGCTCCTGGCACTGCGGGCACGCCTCATGTTCACCACGCAGGTAGCCATGATTCTTGCAGACACTAAAGCTCGGACTGATCGTAAAGTATGGCAAGCGATAATTGTGGCAGATCGTTCGCACGAGCCCTTTGAGTGTCGTGGGGTCATCCATTCGCTCACCAAGGAAGAAGTGGATGACGGTGCCACCAGTATATTTGGTCTGCAATTCGTCTTGGAGATCAAGTAGCTCGAAGAGATCGTCGGTGTAATTGACCGGCAGGTGTGTGCTGTTGGTGTAGAACGGCGCTGGCACCGCCTTGCCAATACCGTTAGCAAAATGCGCTGCTTCTGGGTAGTCGCGCTGGTCGATCTGCGCCAGGCGGTAGGTCGTGCCCTCAGCTGGCGTTGCCTCAAGATTGTAGTTATTGCCAGTTTCTTCTTGGAATTTCACGAGCGTCTCGCGCATCAGATCGATCGTCCGCTCGGCAAATTCCCGCCCTGCAGCCTGACCAATGTCCGCACCAAGGAGATTGAGCGCTGCCTCATTCATGCCAATCAAGCCAATCGTCGAGAAATGGTTCTTCCAGTATTCACCAAAGCGCTGCTTGATATCGCGCAGATAAAACTTGGTATATGGGTATAGATTGGCATCGGTCAGGCGCTCGAGCGTCTTGCGCTTAACTTCGAGACTATCACGCGCTAGCTCCATCAGGTGGACGAGACCAGTGCGAAAGGCTGCTTCGTCACTCGACTTCAGTGCCAAGCGAGGCAGGTTAATCGTCACCACACCAACTGACCCCGTCATTGGGTTACTCCCAAACAGGCCACCACCACGATACTCCAGCTGGCGATTGTCAATCCTCAGGCGGCAGCACATACTACGCGCATCTTCTGGGCTCATATCACTATTCACAAAGTTGCTAAAGTATGGAATGCCGTATTTTGCACTGGCTTCCCACAGGTTGTCAATCACAGGATTATCCCAGTCGAAGTCGGCAGTGATGTTATACGTCGGAATCGGAAAAGTAAAGACCCGTCCGTTGGCATCACCCTCCGTCATCACCTCAAGCAGTGCCCGATTGAAGGTATTCATTTCATCCTGGTAATCACCGTAGTTACTCTCTTGCATCTCTCCGCCAATGATCACCGGTGTGCCTGCCATATGCTTAGGACATTCGAGGTCAAGCGTGATATTTGTAAACGGCGTTTGGAAGCCAACACGCGTTGGCACATTAACATTAAAGATGAATTCTTGCAGCACCTGCTTCACCTCATCGTACGCTAGTCCATCTGCCCGAATAAATGGTGCGAGCAAGGTGTCGAAATTGCTAAAGGCCTGAGCACCAGCTGCCTCGCCCTGCAGTGTGTAGAAATAGTTCACGACCTGGCCGAGTGCCGTGCGAAAATGTCGGGCTGGCTTACACGAAATCTTGTTTGGCACACCAGTGAAACCCTGCCGGAGCAGATCCATTAAGTCCCAGCCCACACAATACACACTCACAAGGTTAAGATCGTGGATATGGAGGTCACCAGACCGATGAAGACGACCAATCTCTGGGCTGTAAATTTTGTTTAGCCAGTAGGTTTTGCTCACCTCACTTGAGATGTAATTATTAAGGCCCTGGAGGCTGTAACCCATGTTGGAATTCTCATTAACCCGCCAATCAAGCTTGAGCAAATATTGGTCAATCAGGTCAACATGTGCACTCGCAGCAATCTCGCGCAGCTTTTGATGCTGATCGCGATAAATAATATACGCCTTGGCGGTCTTTTTATATGGCGAGCGCAGCAAGGTATCCTCTACCGCATCCTGCATCTGCTCCACCGTGAGTGTATCATCCGCTATAGTCTGCTGCGCCTGGGTAATCGCCGCCTGAGCTAACTGATAGGCCTCTTCCTCAGCAAACTCACCCGTCTCCAGGCCAGCTCGTTCGATTGCTGCCATAATTTTTGTGTCGTCAAATGCCACGATGCGCCCATCGCGTTTGGTAATTGTGTGATACATATCCCTCCCTTTACTTGCCGTGGCAGCACGCGCGCCACGGCATGAGTGTTTATCCTTGTTTTTTATGATTGTGCAAGCATCGGTTACTAGTGTCATAGACACCATATATAGCGCTTACTATGCACTATACTACTCTATATACTGTGGGTCAAGCGTAATATTCACAACCGATACGCTGGCACGACCTCTGTTATATGAAGCATGTGACTGTGGTCGGAGCAATTTGTTGTTATTTTTATTCAGCAACACCGTAACCCACCAAAAGTCGATCAATCACAGAGTCTCTACATTCAATATAGAGCACAGCCCCAACAAACTACGCACTATTGATCCACTCTCGCAAGCATGGTACAATACGGAGGCGCCACGCAGTGATGGGCCGTCGCCAAGTGGTAAGGCACCAGGTTTTGGTCCTGGCATTCGGGGGTTCGAATCCCTCCGGCCCAGCCAAGTTATCATTGTTACCAGCCTTTTGTCGGCTGGTAATTTTTTATCGCGACTTTATCTGGGATGTCTGTTCGATCACGCCCTCACTCGGGTTTTGCCTATTTTGAACATTAGCTCTTCAAGTTTTTTATTTCTCTGGCAGATCAAAGTTGATCGGACTGCGATATTTCAACCTAACACTGAAGCCTAATACTCTCGAAAACACCAACTACAGTGATACTCCTCGGAGAGTGTGGAGGAGATGCGGTAAAATTAATAGCGGTTTTTTACTATTGAGGCACCCTAGGCTGATCGTTCATCAATCACGAGTGGATTTTTAAGCCATTTGCTTCGCGTACCACAAGCACCACTGCCACACCAAGTAAGCCTGTAAATACTACTGTCCACCAGCCATTGAGTAATGGCAAGGTCGCCCCAAAGAGGCCCGATTCACTCATTGGCACAGCGAGAAAACACCACAGCGCCACACCAAACCACGCTGCACTGACTGCAACTAGGCATGCCTGCGAAATACGGCGCGACCCCCGCGACATATCCATTGAGAGCAAAAATGGCAAGCCGCCCAGCTCAAGCAGCGGCAATACGCCAGCCAAGAGAGCAGCTACCACTCCCCCGCCAGCCATATGCCACCCGCTCGTGATATCAGCAAACTTCTCAAAAGTAAAGAGCTGCGTGATGATCAAGAACGTTACGACAATACCAAGCGCGAGACGCCGCCAATAGGCAGGATCGCGCCGCAAATGCTCTGGAAAAATCGCCTGAAATAACCCAAGCCAAAATCTAATCATACGCTGCTTCATAGCCTTATCATATCAGATATTACCCTGTTTTACACGCATTTCCTTGCACTTGTGCCACATGTTCGCTACTATAGAGGGAGCGAACGTTACAAACATAAACATTTTTATACATACTTGTATCAGTCGCTCTCCGATATATCCACCACAACAGAACGCCCGAGTGTTCATGGTATGCTCGGGTGTTTCTTTTGTGTGGACAGAGCTAGTCATCTACCGGCAGCGAATGCTCTGCCCGCCAGGCTGCAATGTTGCCGTGGTGGCCACTGAGCAATACCTCAGGTACTGCCATCCCCTGCCACACCTCTGGGCGTGTATATTGCGGGAACTCCAGCGTCTGACCATCGCTAAAGCTCTCAATCGCCGCGCTCATCTCACCACCAAGGACACCAGGAATCAGCCGCACAATCGAGTCGATAATCGTCATCGCGGGCAGCTCACCACCAGTCAGGACATAGTCGCCCACTCGGAGCGCTTGGTCTACCACCCGCATAATTCGCTCGTCGTACCCCTCGTAGCGCCCACAGATGAAGATGTAACCATGGTCGGTCTGGCTATACTGCTGCGCAAGCGCCTGATTCCACCGCTGACCCCGCGGCGTCATGATGAGTACTTTAGCAGTCGGGTCGCGCTCTTTGGCATAGCGCACTGCTTCCCAGAGCGGCTCAACGCGTAGTAGCATGCCATCGCCACCGCCATATGGCGTGTCGTCAACCGTGCGGCGTGGGCCGAGCCCAAATTGGCGCAGATCAATCGTCGTCAGCTCCACCAGGCCTCGCTGCTGCGCCTTCCACAGCATTGAAGCCTCAAACACGCCAGAAAACATCTCCGGAAACAGGCTAATCACTTGGAATTTTTTCATCTCTCCTAGTGTAGCAAATTACCGCAGCAGCGTCTAACAAATACTGCAAGGGATTCAGGTCTTTACGCTTATGTTTTTTATTTGTTATACTGGTTATGCTATGGACTTTGGATCAGAGACAGGCAATACTACCGCGCAGCGCCTCGAGCTATCGAGCCGGCGTACAACCATCACGCCGCTCAACGAGAATATTACACTCGAGCAGTTCGACGGTGAGGCAGCGGTATCTCGACACCTTGTGGAGCCAGCGATTGCCAATATCTCGATTGATACCGAAGCCACCCGCCACGATCCGCACCATACTCACGGCTACAATCCACCAAGGTACCAACCCCATTATGGTTTGTTGATTGTGATCATCGGCATCTTACTTTTGCTTATTGCTGGCATTGCTGGCTTAACGAATATCTTGAGCCGGTTACGGTAGTATATGAGAACCTTTTTGGCGTCACTCGCTACTTCATCCGGATAGCATATAAAACTCGTTGTTATATAAGCTCATATAGCTATCACTTTAGCCTCTGCTGCACTATACATTCACCCAACAAAAAAACTGCCTCCACAGCAGTTTTCTTGCACAAATAAGGCTCTCAAACCTTGTTGGTTTGCTCGCAAAGAGCGTTTATTTTTTCTCGCAGTTCGTTTCTGAACTGGTCGTATTATATATCAAGGTCGTCGAGTTCTGCAAGCTCTTGGCGAGACTTTTTTGCAAAATCCGATTCGCTCTCATCGTCGTTATCCACCGTATCAGTGGTTAAGTTATCCACAGACTGGGATGCTGCGGTGTGTGGCTCATCATTGTTCACCACCTTAAGGTTGTAGCGAGCACTGTTTTTCGTGCCAAGCGCGCGCAGCAAGGTGCGCAAACTCTGCGCCGTACTGCCCCGCCGGCCAATCACACGGCCGAGATCCTCCGGATTGACGGTGAGTGTCAGTAGCACACCCTTCTCGTCGATCACCCGATCGACCACCACGTCGTCTGGATGTTCCACCAGCGACTTTACGACATATTCGACAAACTGTTGATCAATTGTCGCCATAGCTTTCTTCTTTCCCTCCTTATGCTGTCATTCAGATTTATTGTGATTGTGCTTTCATTGTAGCATACCGGCTGGATTCTACCAACATACAGCGCGTACGGCTCTATACACTGAGCCTTCTGACGTCTCTGCATACCCTTTCCTAGTGAACGAGTGAAATATACGACTGCTCTTTATCAGAGCCTTCTCTTGCGTTGCCTCTCCCCAGCACTATATTCAGATAGAATAGATTGAGATAACCGATTGCTGGCTCTGGTGGGGGGTGGCAGTGAGGAATATCAGCTCTTGCAATATTCTTGAGAAAAGTAGCGGTAAGTAGAGACCAAGCGAATCGATATTTTTGCAATTCAGATTATAACAATACTAATAATTACAAAACTGCTCCACGATACGTGGAGCAGTTGGTGTATGTGTCACAAGAGAATCGCTTTAGGCTTCTGCTTCTTCCTTCGGCTGATGCTTGCGGAGCTTCTCTGGGTTGCGGACTGCCTTGTGCTTGTCGCCAGCGGGCTGCTTGACCCACTTTGGTAGCGATACACCAGCAGCAGCCAGCAGCTTGACCACACGTGGTGTCGGCTGGGCACCATTATCAAGATACTTTTGGGCAAGCTCGGTATTGATATGAGCCTCTTTGGTATGCGGGTTGTAGTTGCCAACATAGGCCACCACACGGCCGCTTGATGGATGGCGCTGAGCCTCTTGTACGGCGAGCCGGTACACTGGGTAGGCTTTGCGACCAAGACGTTGCAAACGAATTGCGAGCATAAATAAAACTTCCTTTTCTTGACTTATATTTGCGTTAGTTCGTTCTGTACAAGTCTACACTGTTTGGCTGGCGATGTCAATTTGTTGCTTATCTGCAGGTCAAAACTTGTCTGAGCTCTTGGCTGACTCTTCTGTCTTCTCTGTTTGAGTCTCTTGCTGCTGGTAGGCTGCTAGAGCAGCGCGAGCGGCCTTTTGCTGGGCGGTCTGCTTGCTAGGACCAGTGCCGCGGCCCATCAGCCGATCATTAACAAAGACACCAAGCGTGAAGGTTTTGTCGTGATCCGGGCCATCCTCCGCCAAGACGCGGTACACTGGCGTAGCGCTATCAATCCGTTGGCTCACCTCTTGCAGATGGCTCTTCGGGTCGCGCCACGAGCCGTCAGCTAGGATGGCATCGAGCTTGCTAATGGTATGCTTGGCAATAAACTCAGCTGCCGCCCCGTAGCCTCGCTCCAAATAGATTGAGCCAATCACAGCTTCATACGCATTAGCCAGAATCTGGCGATGCGCTCGCTTGCTGCCATGCTTCTCACCTCGGCTCATCCGGATGAGCGGGCCATAACCCAGTGCTTCGCCCGAGTCAGCGTTGCTCTCTGTATTGACCAACGCCGCCCGCCAGCTCGTCAGGATGCCCTCTGGCTCGGTGTAGTGTTGATAGAGATAGTCAGTTACCGCAAGTTCCAGGACAGCGTCGCCCAAGAATTCCAGGCGCTCGTTGTGCTCAGTAACAGATTTTTTGTGCTCATTGACATAGCTGCGGTGGGTGAGTGCAGTAACTAAGAGCTGAATATCGCGATATTCAAACCCAAGCACTTGCTGCGCCCACGCTTGGTACGGGCCAGTTGGCATGCCAGACATAGTAACTCCTTTCGTTTCTGTCGTTATAGACGCTCCTCGCGGATGCGTTTCTTGGCTTTGAGCATAAGCTTGGCAATATCTTCGTACTCGATGAGGTCAAGTGCTTTACTAAAGGGAAACCACTTGATGCCATTCATCCATTCTTCTTTTTGGATCTCGTTGCCACTGGTGCGGACGCGGGCGAGATAGATCTGCGTCGTCATCAGGACAAGCTTTTCCATCCGGCGGTAGCGAAAGTGAATTTTGCCCAGCCAGCCCAGCATATCAAGGTCGTGCAGCCCAGCCTCTTCGCCGATCTCACGGCGTGCTGTTTGCACTGCAGTCTCCCCTTTCTCAATATGCCCTTTGGGGATCGTCCAGCGATCCTTAGCATCCTGAATCAGGAGGATTTCGAGTTTGTTGTCGCTATTGTAGCGGAATACAATGCCGCCAGCCGTCGGTTCACGAACAATTTCCTGAATAGACGGCTTGCGACGGCCAAAATATTTTTTAAACCGATTGAAGTGTCGGTCAAAGTGTGACGGTGTTGGCATCGTCTGGTGTCTCCCCAGGCAAGTTGCGATAGGCGGTGCCGAGCACACCGTTGATAAACTTGCTTGAATTATCCGAACCAAACGCTTTGGCAAGCTCCACTGCTTCGTTAATCGCCACCTTGGGTGGAACAGTTGCGCGGCAGTGCAGCAATTCATAGAGGCCAAGTCGCAAGATATTGCGGTCGACACGAGCAATCTGATCGAGCGGCCACTCTGGCGCAATTGGCTGCAAGTGGGCGTCAAGCGCGGCCTGCGTCTCGATTACCCCGGCAACGAGCGTGTCGACAAAGGCTCGATCGCCAATGATCGACTCATAACGCTCAAGATTGCGCGCCAGAATATCTTGTGGCACGGCCTGCGGATCATTCGCCTGCTGGCGGAATTCATATTCGTACAATGTTTGGAGTGCAACTATACGCCCAAGATGACGGTTCGAAGCCATTTGGTTGGTTCTTTCTTTTGTTAAAATTCTTTGCTATCGACGAAAAGCTAGCGAGCCGCCTTGGCAGCGCCAGTCTCGCGCTTGGTCGTCTTGACCTTGACTGGTGAGGTTTTATTGACCATGCGAGCAAGCTTGAGGCGCAGATGGCTGCGGCGCAAACCGGTTTTGCGTGGGCTACTCTGTTTTTTTGGTTGAGCCATAGTAAAAATCTCCTTCTCTTTAGGCTGACGTAAAACTTGTAGCTATTATACGCTAAAAGCGCAAAATTCTCTAGTGTTTGCGCTGTTTTGTATAGAAAAATATATTTATGGCCAATTGCCAAGCGAGCCGTTGCACCTTATTACCCCATCAAGAATACGCTCACTATGACGTCTAGGTCATAGCTTTGATATGACAGATATCTGTCATATATTGTATGATATGGTACATGCTATTAGTCTCAGCAAGGAGCGCCTATGGCAATAAAAATAGATGGAGATATTAACCGATATATCAAACTAGTCGGAAGAAGCGACGAATCAGTTAAGGCTGAAGTGCAACACATCATCGATGAGTTGGGTTGCGCTCCTGTAATTCGGGAGATTGACAAGGAGTTTACTGGCTACGACTCAAGCGAATCATTCTGGTTACTGCACGATGCTGGGATAGAATTTCGTTGGAACGACAATACGCTCGAAGCAGTTACCCTATACCCCCAAAAGGGAAGGTCATCTGTCTCAGAATACAAGCCATACACCAATCCACTGTTTGCGGACTTCTCCAATACGGCAACGCGTGATGAGATTATTCGCCATCTTGGAACTCCCGCTAATGAAGCAGATCAAAACGCAACGTGGGTGCGCTCAGCTTGGGTTCGCTATAATCATGAGAGTGGCAACTGGATACACTTGCAGTTTGACGATGACCTTCATCTGAAGATCGTAACTCTATGTGTTCCTATTCATTAGATCGATCATCTTCTCGCCATCCAGCCTATTAAAGCAATTACGTTGCCTATTTCGTAGGCTTATCAACATCCACTAAATATGACGAGACCGTAGTCACACAACCCAAAACAGGGCGCTCCGTGAGATGCCCTGTTTTTTACGGCACGATTAGTGAAGGTGGCTATTTCTAGACAACGACGCTGACGAGCTTGCGCTTGACGTAGATAACCTTCTTGGGCGGCCCAGTGAGGTATTTTGCGACGCGGTCGTCTGCTAGGGCCTGGGCGGTGATATCGGCTTCGCTAGCATCTGGCGCGGTGGTGAGCTTAGCGCGGACTTTGCCATTGACTTGCACGACGATGGTTATCGTATCGCGGACAATCTTTGCTTCGTCCCACTCTGGCCAGGCTACAAAATCGAGCTGGTCACCATAGCCAAGCTGCTGCCATAGCTCAGCAGCCATGTGCGGCGCAAAGGGCTGCACCAGCTGGATCAGCGTCTTGAGCGCTGGCTGCCACTGCTCAGTAAAGCCAGTTGTCTTGAGCTTGTAGAGGTCGTTGACGCACTCCATGAGCCCAGCAATGGCCGTGTTGAAGCTCAGGCGGTAGATATCGCTTGTGACCTTTTTCGTTGTAGCGTGGATGATCGACTCAAGCTGTGCGACGTCGACCTGCCCAGGCGCTGCACCCTGCTGCTGCCAATCATCAAACTCTTGTACCAATGTCCAGAGGCGATTCAAGAAGCGATAGACGCCAGCAATTCCTCGGCTGCTCCAACTTGAGTTTTCGTCGATCGGCCCAAGGAAGAGCTCAAAGGTGCGCAGCGCATCCGCCCCATATCCCGCATCGATCACCTCCAGCGGGTCGACGACATTGCCAAGGCTCTTGCTCATCTTGCGGCCATCCTCGGCTTGGATGAGACCATGGTAGACGAGCTTCCGCACTGGTTCGGCAAAGCTTGTGAGGCCAAGATCGCGGAAGACGTGCATCCAGAAGCGCACATAGAGTAAGTGAGCCGTCGCATGGTCACCACCAACATACATATCAAGCGGTGCCCAGTGGTTAGCCAGCGCTGGGTCCCAGGCCTGTATAGCATTGTGTGGATCGGTGTAGCGCAGAAGATACCAGCTACTGCAAGCATAACCATCCATCGTGTCGGTTTCGCGCTGAGCTGGGCCGCCACAGGTCGGGCAGGTCGTCGCTACCCATTCTTCTTGGGCGGCAAGGACAGATTTACCATCACCACGCGGCTGGAAGTCTTGCACTGCTGGCAAGACAACAGGTAGATCTGCCGCTGGCACTGGCACAGCACCATGCTCGGGGCAGTAGATGATCGGGATGGGTGCGCCCCAGTAGCGTTGGCGGCTAATCAACCAGTCGCGCATCTTGTAGGTTACCTTGGCGCGGCCACGGCCTTCCTGTTCGAGCCAGGCCACGATCTGCTCACGGGCATCCTCGCTGCGCATACCATCAAATGCACCAGAATTAACGAGCACGCCTTCACCATGGTAGCACTGGTCAGTGTCTGGGTCGTCGTCGGGCCGCTCAATGACGGTGACGATGGGCAGCTCGTATTTCTCGGCAAAGGCAGCATCGCGCTCATCATGAGCCGGCACAGCCATCACTGCACCAGTGCCATAGCCACCAAGGACATAATCGGCCACCCAGATGGGTATTCGGTCGCCCGTCGCTGGATTTATGGCATAACTTCCAGTAAAGACTCCCGTCTTATCCTTCGTGTCATTAGTGCGCTCAATCTCCGATTTTTTGACTGCCTCGGCAATATAGGCCAAGACTGTCTCTTGGGCATCACCACGTGCGAGATGCTGCGCCAGAGGATGTTCGGGTGCCAGCACCAAGAAGGTCGCACCAAAGAGCGTATCGGGGCGCGTCGAAAAGACGGTAATATTAGCGGCATCACTTTCCGTAGCTGCCACGGGCTTATCAAGGGCGAAGCGGATCTCTGCTCCCTCGCTGCGGCCAATCCAGTTGGTCTGAGCTTGCTTAATCTTATCTGGCCAGTCGAGCGCGGGGATGTCGGCTAGGAGCTGGTCGGCATACTCAGTAATCTTGAAGAACCATTGCTTCATTGGCTTCTTCACCACCACTTCTTCACAGCGCCAGCACCGGCCATTGATCACCTGCTCATTCGCCAGCACGGTCTTGTCTTTCGGACACCACCACTGGAGTGAGTCCTTTTGGTATGCCAAGCCCCGCTCAAAGAGCTGCGTAAAGATCCACTGCGTCCAGCGATAATACTCTGGGTCGCTCGTGTTGATCTCCCGGCTCCAATCGATACTCGCGCCAACGCGGCGAAGCTGAGTAGTAAAGTTAGCAATATTGGTCGCGGTCGTCTCTTGTGGCGTTTTGCCTGTCTTGATGGCGTAATTTTCTGCAGGGAGACCGAAGCTATCCCAGCCCATCGGGTAGAGCACCTCGTGACCAAGGCTGCGCCGGAAGCGCGCCACTGCATCGACAATGGAATGCTCCATAAAGTGCCCTGCATGCATCCCTGCTCCGCTTGGATATGGGAACATGCCAGTCACATAATACTTTGGTTTAGGAGAGGCGTCATCCGCCTTGTAGCGCTGGTCGTCTGCCCAGTGCTGTTGCCATTTTGGCTCGATTTCTGCAGGATTGTATCGTTTCATGTCTTTCATATTCTACCATAGTGGGCGAGGACAAAGATAACCCCGCTTCTTTTTTCGAAAGCGGGGTTGGATTCATGTGCGGCGTTCTGCTTACGCTTCGCCAGTAGCTGTTGATGACGTATCGCTGTCGTTATCTTTGCTGCTGCCACTGCCCTGCATGAGCTCACTATACGGGATGCTGTCGCTTGGCTTGCGCAAGTCAACCTTTGTATCGTTGACGTTGATCGTCACTGGCTGCTGAGACGACTGGCTAGTTGGCTTCATAACAATGCGCTTCACATCGTGCGAGAATGGCGACACCCAGAGTTCAAGATCCGTCTGGCTCAAGTCTGGCCCTGAGATAGCAGAACGCCGCTCGGTCTTGATGGTTCGGCCATTTTGGCGTGTTGTCACGCGAGTCGACGTCGCATTGCTGCAACGGCGAAGTAGCTCCCCAACACGGGTGTTGCCAAGGTCGCGGCTCAGCGAACGAGCTTCGTGGCTCGATGGGCTCGCTACCGTCACCTTGTAGCCCACTGCACCGTTATCGAGCGCTGGCTTATTGAGTTTCTCTACTGTAAAGACATCGCCATGCTTGCGAAGTACTGCAGCGATCTCATTGCGAGCCTTAGTGTCGTACATAGCGTTAATTGCGTCCGTACATTGCTGAGTCGTCGTACGATTTGGGCTCATTTTGCGCATATCATCTTGCGTCATCTTGACCCATTTGCCATCGATTTTTTCGATGATAGGCAGTGCTTGCTTGGTATACTGCTCGCGCATCTTACTCCGTGCAGTATCTTTCTCCTCATCGGTCATGCTCGAGGTACTATAGCGCTTCATCGACTGGTCGATCATGGTATCAATATATTTTTCATATACTTTCTTGATACCATTGACGCGGAAGTAGGTTGCTTCGCGATCCGCATAGATCTCGGCCTTGACAGTAATCTGACCAACCTGCGGGATGTTCATCGTTACTTCACCGTTGCCACCAGCAACTTGGTTAGCATGCTGCAGATTCACTTTGTAGGTGACCTTCGATGGGCCTGAAGTGTTAGTACTGCTTGGTGTAATATCACCGCCCATACTATACGACGCTTGCTGTGCGCTCACTAGATTCGCCACACCATCCGTCACCACCTTGTGTGGATTCTGATACCAGAAGAAGTACAATAGCACACCAGCAATAAGTGCCAGCAGAGCTACACCACCACCGACAAGACCAAGAATAAGTCCAAGATGGGACTTCTTGGCTGGCTGAGCACGCAAAGCTCCTGGAGTCATGTGTGGTTGATATTGAGGCTGGGGCTGAGCTGGCTGCATGGCCGGAGTAGCTGACTGCTCTGATATCGGCTGAGTAGTCGGCTCAGCTACTGGAGCTGGCTCTGCAGCTGGGGTTGCTGGCTCATTAGCCTTGGCCGGGGTTTGTCCTGACTCATTTTTTGGCGACGTCTTGCGCGTTGTGTTGCGCGTTGTGTTGCGCTTGGTTGCCTTTGGTTTTTTCTCTGTTGGCATAGATAGTTCTCCGCTTAATACACTAGTCTCATAACTACAAATATACCATAAATAGCGTACCAGCGCTACTGACTTGGCCCGTCAAAGAAGTTCTCGTACTCTGAAAAATACGGCGCTTTGATAGCCTGCCAAGCGAGCGATTGACGCACCAGCTCGGTATCTTCGCTCAGGACACAGAGGATCTTAACCGCCTCTTCAAGGAAGATTCCACCTTGTGACCCCTTAGCAAGAATCACTGCACCAGGCCGTGCCACCGAACGGACAAACTGCCCTGCCTCGATCGCATTACGGCATACCTTCACCTGGCAGCCACGCCGACGGGCAGCGGGCGCAAGATATTTCTCTGTCTCGCCGCCAACCGTCACCACCCAATCAAGCAAATGTGAGTCGCAGGCCATACCCAGCTTCTCGTGCTCGGCCTGGCTCGAGGCACCGAGCTCATTCATGTCACCAAGGATAGCGATCCGCTGAGGTGCCTGCGCAAAGCTATAGAGCGTCTGCAGAGCAGCCAGCGCAGCAGCCGGGCTGGAGTTGTATGTATCGTCGATAATTGTTGTATCGCCAAGGCCCAGCAGCGGGTTCATCCGCCCGGGGACAGGCTTGATCAGTGCAAGACCCTTCACTACTTCATCTGGTGTGCAGCCATAGAGCAAGGCCGCTGCGACGGCACCAACGATCGGCCTCAGGCTGTGCTCACCCACCACGTTAATAGCCGCCGCAAATGGCTGAGCAATGTTTGGTGGAGCGATAATCCCTCCACGATAGCCTACCTCAGCATCAAAATTCTGCTGCTCAAAGCGATACTCAGCGAGGCCAGTTGTGCCATATGTACTAAAGTGTGGAGTAGCGATCAGGTCAGCAAAGCGCCCCTCAATATCATCACGATTAATCAGTGCTCGGCGCGCATACTGCGTCACGGAGAGCTCCTCTTGCGCCACCGCCTCAATCGAGCCAAAAAACTCCATATGCTCTGGCGTTACTGCCGTCACCAAGGCGAGGTCGGGCCGGAGGTAGCGGCCAAAGTCGGCAATCTCCCCTGGCCGATCAGTGCCAAGCTCCTGGACAATTACATCAACATCAGCTGGCTGAGCAATCCGCCGACGGGCTGCTGCAAACACCTTAAGCCAGGCACTAATGCTGTGCACCTTGCTAGGGTAGGTCACGCCGAGAATACCACACGGTGCCGAGAGATTGGTGTTATGGTTGTTATCAAGCATGCGCACACGGTAGCGCTGTGATAGCAAGGTAGCCACCGCTCGCTTGGTGCTCGTCTTGCCCACGCTCCCCACCACAACAATTAGTTTGACCTCTGGATGGGCTTGAAAATACCGGCTCACATACGTCTCGAGCCGCTTTTGGATAAACTTTTTGAACATATCCTTATTTTATCAGAAACAGGCGGGAATGCTACTGGTTGATTCTCCCGCTCGTTTGTGCTTGAATAGAGGGAGTCGTGGGGATATAGCTCAGTTGATAGAGCGCAGCATTCGCATTGCTGAGGTCGAGGGTTTGAATCCCTCTATCTCCACCAGGTGTTATTATTTCTTTATTGCGGCGGACTATATTCCCGTCGCTATTTTTTGTAATGACGATAATAGCTGAGAGCTGGTAATATCTAGTGTCTCCACCACCGCCACTCCGGAGCCAAGTTGTCTTGTTGAAAACTATCGAATTCAAGATCCCGTAATTTTGGCAAGAGTGGGCGGAGGCGTTCTTCGAATCCAGACATTCTGTCACGATATGTTGAGATTTGACTGATGAAGTCTTTGTCGCGGATAGCACCACGTTCTATGGATCTTGCGAGGAATGCGAGAACGCTTTGCCCCTCGTCGAAGCTTGTCGCATAGTTACTATGGTGCTCCCATTCGTAATCCTCATCAAACCAGGCGGCTGAATACTTCGAGACGTTATCAGTTAACTTAACTAGCCAATCGCTAAACAGGTAATCCATGTTCTTGCAGATTCTGTCTCGAGCAAATTGCGACTCAATCCTAGACTCGAGTGCCGTCGTGACATTTTCTATAGCATCACGAAGTGATTCGTAGTCAAATATTTCTGATCCTCTGGGGGCGCGATTGGGGTCCACTTGCTCAAACGTTTCAGTCATCATCTCTGCATGAATAAGTGCCTCAAAATAATGAGGGGCTGCTAACCGATACCCTACTCTCTGCTCTTCGGCGGCTATTGCCGAATAGACAAAAGCATCGTTTAATTCAACGACACATCGATGATATGCGTCGTTTGTCGCTACCGTGAGCGACTGATCCACTAAGTGATTCCACCATTGAGAATCTGGTGTTACATTTGGATCATTTTTCCATAGATCTGATAGTTTTGACATGATAGCTCCCTACTTCGTTATTATTAATAAAAAAAATAAGCGAGATGTATCCTCGCTTACCTCAGGCCTTAACTAATGCTGATTATGGCTCAACACCAGAAGGGAATAATCTCAAAATGGTGGATCTTGCAGGATTCGAACCTGCGACCTCACGAATGTGAATCGTGCGCTCTAGCCAACTGAGCTAAAGATCCATGGTGGAGCATACCAGATTCGAACTGGTCACCTCTTCGCTGCCAGCGAAGCGCTCTAGCCAAATGAGCTAATGCCCCGTCTGCTATAGACTATAGCAAAAAATCACCTCTTTGGCTAGAGGTGATTTGCCGGTAGCTGCTACGCGCCCACCCTGGGGCACAATGTTTGTTTTGGCACGATGTTTGTGTTTGAACGCAACGGTACCCCTTTTTGCGTACCAGCTTGTCTTTATTATGCATCACCCTTTTACAAAACACAAGCAGTTCGCCGATTAATTATCACACTTTTATGGTTCAGGCACTCTATGGCTCTTACGCTTCATCTGGAGAAATGTCCAGTTAATACAAGCGTCAAAGCATCCAAGCAAGGTGCTCATACAAGTATCTTAATACAAGATCTCCCCTTATTGATATGAACAAAAGCAAAACACCACCTATCTAGGTGGTGCTGATGTGTCGCGAGGCATCATATCTGGTGCGGACGAGAAGACTTGAACTTCCACGAGCGCAATGCTCACCAGCCCCTCAAGCTGACGCGTCTACCAATTCCGCCACGTCCGCATATCTCGCGACACTGTTGATTATACCGCATGTTAGGGGGTTTTGTAAACATCTCGCGTTGTCACTGTCCAATGGAGGACGTCTGCGTAGCGGTCCGCACCGGAAACAAGGGTATCGCCCTGCTGGATAGCCTGGACGCCAGGGCCTGTCGCATACACACTAGCCGACCGATAGAGACCAATCGCTGGCACATCGCTATACCACTGCTCGGCAAACGCTTTATACTTGGCAGCACGCAACTTGGATTCGAGACGCGTCCGGGCACTGGCCAGCGCGGCATCTGCGGTGCGACTCGTGTAATTGACGAAGTTATAGCCCTGGTAGCCAGTCTGAGATGAGTGCCAATAGGCATAGACATCGGGGTCGGCACCAATTGCCAGCTCATAGAGCAAAACATCGTAGCTTCGTCCCTGTAATGTCCCTTGGACAAAGGTGGATGACGTTGCCGAGCGGTCGATCACTTGCTGCGTCACCGCGACGCCAAGCTGCTGCCACTGCTCCATTACCTTGGCGAGGACCGCTTCGTACTCTGCGCCCTTCGTAGTGGTGATCATAATCTCCAGCTTTTGGCCATCTTTGCTGCGGACTTTGCTGCCATCAGCGAGCTTCCAACCGGCTTCATCCAGCATTGCAGCAGCCTTTGTTTTGTCATGCTTATCTGCAGATGGTGTATTGATACCTCCAAGCTGACTGGGGATAAATGGCCCATCGAGGCGCTGCACACCGTCACCCAGCGAGGTGCGAATCGCAGCGGTGTTGGTGCCCAATTGGAGGGCTTTACGCACCGCGCGATCTTTGAGGATGGGGTTGGTATTGTTCATGAGCAAATACACCCCGCGGTCGGTCGGTACAGTAGTCGTCGTGTATTGGTTGCGCGGAATATCTTTGCGCATCACAACGGAGAGGTCGGTTGCGCCACTCAGTTCACCAGCTTGCAAAGCCGAGACGATATCTTGCTGCGTGCTATAAGCTTGGAGCTCGAAGCGATCAAGCTTGGGTCGGCCACCATAATAGCCATCAAAGGCAACGACATGCACGGTCTTTGGCCGGCGAGCATTGTTGGTCGATTGCAAAATCTGGAACTTAAACGGCCCACTACCAACTGGCGAATGATTAAACGGTGCCTGGCGCATTGAGCTTGGCGTTGCTGAGCCTAGCATATGTTCTGGTAAAATTGGGAAGGTCAATGCATGGGGGAAGGCAGCATACGTGGCAGGCAGCACGAACTGCACAGTGGTATCGTTGACTGCCTTGGCCTGGACGTCGACCCAATTGACGCGCAAGGGCGAGCGTACCGCCGGGTTCTTGATAAGGTTGATCGTGAAGACAACATCCTTGGCGGTGAGCTTGTGCCCATCGTGCCAGCGGACGTCATCACGCAATTGAGCGGTGTAGGTTTTGCTCGCCTCGTTATAGGCAAGACTCGTTGCAACATCTGTGTGGAGCGACCCCTTAGCATCGTAACGATAGAGTGAGGAAAACATAAGCTGGCTGGCCGAGAGCTCGGCACTGCTGGTCGCAAAGAGTGGATTAAGCGTCTCGATCGGGCCAAGCGCCCCTTCAATATACGTCCCGCCGGTCCCACCAGTTGCCGTGGTCGCGTCGCGACGGATAAAGATCTGAGCAATAATACCAAGCAGAATCACTGCAATGAGGACAAGCCACAACACAACCCGCCGCCGGGCGCGACGCAAACTCTCGAAGCGACTCCCTAAGAACTTGCCAACGTGACGCGTCGCGCTATCTTCGAGCTGCTTAAGGTCACGGCGTGGCTTCTTGCGGCGAGACGGCACCGATTTCGCTGCTTTGGCTGCCCGCAGCGACTCATCCTCCTGAGGCGCAACTGCCGACGAGGTCTCACGGCGCTGGAGGTGCTTCTCCTGCCGATTCGCCATGCTCTACCCCGCAGACGGCAACAAGAGTGCCGCCAAAATAGACCCAACAAAGGTAATAGCCAAGAAGATCGTTGCCTCAAAGAGGTTCTTGTCGAGGCCGCGTCGCGTGGTATAGAGCTCACCCGAGGCACCAAAGCCTGCACCAAGTGTTGCCCCGCGCTGCTGGAGCAAAATAGCCAGGATCATCAAGATGGCCGAGCCAATCATTATTGTTTGTAGAATACTATCAAGATTCATGCTGTTCCTCCTGCGTGCGCCCATAATTTAGCTCGAGCGCGCTGCTTACTATATAGTTTACCAGACTCATAATCAGGCCTGTCAAGATGGAGTGAAGAAACGTCATCTTGAGGCCTGGCGCTAGTATCAACGAAATATAGACCATAAAGCCATTGACAACGACGGTAAAGAGACCGAGTGTGACGAGAATGGCGGGAAGCGATAGGATGATGGCAATCGGCTTAAAAATTGCATTAACGACTGAGAAGATGAGCCCAGCCAGCAAAAACACCGCAACACTCATATCGGGTTGAACACCGATATAGCCTGTACCAAAGATACGTACGGCAATCCACAGCCCAAGTGAATTTAGCACCCAGCGGATAATAAAGGCAAAAAATTGTCGTTTCATTTGCTCTAGTATAGCGGTTTTTTACCATTTTGTCGATAAGCTGGCGCTGAGATTATCGTGGCCACTCGGCGTAATGAGGATATCATCTTCGATCCGGACACCAATGCCCTCTTCTGGGATGTAAATCCCTGGTTCGACGGTAAGCACCATGCCAGCGCGCAGCACCCGCGGCGCACCCAGGCTGTCGTGTGTATCGACGCCAAGCCCATGGCTGGTGGCATGTGGATAGTAACGCCGGAAAGTGGCTTGATCATGGCGATCACGTAGGAGACCAAGCTGCTGCAAGGCATCGCGCATAATGTCGTCGCTCTGCTGGATGTAATCAGCCACAGGGAGATTTGGCTCAAGTAGCTCTATGATGTGTTGCTGCGCCTGCACCACCGCAGCATGGACATCCTGCTGGCGCTGCGTCGGCTCAATGCCATAGGTGCGAGTGATATCCGCACAATATCCATCGACCCGCGCCCCGATGTCGATCAAGACCATATTTTCAGAAGCGAGTGGCCCAGTATTATGACTATAGTGCAATGTACAGGCATTGGCACCACTCGCGACAATCGGGCTATAGGCATGGCGAGCATTGCGGTGCCGGAATAGATAGTCAAACTCCGCCTCGCACTCATACTCATGCTGGCAGTCTGGCAAGCGCTGCTTGGCTACCTCAAACGCCTCGATAGTCAGCGCAATTGCCTGGCGCAGCGCAGCAATCTCCTCCGGCTGCTTGATAGCCCGCAGTTCACGCAGCTGACGGAGACACGATTGTACTGAGGGAAAGATCCGCTGCAGTACTTTGCTCAGGTCGCGTGAGGCGGGGTTGAGCATAAAACCGTAGTCGGTGCGGTCGTTTACTTCGTATACAACCGTATGGCGCTTGGCAAGCTGGCGCAGCTCTGCCTCAAAATCGTGGGCGTCAATCACTGCATCAGCACCACTGATCCGCTTGGCTTCCTCACTGCTGAGTTCACCAACGAAGGTCTGCTGCACTGCATCGAGATGAGGCCGCACGAGTGTTGTGCGGCCACGCAATCCATCAATAATCAGCTTCCAGCCTGGCCGCTCAACCCCACTGAGCCACCAAAAGTTCGACTCCTGCTGAAATGGTGCCGGCTCATCGCCACTGCCTTGCACTTCGTCATACGCAGTCAATACTGCCAGCCCACCAGCAAGCGCATCAATGCAACGCGCTCGATTCTGACGAAAGTCGATCATGACCGCTTAATACCCCGCAGTACCTCTGTCAATTCTGCCGGGAAGAGGATCATCGTCTTTTGGCTTGGCTCGGCACTAATGCGCTCAAGTGTCGTGAGCGTACGCAGGTTGATTGCGCCCGGGGTGTTAGCAAGAATCTGAGCAGCCTCTGCAAGGGTCTCTGCAGCGGCTTTTTCACCATCGGCATTAATGATGTTGGCCCGGCGCTCACGCTCAGCTTCGGCTTGCTTAGCCATAGCGCGCTTCATATCGCCTGGCAACTCGATATTCTGGATCTTCACGTTCTCAACGTCAATCCCCCACTTGTCAGTCTCAGCATCGACAATCTCTTTGATTTGCTGGCTAAGCTCCTCTCGCTTGGCAAGTAGGTCGTCCATGTCAATGTTACCCGTCACATCACGTAGCGCTGCCTGAGCAAACTGGCTGGTGGCATAGATGTAGTTCGTCGTCTCGAGGACGGCCTTTGGCGCATTAATGACACGAAAGTACACCACGGCGTCCACACCAACTGTCACGTTGTCTTTCGTAATAACCTCTTGCTTCGGCACATCGATCGGCGTCGAGCGGACATCGACCATCATAATCGTCTGAAAGATTGGCACCACTACACGTAGGCCTGGCGCGCGCTGACCTGAGAAGCGCCCAAGCGTTAGCACCACACCGCGCTGGTATTGATTCACCACCCGAATCCCGCTCAGCATGAAGACAATCGTCGCCACGATGATGCCGATAATGATATATTCCATATTCCTCCTTTGGACTAGCTTATTGCTTTTATCATACCACATTGTGGCAAAATAGCGAGACAGCAATAGTCTTGGCATCTTACAGCATTATTAAAGCCCCTTCTCGCACCGCTTTTGCCCGATAGAGCGTAAAACGCTGCTTTAGTGCCTACCCTATTCTCAGATCAGATATAGCCCCTCTGCCTGAAACGACCCTTCGACGCACCAGCCCATTTCCGGTATACTAGACAGAGCTATGCCTGAGCCAGATTTGTCATCGTCATCACGCCAACCGCTGGCCGAGCGGCTGCGCCCACAGTCGCTCGATGCCGTGATCGGCCAGACGCACCTGCTGGGCGATGCCGAGATTTTGCGCCAGATTGTCGCCAAGAAGCAGCCCGTAAGCCTCATCTTTTGGGGGCCACCGGGTACAGGCAAGACGACGCTGGCGCGGATTATTGCTCGCGAGGTGGAGGCTGAATTTATCGAGCTCAGTGCCGTTACCAGTGGCAAGAAGGATGTCGAGCGAGTTATCCAGCATGCCCGGCAAAATTGGAATCTTGGCCTGCGTACCATACTCTTTGTCGATGAAATTCATCGTTTTAATAAGGCGCAGCAAGACGCTTTTTTGCCTCATGTTGAGTCAGGGCTGATTACGTTGATCGGTGCGACGACTGAGAATCCAAGCTTCGAGGTTATTACCCCACTACTGAGCCGGATGCGCGTACTCGTCTTGCAACCGCTAAGCAAAGACGAAATTCACACTATTCTCCAGCGCGCCATCACTACCTTGGGTAAGACGGAGCACATCACATCAGAAGCGCTCGATTATCTCGCTGAGCTATCGGGCGGCGATGCCCGAGTAGCACTGGGCAATCTCGAGCTTGCCCTGAGTCTCGCTGAGACAGTGACGCCCGATACCGTCACAGCTGCTGCCCAAAAGAAACTCCCTGGCTACGACAAGCAGGGTGAGATGCACTATGATGTGATCTCGGCCTTCATCAAGTCGATGCGGGGCAGCGATGTGCGCGCCACCCTCTATTATCTAAGCCGAATGATCGACGCTGGCGAAGACCCAAAGTTCATTGCTCGGCGCATGGTGGTATTCGCCAGTGAGGACATCGGGCTGGCAGGTAATGGTGCGTTATCTCTGGCGGTGGCGACCTTCCAAGCGGTGGAGCGGGTTGGCTTGCCTGAGGCCCGCTACAATCTCTACCACTGTGCCACAGCGCTTGCCCGCTCAGCCAAATCGCGCGAGATCACCGACCTTATGCACGAGGCAGAGGCTCTTGCTCGCCGCTATGCCGATACGCCAGTGCCACTCCACCTGCGCAACGCCCCCACTAAACTCATGAAGGATCTCGGCTATGGCAAAGGCTATCAGTGGCAGGCAAACTTCCAGCATGAGAAGGGATTTTTGCCAGATGAGGTAGCCCAGCGATATAACGGCACCACGTAGCAACGTGAGACTCGGAGCGCCTCGCTTCATCCAGGGCTACTGCTGCGCTACTCCGAGCTGCTCATCCTTGAGTGCTGCGTACACCCCATTCGTCCAGCCAAAGCCATCTTGCAGGGGATACTCCCCGCCGCCGCCCGCACTGGCGGTAACAACATCATACTTCTCGACCATTTTGCGCTTCTGGGCAAAGACGGCTTCATTGGTGGCAAGCCAGCGGTCGCGAATGGTTGCCGCCAGTGTATCATAGCCGTAATTGCGCAGCCCCACAATAGCAAACCACTGCAGCGGTGCCCAGCCGTTGGGGGCATCCCACTGCTGGCCATTAGTGATGAGGGTTGAAAGGAGTCCACCTGGCTGCAAAAAGTCTTTCTCGAGCCGTTGCGCTACCGCTGCAGCTTGCTCATCGGTTGCAATTCCCACATATAATGGCGTCACCGCGGCAAGCGTCAGTCGCCCCGTGGTCTGACCAGTGGTGATAGCATAATCCTCAAAGAATTGCGTGGTAGGTTGCCAGCAGTAGCGGCGAATTGCTCGAGCTCGGCGTTCGGCCGCTGCCTCGAAACGCCGCGCTAGGCGACGCTGCTTGATGAGTCGGTAAGCTTCGGCGATCGTCATCTCGAGCTGGTAGAGGAAGCAATTAAGGTCGACTGGCACATACTTTGTCGTCTCGATGGTCTGAATCTGACAGGGGTCGGCAAACCACCGGCTGCTAAAGTCCCACCCGCTCTCGGCTGCCGCTCGCAGATCAAGGAATGTCCGCGTCGTATGCGCTGAGGCTGCGTGATGTGCCGTATGGACATCTTCGCGATGCGACTCAGGGCGCGGTGTGGTGCGGTTGTCATAGTAACGATTGAGCGGCGTGCCATCGGGCATAACAGCGACGCGGAGATACGCTGGGTACTCAACGGCCTTGGCTTTCGCAATCTGGCGACGGCCCTTCATCCAAAAGCGATACTCAGCAAGAAGGCTCGGCAAAAACTCTGCATAGACCCGCTTGCCTCGGTGGCGTGCCAGCAGCTGCACCATCGCCGCAAACAGAGGTGGCTGTGACCGGCTCAAGAAGTATGTCCGGTTAGCCGTGGGGATCATCCCAAACTTGCGCAGCATGTAGGTGTAGTTGCGCATCATGTGCTCGATAGCGCGCCAGCGTCCATCTGCCGCTAGGCCAAGCATGATGAAATACGTATCCCAATAAAATAACTCATCAAAGCGTCCACCCGGCGTCATATATGGATATGGCAGCGCAAGAAGCGAACCCCGATTCTTGCGATTGCGGCGCTCGAGCTGTTGCCAGAGCTGACTCACATGTTGACGTGCAGTAGTGGTGTCGGTCGGTTGGTAACTCGAGGCCGGGTATACTGTAGTAGAAAAATGCTGCCCAACGAAGGTCGCGAGATCGAAGCCGGGCTGGCGACGCTGCCGACGATACTGCGCCATAATCGTCCGAGCTGGCTTGGTAGGTGTCATATCGACAAACGCCTTGCCGTCACCATAAATTTGCTGTGTCTGCACCTCATCAAAGAGCTCGCTGAGCGTCTCGTCGGGTGAGCTTGGCGTCGGGCGCACTAGCTCAACCGTCTGCACGGCAGCGGCTTTGGCATTCTCTTTGGTATCTTTGGTAAGAGCAATGATTTTCGCAGCAAAAGCGCGGCGGACGTTGTGCATGATAGGCGGGTTCTCCCTATGATGTTATGGTTGCTGTTTGGCGGCGCGTTTGCGCTCGTTGGCGTCGAGGTATTTCTTGCGGAGGCGGAGGGCGTGCGGCGTGACCTCAAGGAGCTCGTCATCTTCAATAAAGTCAATCGATTGCTCAAGGCTCAGCTGGGTGTGAGGCGTCAGTTGGACGGTGCCGTCGCTTGATTTGCTGCGCATATTGGTAAGGTGCTTAGCCTTACAGACATTGATCTCGAGGTCGTCTGGGCGATTATTAAGGCCAACGATCATCCCGGCGTACACCTCTGTCCCCGCTCCGACGAAGAGCTCACCGCGCGCTTCGGCCGCTTGCAAGGCATATGGTGTGGTCGTACCTGGCTCAAAGGCGATCAAAACACCGTTGCGCGTCCGCGGCAATGTACCACCAACCGGCTGATAGCCGTGTGGCAAGCTATACATAATGACCGTCCCCTTCGTATCTGTCAGGAGGCGGTTGCGCAGGCCAATCAACGCTCGGGTCGTAATAGTATAGGTCATCCGCGCTGCACCACTGGCGGTTTGCTCTTGTTTGCGGAGCTCGGCTTTGCGCTTGCCAAGCTCTTGGCTGACAACACCAACAAACTCAGGCCCGATCTCAACCAGCAGCTCCTCGACTGGCTCTTGCTCACTGCCATCTTTGGTGATCGTCACAACTTCTGGCCGTCCAACCTCAAATTCGTAGCCTTCGCGGCGCATCGTCTCGATCAACACACTGAGGTGGAGCTCTCCTCGCCCCGATACTACAAAGCCAATGCCAGACTCTGCCACCCGCAGCGCTACATTCGTCTCGAGCTCGCGCTGGAGGCGATCGCCAATCTGCCGGCTGGTAGTAAATTCACCCTCGCGGCCCTTCATTGGGCTGGTATTGGGCCCAAGGTACATGCTAATGGTAGGAGCCTCGACCGCCATGACAGGTAATGCCTCTGGTTGGTCGCGGCTGGCGAGTGTCTCGCCAATGTGCGCCTCGGCCGCACCAACGATGTAGACAATGTCACCCGCGCCTGCCTCGCTCACCTCTTCTTTAGCGAGGCCGCGGCTGATGAATAGCTTGTCGATCTTGGCATTGGTAGTTGTACCATCCGTCTTGATAAGGGTCAGCGCTTGGCCACGCTGAGCCACCCCACGATGGATTCGGCCAATCGCATATTTGCCAAGGAAGGTATCGTACTGGAGGGCCGTCACGAGCATTTGGAAAGGTCCATCTGCGACTTGTGGCGCTGGGATGTGCGAGATAATCGCTTGGAAGATCGGTGCTAGGCTGGCTGGCTCACTGGCATCACTTGGCAGTGCTGCCCAGGCTTTGCCTTCGCGCGCTACAGCGTAGTACACCGGATATTTGAGCTGCGACTCGTCGGTGGCAAGCTCGAGGAAGAGATCGGCCAGCTCGTCCTCCACCTCGGCAATGCGCCGCGCAGGCTTGTCGATCTTGTTGATAATCACGACCGGTGTTAGACCAAGCTCAAGTGCTTTGCTCAGAACAAACTTCGTCTGTGGCATTGGGCCTTCCTGCGCATCTACCACGAGGAGTACACCATCAGCCATGTTAAGCGTGCGCTCCACTTCGCCACTAAAGTCGGCATGGCCGGGCGTGTCGATGATGTTGATCTTGTAGTCAACTGCTGACTCAACATCGGCAGGTTGGTAGTAGACCGTCGTCTGCTTGGCAGTGATAGTAATGCCACGCTCGCGCTCTTGGTCGCCACTATCCATGATGAGCGTCTGAGCCATTTCGGCTTGATTGCTGCGGAATGTATTGCTCTGCTTCAGCAAGCCATCAAGCAGCGTCGTTTTGCCGTGGTCGACGTGGGCAATAATTGCAATATCACGAATATACTGTGGATCTGTCATAACATAAAATAACGGCCCGAATTATATCAGACCTTCCTTACTGCTTATAGTATCACACTAGCAGCTGGTTTGCCTAGGGTAATGTGCATAATCGCGGTGCATAGTGTAGAGCCTCGCCGCGTCGTACCTCATCACTGCGCGACCACTGTTATTGTCAGGCGATCGAGCAGGTCATCCACTGTCTCCGCTGTGGCAATTCGACGCCAGCCACGCGCCCCGACAACCATCCGTAGGTCGTCGATCATGTTGACGATGGAAGGTGCAGACTGTTCTCGATAATCAACCACCTGCAAGCGCTCTAAGAGGCGCTGCCAGCCACCCTGGGCTCGAATCATCCGGATCATAAGCTCATACAAGTTGTAGACCTGGGCTGAATAATCCTCGCGGCCAGTTACGAGCAAATATTGCCTCTCGGTATGGCGCCCAGCCGTGCACTCCCTATCATATCCGTGGTTATAATACCCATACGTTCGCTGCAGTAGCGCAGCGGTATTGGCCTGGATCGCATGCGTAAGCTCAATGAAGACGGCCGCTCGCGGGTCGCCTGGCTCGAGATCGATCGATATATCAATCGTATACTCCATCACATCTGCTTCCCATTCCTCGCGCTGAGCAATGATGCCACGTGGCGCTGTCTCGCCTAAGCACTGCAATACGTCGATATCCTGAGCATCATACCATGGCTCGGTATCAAGCTGGTGCAGCGCCTCGTGGAGCGCGAGCCGGTCATGGTACGTGAGCGGATAGCCCTTTTCGGCAATGATCTGCCGCAGCGCACAGTCGATCATCGCATCATCATACTCCGCCACTGGCTGGCGCAGCTGCGCTACAAAGCGCTCGGCCTGCATGGTGTAGAGCGTCACATCGATCCCCATCACCCCAGCGTCAGAATAGACGATTCCATAGGCTTGGTAGTCAATCGCCTGAAATAACCCTGCCTCAAACAGCTGTCGATGCAGCGTTTGCATCACCAAATGCTCGTAGAGGTGTGCCACGAGATGATCGCCGCACGGCTTGAAGAGATGAAATGACTCCATATCTGTATTATACCCTACTACTCCACATTTTGCTCGATTATGCTATACTAGCTATATGATGCTACAAAATGATACACAATGTTCGTCAAGTGATCGCCCCGCAGTACCCCCCCCCACGGCCACTACGAGTGGCAGTTGTTGCCCCACCGTGGCTGGCTCTACCTATCAAAGGCTATGGCGGCATCGAGCTTGTTGTCGAAGGTTTGGTGCGCGCACTGCAGCAGCGCGATGATGTCGAGGTAGAGCTCTTTGCCAATGGCGCACGGCGGATGCGCAACGGCACACCAACCCACTCATACTACAAGCGCGAGCTCTTCGATACCATCGACGACCCCTACTACGACGCACCACTCCAAGCTCTCCAGACTCATCTCAATTTTGCTCTCCACGCCATCGAAGCCGATGGCAATTTTGATATCATTCACGACCACAACCCCTACATTGGGCCAGCCTTTTTTCTCACCAGTGAGCCGTATACCAGGATTACCACCAGTGTTACATACCTTCCATGGGCCACCATTTTCTACGCCGCAGACTATCGAGGCGGGGCAGATGGATAATCGCCCACAGCTCAAGTATATGAATCCTGGCCGCCTCTACATGACGTGCATCTCGGAGGCAATGGCGCGCAAAGCCCCGCGCGAGATCCGTCCCCATTTGCTACCCGCCGTGCACAACGCCATCGATTGTAGTGCCTTCCCCTTCGTCTCGCACAAGCAAAATTACTACATCACCCTTGCCCGCTTCACCCAAGATAAAGGCCAAGCTACCGCTGTAGCCTACGCTGCCCAGTACAAGAAGCGCCTCCGCATGGCAGGCACCGTGGCGGGGATCGGCAGCAACCGCAAGCTACTCCTCGAGCTCTCCAACCCACTCACCAACTACCGACGCAACGAAGAATTCCGCTACTATAGCGACCACATCCTCCCGGCCGTCCTCAAGCATCGGCGCATCACTTATGCAGGTAACCTCAGTGGCAAGAAGAAGCTCGACTTCGTGGCTAATGCCAAGGCACTACTCTTCCCCATTGAGTGGGATGAGCCCTTTGGTATGGCAGTCATCGAGGCGCTGGCTTGTGGCACGCCCGTTGTGGCGATGAAGCGCGGTGCCATGCCCGAGATTATTACCCACGGCGTCAATGGCTTCCTTGCGAGCAACCAAGACGAGTTCTTTGCCTATGCCAACCGGGTAGACGAGATTGACCCAGCCGCCTGCCGGGCTAGCATTGAGCAAAAATTCTCTGCCACTATCATGGCGCAAAATTATGTGGAGCGGTATCAGGAGGTGATTGCTAAGACGAGGTGGTGAGTGGGCGCTAGCCGGATTACTGTAGCGGTATAGATAGGATAAAGCTAAACTATTTTTATTAACGGAAGCTTATACAACGCATCTGATATACGGAGATGTAGTCTCTCGATACACAGCAGATGCCTGCACTTAGCACTACGCTGTAACGTAAGCCGCAGTCACCTCTCACGCCACATCACTTCTTCAAGCCCATATCCTTATAGCGGCAGTATATAGCCGCCAATATAAGTGCCATTACTACAAAGAATATGACGATATGAACCGCAACGTCTGGTGTCTTACCAGAAATACCATCACCAATGCAGTATTAATGGAGTGATAGATCAACAGCAGCGCTGCAAGTAAGCACACATTGTAGGCAATTTTATATCTGTATTCCATGAGCGTTGTTGCTTTCGTTGCATGCCATAGATTTAATACGTATGCCCTTATTGTACATTATTGATAGGACCAATTTTAAAGAGTGCTTACTGCTTAACTAATTAAGTAGTAACTGCACCTGCTGAATTATCTAAGTAGCGCAATAAATTACGCAAGAAAATCCAGTTTTACGCAGTTTTAACTTCACTATACGTGTACCTCGTTGGATAAAAATATATTAAATATAGCGTTAGGTCTATGGTGGTGAAATAATGTCATAGACATCCTTACGCCACAGTTTCTGTTATCCATGCGAGGTAGTCATGCGATCCATCTGTAATATCTAAACATATTATTTCAGGAACATCATAGTCGTGGAGGCGCTGCACTGCCTTTTCGATCTCTGGAAACTTGCTTTTTTCAGTTTTTATTAGTAAGAGAAACTCGTTGTCCTCTTGGCATTCTCCGTCCCAGACATAAACGGAATTTATTTTCGTTATCTGAACGCAGGCTGCAAGTCGGTTTGCAACAAGGTGCTTGGAAATAGTGGATACTTGCTCCTTGGTTGCGACTGCAACTGTTATCATGCAGTACTTGTTATTAGACATACACACTCACTCCTCTTTAGTCAGCTATTGGGTAGTAGTAGTATGAGTTAATTATATCATCGTTATAATATGGTCGTTTCTAGGTGTTATATGGAGTACGGCGGTAGATAAACGCTATCTCCGCATAGCAGACTTCTCAGTTATACCAATACGAGTAATCCGTTCGGTTGTATCGAATTCAAAGCGCATAGCAATGTCAGCGGTGTTGACATTATCGTAACGAATCCAGGTATTATTGAACCAATTTCCGGTTTTGCTGGGACTACCAAGATATTCTTCTACAGTATTCTTATGCGCCATGTTAGAGAAAGTTGAGAATAGTTGGTCAGTGTAGGGTAGATACCCTTCTTTGTCTGATTGCTGGGTATATACTGCGATAGAACGTAGCCTACCTAGTCCCCACAGCAGTTCTACCCCATCATCAAAGTACTGCCAGTAATCTGAGAATTCATTTAGTTCATCGTCAGTTGCACTAATTTTGGGCTGGCGTGAACTATTTGCCAGTATTTTGTTAAGTTGTGTCTCAACTTTATCTTGCGATAAACTCAGGATACTAAGGAATTGATTGATGTTTCCTGGTATAAACAATGTCTTCTTCACCTTGTTCTATACTTCTTAATGTTTGTAGTCAAGCATTACGGCCACGATGTATCATGACATAACCGACACTGTACTAATTATTGATAAGTATCTACCGTGCGTTCTTGTCTGCATCATCATTTTCCTGCTGTACTGCCCGAGTAGACTCTTCTTTGATTTGCGCCTGCCGCTTTGCTAAAATCCGAGCTTTTGCATCGCCTTGCTTAAGCAAAATTACTGGCCCTGGCTCCACTGTTTGATAAGCAACTTCATTCAATAGTCCTTTAGCGCTCCGCATACCAGGTGGCATAAGACGCCATGCATACGGCTTGAGGCGTTCCTTACTCCACTCATCGCTTTCTTCTCCGTAGAGCCATTTTTCTAGCTTTGCAGAAATTGGTATCTTTGGTTCTTCCGACGTCTTAACCGATACCCTACCTAGTGCTCCGGCAATCATCTCTCCAGGGCTGTGCTCATACCATCTCTTTTCTTCATCAGAAGGCTTATCTATAGGTGGCTGTTCTGTCATATACTCTCTAAGATAGCAAATTGCTATATACAGCACAAGATGTTATACACTAATATCACGCATAAGCCCTATATTCCGTATCCTGCTAAGTCCTCAGAAGTGTATGTATAAGTAAGTGCGCACCGCGCACCACTACACCTCATTCATCTGTAGATTAACGGCATATCATTATGATGCTCAACGAAATCCTCCGGTGGCAATGCTCCGATGCCTGGTGTCCCTCGATATAAGTGGCGGTCAACTACTCTGGGCAATGTGCAATCCAGTTGTGAGAAAAAGGTGGCTTTGCGCTCATCGCCATGATACAGCGTAATGGTTGTGCCATATCCACAGCATTCATCAAACTCGTAGGCCAAAGCTTCGTTCTTTCCTGGCTTGAAGTCATTGATCGTATAGAGCGTTCCCGCCTGGGGGATGTAATACTGCACGATATTCTCTAGAAAAGGAATCTTTACTTGCTTTAGATCTGTCGCAACGACAATATATTCAGGGTCGTCGATATTTGTGCCAGGATAGTGTATCAGAATTGAGTTGTATGATTGCCGGTCTATCTCGCGATAGGATAGCTCGTAGAACGGATAATGCTCCTGCCTTGCGGAATCGTACAGGTAGTTTTGAGGAATGACCGATTCAATGTGTCCAAGCAGTGAGGATATCTGTTCTTGCTCACTTTTGCTTAATGAATCAGCAGTGGCCAACGCAATCTTATCTTCGTAGTTACCATAAGCAAGTACGGAACGCCAAAATAAATCGTTTTGTCGTTTTGTCTCCCATAGTGTTGCTATGTCAAATTTTGGAGCGCGCTCCATGCTATAAATATAGCATTAAGGGTGGCAATTTAACAAACGTTCGAGCAATTCAAGTGGCTTGTAATACGGAGTGAGACTATCTTTGCGTGTGTCATATACTTCAACAGCTCCTGCAGCAGCGTCCATCGCTCGTAAGTCGTCGGCATCTTCTATGTTGTAGATGAATTTAAGCCGATAGAGCGCGTATTCTATGGCCGCCGATCCAGAGTCTCGTGCTAAACAAAGTCCCTGGAAAATGGCATCGTTCTTGATTTTCTGCTTTTGCTCGAGTGTGGTCGCATGAGATCGCCTCATCTCGCTTTATGATGGCATACGATAAAGCATCTTCAAGAACGTTCAGTCGTCCAAATACTCCACCAGTGGCAACTATATCAACCTGGTCATGCCGGCTGGCATGTCTAGACAAATAAATAATCGAAAGGAGGATATGTCTATGGAAGCAGGATCAACACAAGGCGGTGCAGCGGCAGTTGGGGCTGACGACGGCGCCGTCGCCAGCGCGGCCAGCCAAGCCGATCACAGCGACCAGACTGCAGAACATTTTGCATCTGCCCTACTATAAAGGGGTCATCTCATTCCAAGGAGTGGACTATGTCGGTGCGCATGAGCCACTGGTAGACAGCCAGACGTGGCAAACCGTGCAGCAGGTGTTCGCTTCGCGGCGCACGGATGAGCGGCAACGCACGCACAACCACTTCCTCAAAAGCACGGTGGTGTGTGGGCAGTGTGGTAGCTGGCTGCTGGTGCAGAACACGAAGAATGGCAAGGGGGTGCTGTACCCCTACTTCATCTGCGCCAGGCGGCAGCGGCTGCATGACTGCTCCTTTAAGGCGGTGCTCATTGAGGTGGTGG
>CAUQZB010000002.1:0-145560 GCA_963522835.1 uncultured Candidatus Saccharibacteria bacterium
AATCGTTAGTGTGGGGAGACCTGCAGCGGGAGTTCGAATCTCCCCTCCTCCGCCAGGATTGTTTGGGCTATGGCTATTGGCTCGGTGCTTTATGACGAAAACAGCCGCACAGTAGCATCCACAGCTCAAGAATGACAAGTCAAAATAGACGAATGCTGAGGTTGCTTAGCAATCTATAGTTTTAACATAAAACACAGCACAGCAGGAGATAAACGAATCATTGTAGATATTACAATGATATTTTTGTTTGTATAGAGCATAGCGAAATACACGAGGCTATCAATACATGCGAAGTATCAGAAATGTCAAGAGCACTATCTGGGGTATGATCTATGTATGTACGATATACGGGCAAGACTGGCGAGAGGGGCGAAGTATGGGTGTCGGGTGGAGCTTTGGCCCGATAATTACGCAGGTATGCGGGTTATGGTTAATTGACCAGTGCGGCCATTATGATAGAATAGTCTTTGTAACGTAAATCTAACGCCAACCGACAAGGGGAGGAAAGAGCAGTGAAGATTAGACGTCAAAAACGTGGGATCGTCATGCGCATCGCATCGGTTGTGGCTGTGAGTGGGCTCGCTATAGGCGGGCTTTTTTATGGTCTCAACTCGGTGAACGCAACCGGTCTGAATAAAAACTATAGTTATATTAAGGCAAACTACGCTGTGCCGAACGCCAACGTAGCCTGGGTGTCGCCCAACGGGGATGACAACAAGGGTAACGGAAGCGAATCAGCACCGTACAAGAGCTTTGGCCGCGCCGTCACGAAGATTAGCGACGGCGGAACAGTGGTGGCAAAGAGTGGTATCTACCGCGAGCCACACTTTTTTGTGACAAAGAAGAATGTCACTATGCAAGCAGCACCCAACGCCGAGGTATGGCTGAAGGGTAGCGACGTCGTGACCAACTGGTCGCGCGAGGGCAATATGTGGAAGGCCACCGGCAACTTCCAGAACTTCTGCCACGTCTGTACGACCAACATCAAGCCAGAAGTCGAGGGCATGGCTGCCTACCCAGAGCAGGTCTTTATTAATGACAAGCCACTAACGCAGGTGGGTAGCAAGGCTGAGGTCGGCCCAGGCAAATTCTATGTAGAGGATGCCACCCAAACGACGCGTAGCGGTGGGCACTTCAACCCAGGCCGGCAAGACACCGTGAGTTACTACCTGGGCTCAGACCCAACGGCTGGCACAACGGAGATCTCGCAGCGCACTCGCGCCTTTACTACAACAGGTGAGAATTTCAAGCTGCAGGGTATTAACATTTCGCAATATGCACCAAACCAAACCTGGGGCTTTAAAGACCCACAGCTGGATGACAAGGCTGGGCCAATCGCCATCTCCATCAACGGCAAGAACTCGCTGGTGCAAGATGTGATCGTGGCGCAGAACTCAAACTCGGGGTTGTTCCTCGATAAAGCATCGGGCAGTGTGGTGAAGAACAGCCAATTCCTCGACAACGGGGGTAATGGTGCTGGTGCAAACCGCATCGAGAATGCGGTGTTTGAAAACAACACCTTTAGCAATAACAACGCCGCTGGCTTTGAGACCAATGGTAGCTACTGTACGTCGTGGTGCGGCATGGCCGATGTGAAGGTGACTCACGCCGAGAACTTCACCTTCCGCAACAATGTGGTGGACTACTCGAAGTCTGGCTCGACCAACTCCGACATCGCTGTGGCCAAGCGTCACCAGCTACCAGGCTTCTGGTGTGACGAAGGGTGTATCAACACCAACATCGTCAACAATTACTTTACCAACGTCCAGATGGCGATCTTCTACGAGGTGTCACACACTGGTATCATCGCCTCGAATATCATCGAGGGTTCGGGCTCTGGTATCTTAGTGTCGGGTAGTAGCAAGACGAAGATCTACAACAACTCTATCTCACGCACCGCTTACCCAATCCGCGTCCGTGAGGACACCCGCAGCAGGGGTTGCAATGCCTACCAAGGCAGCACCTGTACTGCACCGGAGAGCTGGTCGCAAGCTAAGGGCCTGAGCTGGGACACAACAGGCACAGAGATGTACAACAACATCATCTCATCACGTGCCGCAACTGCTAAGGATGGCGACAGCCCATACTGGGCATACGGTGTCCGCACCAAGGGTGGTGCCAACATTGGCGGGCCAAAGGTTGGTACAAACGAGATGTTTGCTGGCCTCGACTACAACGTCTACTACCGCAACGATACCAATGTCGACAAAACCGTCTTTACCTGGGACTTGGCTCAGACGGACGCGCCGATCGATGTTCTCTTTAGCAAGACATCAGACATTGCTAAGGATGGCCGGGTCAGCAAGGCGATTGATGGCCTAGAGCGCAACTCGCTCGACCAAACTGGCTCACGCAGCGCCAACCCATTCTTCACCAGCGAAGCTGCGAACAACAACGACTACAACAAGAGTAACTACACTATCAAGGCTGGTAGCCCAGCTGCCAACAGTGGTAAGGAGCTGCCTGCCGACGTCGCGAAGGCAATCGACCCAAGCGGCGCAACTGTGAAGGCCGGCACCAAGGTGAACCGTGGTGCACTGGTCAATGCCAACATGACCGGTGGCGAGCCAAACGTCAGCAGCAAGAGTAGTAGTACTCCACAACAAAATAATGCCAACGGCGCAACCACCAACGGGCAAGCAAGCCCAAAAGCGCCGGGCATGGGCAGCGCCAGTAAAGCTGACACTGCTCATGCAGCCCAAACCGCTGAGGCCGATACTAAGAGCGACAACAGCACTGTAGCGGTCCCAGACGCCCATCTTAAGGCGGCAATCAACAAGCGCCTGTCTGAGACCCTTGGCGCACGCCGAGGCGCCGCACAAGACGTGACAGCAGGTGAGATGCAAAAGCTGACTGGCCTGTCGCTCATTCTGCCAGGCGATGCAGCGGACGACCGCAAGGCAGCTGACCTCACCGGCCTCGAGGCAGCAACGAACCTCGACTGGCTGGCAATTGATGGCAACAAGGTGAAGAGCCTTGCACCGCTCGCTAAGCTAACCAAGTTGACTTCGTTGACCGCTCATTCCAACCAGATTGAGTCGCTCGATCCAATCGCTGGCCTGGCAAACCTCAAGCTCGTGATGGTCTCGGGCAACCCAATCGCCTCCACCAAGCCACTTGCTAAGCTTGCGCACCTCAAGCGGGTTTCGCTCTCGGGCAAAGATGGCTTCGTGCTAGACGTTGCCGACATTGCAGCCAGCAAGGGTAGCCTGGAGTCGCTCTCGCTCTACGACTACAGCCGCAAGACCACACTGGCCAACGGCAGCCAACTAGCGACATTTGGCAGCCTCAAGAAGCTTCGCCTCACTGGCGTCAAGCTAAGTGCTGCCGATAGCGCCGCCATTGGCACACTCAAACTCGAAAAGCGCCGCATAGACTAGGTTCCTCCCCATCAGCCAAGTCTGGTAGCGTACATAAAAAGCCGAGCAGAAATGCTCGGCTTTTTGGTGTGGAAAAGAGTGCACTTCGAGCTGCTGGCGCGCTCTATCGTAGGCAATATTTTATACCCATGGCTGCTATAAATCATGCTATGAGGAAGTGTCTCTAGTTATTCTACAGAAGCAAATGCGAGAGAAGCGATATGAGAATGGCTGAGATTTTGAGCCATAGGTATGGTGGATCCGTAATACTGCAAGGGCAAGAATTAAAACGAGACGTGGGTCTAGTATCTCTAGGTATTTGCCAAATATGTATTCTATTCTTGTGTAATAAAAAAACTCAGCATGCAACAACATACTGAGTTAGTGTTCTCTATGGTACACTCGGCGCGATTCGAACGCACGACCTTTGGCTCCGCAAGCCAACGCTCTATCCAGCTGAGCTACGAGTGCATACCTGGGAAACAAACGTTACCCAGACCAAACTATAAGGTGCACTGGATAATACCAGATCGCTTATTATTGTAGCACAGAGGTGCGCCAAGGGCAAGACGCCAAGTTAACCTAAATGAACACCTAGCCGCTTTCTTACGCTTAAGGTCTGCTCTAACTCCGATTACCCACTCGATCATCAATTTGCTCTAAAACACCCTTCCACCAAGCCATATTGTCTTGGGAAGCATGTACCGAATCCATAATTTCAAAACCTCGTACTGACATACCAGCTAAACCTAACTGTTGAACCAGCTGTTTATTATACTTAAGGGGACTTATTTTATCAGAATCGGTTGCGTTTACTGTGATCATGGCTTCACTAAGTGAGTGATGTCTGGCGCTTAACAAATCATCGACAATATTATTATGCGGATGAACTATGGCTCGAGGATATTGCCATAAGCCTGCTGGTCGTTGTATTATCATTTTAGGCAGTAACAATGGACTCTCGGTGCGACACTCGGCTGCCCAGTCAGGATTTGATGCGATGGTTTCTGATAGTTTGGTGCCGCCGTGAGCCAGAAAACTTAAGGCCAGCCTAGCTATCGATAGGGATAGATTAGATTTTTTATTCAGTCCTGGGATTTCAAATAGATCTAATTGTGCTAAATTTACCTCTCCTGGAGCATGCTTCGCTGCTGACACAGCCAAGTGTGAACCCATTGAGTACCCAATCAATCTTTCTATATCATTAAAACTGCGCCCTTTACTATCCAATGCTTCACCAATAGTATCCCATTGTAATTTTGATACCTTTGCTAAATTACCTTCACACAAAGCACTTCTCATTTTTGAGTCCATAGGATTTGCGCTTGGGCTCACTCCAGGATTATCTATCGCAATAGCCATTCCTTCGGTGTGGCTGGCTACTATATCTGTTCTTGTCTGTTGTTTTATCCGTAGAGAGTAGTCCGACCATTGAGAGAAGAGTAAGCTAACAGGTGCTTTGTCATTTGATAACTGGCTATTAGCAATATAAGCAGAATCTAATAACTCAGTACAAACCTGACCTGGTGGGGTGATGGCGTTTAGGTCTATAGGGTCAATTTTTTCGAGTAACTCACTCATGACAGATATTATATCACAAGTTGTACTAGAACAGGTCGTCCAGTAATACAACCCTCATCAATACAATTTACAGTGTGATATTTGCATAGAAACAAGATAGGAGTTTCAAATTAGTTCTAAAAAATGAGAGATACTTACATAAGCAGAATACGGATAAAACATAAGATAAATAATAGTACAAAACTACTACTGTAGCCGCAGGTAAATAATCAGCCGCTCGAGTAAGTCGGGCTTGCGCTCGCTCATTGGTAGGTGAGAGGCGATGAGATCAACCAGCTGCTCGCCCACATCCTCGGGGAAGTACATGACGATGGGCATAGCAAAGCGTTTGCGTGGGATGAGTGTAATCCAATTCTGCGTGGGCTTAGCGGTGACGCTAAAGGAGCGGAAGGTATCGTACGAGTAAGTCCGCTGGCCCACCACCACCTCGGCGTGGCTAGCGCTATAATTCAGCAAAGCGGCTGGCCGCTGCAGCGAGACAATCAACGCCACCGCCATAATGGGAATAAGCAGCGCAAAGGTGTACGACTTAAACAAAAAGATCGAAATCGCGAAGAGTACCACCACAACCACACCAAAGATCACATACCAGCCACGGGGGCGGGTGGTGTCATTTACCTCACGCTCTTGCCAGATGAGGAGCGGCTCGGTGGGGTCGGGGAAGGGCGAAACCTGCGACGAATTGCTGTTGGTCTCACTCGGCCCACGGCGAATCTCGAGCGGTGGGTTGGGCTCATCTGCGGCCTGCGTATCGGCACGAGCGGTGCGCGATGGGTCGGCTGCATCTGAGGCTGATGACTGATCAAATTGCGATGGCTGCATATGTTTAGTATAGCATAGAGTAGAACTCAGGGCATACTCCATCGGATAAGAATGGTAGAAAAATAAGATAAAGAAAGATGAAGATGAACTTTTGAGATCTGGGCTATGTGGCGATTTGATTCAATATAAAATACCCTCAGTAACACACCTGCTACCGAGGGTTCGAGTAAGCACGACATGGCGGAGAGAGTGGGATTCGAACCCACGGTAGGGGATGCCTACGCCGGTTTTCAAGACCGGTACCTTCAACCACTCGGTCATCTCTCCAGTCTCGCTTATTATAGCATGAGATGAGGCAAGGCAAAAGATGGGGGTGACTAACTTTTGCGTAAGCCCTGGGATATTATCTTTATCCCCTCCTCCTGCAGAGCCGAAACATTGTTCCTTCTCTCCATGTTGATTTATAGATGGGCCAACACCACAACGGCTTATCCAAACGGCTGATGAGCCACCACCACAGCAATAACCTGCCGGGCACCAGCGGCGCGGAGGCGGCGTGCGGCATAGCGAATCGTCGCTCCCGTTGTAGAAATATCATCGATAAGGCAGTAGGTGACCTCTGGTGAGAGTGTGCGGGGGCAAGCGAATGCCTGGCGGGCTTGCTGCTGGCGCTGGGTACGGCTACTCCCCAGCTGTATGCTGTTTTGAGCGCGCGTCAGGACTGGCTGGCAGGGCAGGCCACGCAGCCGGGCAAAGGCTTGGGCTAGTAACCGGCAGTGGTCATACCCGCGCTGGCGCTGATGTGCCGGAATGGTTGGGATGGGCACAATGATGGTATCCGCCGGTAGCGGCGGCGTAACGGCATCGAGCAAGTCTGCGAGGGTGTGCTGAGCCGCTTGGGCGCGCTCAAACTTGTAGCGGTCTATCAGCTGCTCCAGCGCACCCTCACGCTGCAGGGCACACCAGGCAGCTGCATAGGGCAGGGAGCAGGTTTGACACTGGCCAGACAGGGTAGGCTGGCCACACTCGAGGCAACGATAGAGTGGATCGCGAATGATGTCGTTTTTACAATTATCACAGAGCAGTGTCCCGGTGATGTTGCAGCCACAACAGGTATGTGGAGCGAGGAGGTTAGCAAGATAGGTTGGTATTGTGATTTTTACACTCATGAGGCCTCTCCGGTTGATTATACGCCATCGATTAGCTATAATGAATCCAGACTGTTGTCGAAATGGTAATTTGTGCATTAGCAAAAGAAAGTATGTGGAGGAAATTATGGCCCGGAGTCAAGATGATGATCTTTTGATCGGTGATGAACTTGCGGCAGCATTTTTGGAGGGTGATGACTCGCTCGCACCAGCTGCGCCAACTCACCAACCGATGAATCACGCCCAAGCAAACCCAATGCCTGCCCAGAGCCAGCAGAGCCAAACTTCGCCATGGGGCGAAGAGCCTGCCCAGAGCGAAGAGGACTACACTGGCCAATTGGCAGTCGATGTGTATGAGACCGAGACACAGCTGGTGGTGAAGGCCCGCACTGCTGGAGTGAACCGCGAGGAGCTGGATGTGAAGATCAATGATGGGCTCTTGACGATCGTTGGCACGCTGAGCAGTGGTGACGACACTGTGGCCACAAAATGGCACAACCAAGAGTGCTACTGGGGTGAATTTAGCCGTACGCTGGAGCTGCCCGTAACGGTACGCGAGGACGAGACGACCGCTGTGCTAAAGGATGGTGTGCTGACCATCACCTTTGAGAAGGTTAAGCAAGAGCAGGCCAAGAAGATCCCGATCCTGTAGAGAAGGGAAAACGAGCTTTGAGATGATGACCCCGCTGGTGCGGGGTTGTTTTGAGTTGTGGGAAGTGGGTAATGCGAGCCTTGAGGCCTCTTATGGTATCTAGGTATATGTTCTCTATCTCATTTAGCAGAGCGTGAATATTGGTAGCAGAAGGTTGTCATTTGGTATTAGTACCGAGAGGCTGGTGTTCTAGAGAAAGCTTTTGCAATAACTGTAGGAGAAATGGTAGTGAGGAGAAGGGTTGAGAGCTGTTGAGATTACCGATCTTAATCAGGGGGTTGTAGCTCATACAAGAGGTGGCAAAAGTAGTGGGGTGTAATGATTTTGTAAAACGGCTCTATTAGAGTATATAGTTGAAGAAGCTAAGAATACTAGAAACTTCCCAAAACACCTCCTGAATGGTGCGATGGCTTATTATGAGGTTTCTAGAGTGTAAAGTATAATGAGCGCAGTGTGATGATGATTCTCCAGCCAGAGTAAAATGGAATAGCATGGCTAGTGCTAGGCAAAAACGGCTAATATTAGACATCTCTGCAGTAAGAAGAGACAAGATTTCATGCACGAGCGTCAACAAGTATATTCCTAACAAAAGTACCACCCTACAAGAGGGTGGTATAAGAGAGCCAATGAAGAAAGGTGATTGTGTTATTGCCCTTGGTTGGCACCGATATTGACGACGACGAAGTTGACGAGCGCATAGGCGATGATCGCGACGACAAGGCCAACAATAGCGTACATGATGGTGTTCTTGGCGCCAGTGACAGCATTGGAGTCACCATTTGACACGGTGTAGCGCACACCACCAATCACAATCATGATAACGGCGACCGCACCAACGATAAAGAGAATCACATTGACGATTGTCTGGAAAATACCAGTACCATCAGTACAGCCTTCTTTTTCGCTACCGAAGAGACAACTTACTTGGTCACTGCCTTTAGCAGAGGTAACCCCTTTCTTGAGGCCAAGACCGTTGTCGGATGCAGCTGCTGCACCAACGTGTGGAGCCACGAGCCCAGCAACACCTGCAGCCAGCATTGGCACAGCGAGGAGTGTAAGCATAGCTTTTTTGATATTGATTTTCATTGTCATATCCTTTCTATTGGCATTAGTACCATCTTGTACTACCTGTACTATCTATATATACCAAAAAATTGCCAAAATGTTAAGAGTTAACGGAGAAAATTACCGAAAAAGAGCCTATTTTATTGCAGAATGCAAGGGAGGTAGGTAATAGTGGCAGCTAAACGTAATTATAGTTGGCGGTTGGGGTGGATTGGCCGCCACCACTCACGAGGTTATCAACGACGAAATTGACCATGGCATAGGCGAGAATAGCCACAACAAGGCCGACAATAGCGTACAGAATGGTGTTCTTGGCGCCTTGGATACCATTGGAGTCACCATTCGATGTAGTGTAGCGAATACCGCCGATGACGATCATGATGACGGAGATAGCACCGAGGGCAAAGAGCATAATGTCGATAATGCTTTTGATAGCTGAGCCGATAGTGATTTGGTTGCTGTCTCCACCAGCACCCTTGATGCCTTCCTTAACCTTTTCCTTTGCTGTGGTGCTTGCTGCAAAGGTGTTGATGGGTGATGGCGCTGCAGCGCTGATCGATGGAGCAACAGCACCAGCTACAACAGTGGAGCAGATGCTTGCGCTGAGAAGTATTTTTGTAAAGGTATTCATGATGGTTGTATCTCCCTTATGTTATCGATATTCTATCAGTAATCCAACTTACTATACCATAGGCAAGTATGGCGATGACAAGACCTGTTACTGCATAGAGGATAGTGTTGCGAGCGGCCTTAACTTTCTGTGGGTCGCCACCAGCTAGTGTAAAACGAAAGCCCGCATAGACAATCATAAGAGCGGAGACGCCACCAAGGACAACGAGAGCAATGTTGATACCACGTGTGACGATAACCATTGGGGTGAGAGCACCACCTTGTGCACTTGAAGTTACCGCATGGCAGCCATCGTTACCATCACCGTCGGTAGCTAGATCGCAGGCATTATCAGTCTTGAGTTCTCCTGTGACGTCAACACGGGCAAAGGCGGAGGGTGAATAGGTAAGACCAAGCAACAGGGCTGTACCAATAAGACAGAGTGTGCGCTGTAGAGATAGCTTCATCAAAAGACTCCATTTAGAACAGTATTGGTAATGACAAAAGCGAGAAGAACAACAGCAAGACCAACAATGGCACCAAGCAGGGTGTTCTTGGCGCGACTTACTTGGCTTGGGTCGTCTTGTGATACGGTATACATAAAACCCGCTACAATAATGACGATAACTGCAACCACCCCAGCCCAAATATAAGCAGTGTTAAGGACATTTTGAAGAATGCTTGAGTTATCCGCGGAGCTTTGGTACTTAATATCCTGTGCACTGACACCTTTGAGGGCTGAGAATATACGCCACATTTAGATAACCCCCGCTATCATATCAACAATTGCTGCTGCAGAGATCGCAATGACAAGACCAATCAATGCATCGCGGATCGTGTTCTTTGCCTTGGCCATTGCATCAGGGCTGCCCGAGCTCACCATATACATATAGCCGCCTTTGATAATAAACCCAACAGCAACATAGGCAACGATAACCATTGCAGCCTGGAGGATATTGAGGGCAATTGTAAGGATCATCGTCTGGATGTCGGTTGTCTGGATTGAACTGCAATCGCTCGAGTCTTGAAGGCCGCGATACCAGGCGGGCATACCAAGAAAATTTGGCGGGGAACAGGGTGCATCGGCATGAACAGGTGTAGCTGGTGCCAGAACAGAAAGAATAGCGATGACGCTTATGCCATATCCTAATAAACGGCGAATCATCGGATAATTCCTCCTGGCACAAGGAAGTTGAGTGCAATACCCATCACTGCATATGCCAAAATGCCGATGACGACATTAGTAATGACTGTCTTGGCTTGGGCTGTTTTGTTGGCGTCACCGCTAGCGGTTGAGTAGAGAATACCAGCGTAAATAAGCGCGCCAACTGCTGCAATGCCAACGCCGACATTCATGATTCTGAGAAAACCAATGAGTAGACTAGATATATTTTCTTCACTATCCTTATTAGCTTGAGCGTTACTATCAGTATCTGAGTATTCGGTCCTTGAACATTTGACTCCAGTAAAATCAAGGACACCGCAGCCATCGCCTGCCGCCATCACCTGCACTGGCGCAGCAATACTACCGGCAAAAATTGCCAGCACTGCACCAAGGCCCAAGATCAATCGCTTATATTTCATGATACTATTCCTACGCTGTAGTGTATACGATATGGGCGGTGTTGTAAAGACTGGGGTGGGGTGCGAACAGAGTAGGAGTGAATGGCTGGGTGGTGGTATTGGCATCGTGGCGCATAAAACTTGGGTTGCAAGGTCGATATTTTCTGAGTTAGTTTGCTTTTGTTGCTGGGTTGCTTTGTGAGAGATGAAATAAATAGTAATAGTTTTTAGCTCTGTACAGGGGTAGGACTATTCGCCAATAGTAGCCTGTATAACGCTAGAAGGGGTTGCGCAATAGATACGGCTTGACATGCAGGTAGCAAAAACTTGACCACTGTGCTATATTATGCTAATGTCGAACAAGACATGAACAGAGCGTGGCGAGTGGTTGCGCGGGCGAGGGGTTGTCTGCGGCAATATACGGGGTGGCTGGCACTATTAGTGACGGCACTCTTAGGGCTCACGCTCGCTACCCCTGTGCCGGTGTATGCTGCTGAGACGGCACAGCGCCAGGGCGAGAACCTTATCTTTCGTCATAATACCTTCAAACCATACCGGGGGAGCGACAAAGGGGTGGCAGATCGCGGCTTGCCCGCGGGTGTGCACCTCTATGAGTATGAGCCGACGACGAATCGACGCCAGACCATCATATTCCCAGCGGGTAGTGATCCACTACGCGCCAAGGAAGCGACGTATGTGGAATATATCTTCGTTGAGCCAGATACGTACAACAAGATGGATGATGCCATCGCTATCTCCGTCTCGGGGCAGCAGGAGGCTGCACCGCAAAACAATGGTGGCCAAAACAACCAAAATAACGGTGGTCAAGCTGGGCAAAACGCTGGTAATAACCAGAACAACGCCAATGGCCAAAATGGCGAGAATAACGGCCAAGCGGCAAACAATAACAACCAACCCCAAGACAAACCCGCTGAGCAAGCAGATAAAGATGATGGTGCCACGACCAGCTGTAGTGGCACAGCGCTGGGGAGTATTGGCTGGATTGTCTGCCCAGTGAGTAACTTTATGGCGTGGATTACTGACCAGCTCTACCGGCAGGTGGCGCAGTACTTGGCGGTGCAGCCACTCCAGTCTGGTAGTGATGGCACACTCTTTCGCTTTTGGGCGATCATGCGCGACTTAGCCAACATCGCCTTTATCATCGTCTCGCTCATCGTGATTTATTCGCAAGTCACCAGTATTGGCATTAGCAATTATGGCATCAAGAAGATGTTTCCGCGCCTTGTCGTGTCAATTATCGTCGTCAATATGTCGTTTTGGCTATGTGCGGCAGCAATCGATATTTCGAACATACTGGGCTTTCAGCTGCAGCAGCTGTTTGTTAATATTGCCTCGACGGTCAATGGGGCGGATTATAACACGCTTAATAAAATCACCTGGCCTAATATCATGAGTGCTCTGCTGACGGGTAGCGCTGGTGCAGTAGGTGCAGTGGTGGGAGTGAGTGCATTGGTGGGCGCGACCGATGGGGCACTGGCGATGGCTATTCCGCTGCTGGTGGGTGTCCTGCTGGCGGTCATCATCGCTGCGGTGATTATTGCGGCGCGTCAGGCGCTCATCACTATTCTTGTTATCATCTCGCCCTTTGCCTTCTTGTTACATGTACTGCCTAGTACAGAGAAGTATTTTGATAAGTGGAAGGATCTCTTTATGACGATGATGCTGATGTTTCCGCTGATGTCGATATTGTTTGGTGGATCGCGTCTGGCAGGAGTGGCTATCCTGACCAATGGTAAGGATGCGAACAATCTCAACCTGATCATCCTTGGCTTGGCAGTGCAGGTGGTGCCACTGGTGCTAACGCCCTTTGTGGTGCGGATGAGCGGCTCGCTGCTAGGGAGGCTGGGCGCGATTATGAATGATCCACGGCGTGGCATTGTCGATCGGACGCGAACCTGGGCGCAGCAGCGGGCAGACCTGCGCAAATCGCGCGTGCTTGCTGGCGATGCGCAGCGCAACTGGCTGGGTAATGCAGCGCGGCGGCGGGCCCTGAAGAAGCGCGCTCTTCAGCAGCGAACCGATGCTTATACGAAGCGCTTTGAAACAATGGCCGACTTATCGGCGGTGGGGCGGAGCAACGATGAATATAACCGCTACACCGACCTGCGTGGCAAGGAGGGAGCAGCGCGGCGCGACCGAGCCTGGAACGCACGCCTCTTGCATGATGATGAGCTTAAGCAGCGATTACTTAACACCCAGCTCACTTCTGATGAAGCCAAGAATGCTGCCCACAAGCTGGATACGCTCTATGATGAACTGAAGCTTGGTGGTGAGGTACCAGCTGGCTTGAGCCATGGTCTGGGGCGGCGCGCTTATGCAGCGGCCGAGGTGGGTGCGCTAACGGAGATCCGCAGTGCGATGGCGCAGCGCGAAGTGCGGGCGAAGATTGACCGTGAGCTCCTCGCCGATGGGGCAGTGGCCAATGCTGATGGTGTGGTGCTGCGCGATGGCGATGGCGTTGCCTTGCGTCGCCGGATGGTCGATGGCCAAACGCTGCAAGACTACGCTACAGGGGTGGGGCACAAGAACTTGATGGTGGCAGGCCAGACGGCGCGGCTGCGCAAGGAATTTGGTGAGCATGTTGCGGCCGAAGACCAGCTGATGCGCCACTTTAAGCTCAATAGTAACCAATGGCAAGCTATGGCTGCCACGGGCGATACTGCCATTACCCTCACCGATGCCAGTGGCAACCAGCACACGTTCCGGGCAGATAATGAGTACGTCAAGGAGGCGGCTATCGAGCACCAATTCCGCGCCGGCTCGGCTGGCCAAAAGCGCGAGATCATCCGCGAGACCGGCCGCGAGATCGAATACGTGGCAGACGATGGTACGGTGCAGGTGCGTCAAGGGTACAACTACGATGCGCGCGCCACTGTCTCGGCCGAGGCGGTGGCCTCTGGGGTGGCAAGTGCGGTGCCATTTGTGAATGACGTGACGTACGATGCAATCTTGCGCGGCGAGTACAACGGCGCAGCTGCCGAGAAGATGCACTCGCTGCGTCAGGTCTTTGAGGGGCGTCTCAAGGCAGAGAACTTCGCGGGGGCAAATGATGGCGCGCTAGAGCTGATCTATAGCATCCCTGACTTGCCCGACTACCAGCAGATCAAGGACTCGTATCTTCGCACTCTTTCGCCTGAGAAGCGGGCTGCCGTCGAGCCGACTTTCGATCAAGCCTATGCTGAGCGCCACCAAGCCCTTCGTCATGATGCTTACCGCATTCTCAACACTCCAGAGCTCCGTCGCAACACCAATGCTGCCAACCGCGCTGTGTATGAGCGGTATGCAGAGCGGCCGCAGGGGTAGAATATATAAAACACTCCGCAGAGTATACGGAGTGCTTGGCTTGTGGTGATCTAATGAGGCTATTTGTGTGTTGGCAGTGGCGTTGGGATTGCCGTAGCTAGGTCGGTGGCAGTGGCCTCTGGGCTCGGAGTGCCCGCGATGTTCTCTGGCGTTTTACCGGTACACTGGGGGTCGTTGGGGGAGACTGCAATATTACCACCACGGCCTCCACTCCTGTAGACAAGATTTGGACCGTCACATCGCTTGCCAGGACTGTCGAGCTCAACGCCAAATCCATCATCCCACACCTGTGTCCACTCTTCGCTGTTAGCAGTAGCAGGTGCTGAGCTCTCGCTGTTTGAGCAGCCAGTTACGCTAAGTATGGCGACAGGTACCAATGCTGCCACAGCCACTCCTTTTTTGGCGGCTTGCAATACCGCGCTAGGTGTGGTTTTGTCCTCGTGAGTGGAGAAGTGTTCTCGTGTCATGGTTTGACCTTTCTAGTGTGTTATGTGTCGATACTGTTAATAGTAGAAAGAATACACTATTTTGTCAAGGGAGTAAAATTGAACCCAAAACCCACCGGCCAAGCGGTGGGTTATGAGGCAAGAAACAGAGGTGATGGACTAGTTTCTTGCCATAGTGGGTTATAGGTAGTAGCTACTACTTGCGGGTAAAGATCTCGCGCAGGCTGAGTTTGCGGCTGTACTCGAGCGCACCAAAGCGGAAGAGGCGCACACCCATCATGATGGCGATGGCGGCACAGACGGCTAGGATACTAATGCTAATGGCGGCGTCCATCGCACTGAGGTTGCCAATTGCATTGCGCAGCATGAGTGGGATGGGCGAGGTGAGTGGGAAGTAGGTGATGATCTTGCTTGGCAGCGCGTCTGGTGTGGAGACGAGCATGGCAGCGGCATAGAGCGGCGCAAAGAGCAGGATCATGATGGTAGCAAAGAAGCTACCTGCTTCCTTAGCGGTTGGCACAGCAGCGCCGATTGCCACCAGCATTCCGGTGAAGAAGAGGAAGCTCGCGGCAAAGGCAAGGAAGCCTATCCCAATCCGTACGGGGTCGACTGCAATGTGCGAGAGGTCGACATCGGGCAGCTGCAGCTGATCTTTGAAGAAGATATAGGCAATGAGCACTGGCAAAATAACGAGCAACCCCTGAATAAACGCCAGGACGATGAGCGAGATAATCTTGCCGATGATGAGCGTGCGAGCGTGCACTGTGGTGAGGATCATCTCGATGACGCGGTTCTCCTTTTCCTCTGTTGTGCTGGTGAGCATTTGGTTGCCAAAGAAGCTAATGAGGAAGTAGAACAGCACCAAGAAAACCCCAGGTAGGATCATCTCGTTGATGGCGTTGTATTCTTTGCCATTTTTGTAGACGGTGTTTTTGGTGTTGACCTTGTCTTGGATAACCATGCGCACTGCTGGGCTGACCTCTGATTGAACAGAGTTAGAGAGCAAGCTCGTGGCGATGCTGCTGTAGCGGCCGTTGTCGAAGAGCCCAACGTCTTTGCCGTAGACTTCGACTCGTTCCTTAGCGATGTCTTTGGGGTAGTAGATGTAGGCATCGAGCTTACCTTCTTGGACCCGCTTGATGGTGGCGTCTTTGTCCGCTGCAGCGACAGGCTGGGCTTTAGTAGCGGCAAGTAGCTCTGGCTTGACAAGCTTCGATTCATCTGTGACGGCAAAGCTAAAGGACTGCTTCTCAAGGTTCTTAGCAGCATCGGCCGAGGCTTTATTAGAGAGAAATATAACGGCAAAGACCATGGCAAACACCAGCGGGAAGCTGATTGCCGCAAGCCAAAACGACTTCTTCTTGAGCGAGCGGGTGATCTCGAACCGAATAACGGTAGATAGGTTATGCATATTAGTTGTCCTCCTTGCTGGGCTGGCTATAGACCTGGATGAAGATATCGTCGAGCGATTTGCCACCAAACTGTGTGCGTACCTCGTCTATTGTGCCATAAGCATGAGCCACGCCATCTTTGAGCAGCAAGATGCGGTCGCATAAGCGCTCAACTTCGTCCATCTGGTGGGTGATCATTACCACTGTAGCACCCTTGGCTTGATGCTCCTCAATGATCTCCATCAGTAAGCGCCGGTTGACCGGGTCGAAGCCTTTGGTGGGCTCGTCGAGAATGATAAGCTCTGGGTCGTTGATGATGGTGATGCCCAGCTGGACTTTTTGCTGCTGGCCACCACTGAGCTTGTCGAGGCGGGTCTTGGCTTTGTCGGCTAGGCCAACTCGCTCAAGGAAGGCGAGCGACTTGCTGCGTGCCTCGCTGCGGCTCAGGCCTTTGAGCTGGCCAAAGTAGATCATCGTGTCGATGACACTCTCCTTCTTGTAGAGGCCGCGCTCTTCGGGCAGGTAGCCAAGCTTGACATCGCCCGAGACGGAGTATGGCGCGCCATTGACGAGCAACTCGCCACCAGTTGGTTGATAGATGCCGAGGAGTGAGCGGATCGTGGTGGTCTTGCCCGAGCCGTTGCTCCCCAAAAAGCCAAACGTCTCGCCGCGTTTTACCTCAAAACTGAGGTCGTCGATGACGCTGGTCTTGCCAAATTTCATCGAAAAATGGCTGACGGTGATGATAGAATCTGTTACTTCCATAACAATATCATATCATATCGAGGTACGATGTAAAGAGCAGCGATATAATATCAAAAACATAGCCCACCAACCATGCTCAAACTGAACCCGGATTGATTGCTCAACCCGAGAATGCAATAAATAGCACTACGATCAGATTGAGACATGGTTCAGTGAGCTATGTTGGTGGACTAGAAGCCCTTTTAATCGTCGCGGTTTGTGAATATGGCCAGAAAAGCAAAGGCTATCCAAACAAGGATAATGATAATCCCCATCCTTCTCACCTCCTCTCCCAGAAAGTGAGCTCGAAGCAAAGGGCAACTCTTGCCCTTGTAACCAAACTTCGAGCAAAAGTTAATATATATATCAATATATGAATGGCGTGTCAAGTTTCGCTAGCCCGAGAAATGTAAAACCTTACTATTCCTCACGCTCACCCCTCCCACACTCCCTCCTCCGGAACACTATAAGGGTCGACGTCTCCCAGACATCGACCTCTTGACGCCAGGGCTGAAAACTCGTTATTACAACGATTTTTCATACTCCATCGAATGAAGTGATGGAGGAAAGCTAACGGGGAAGACAAGGTTATTATGATACCTTTTTTGTTGCTAAGTTTAGCTTCCAAATATTGATACGAGAGTACTGGGACATTCACGTCGCATTTTGCACCATGCTACAATACTCCTATGAAACTGAAACGACTGATGATGCCGCTGCCGTATCGGCGTTTGGTGATCGCTTTTGTGGCGGGGTTTTGTGTGATGGTGTTTGAGCTGGTGGCGGCGCGGGTGATGTCGCCAGTGGTGGGGGCGTCGACGTATGTGTGGGCGAGTATTATTGGTGTCATTATTGCGGCGATGAGCCTGGGTTACTGGCTGGGTGGCGTGCTAGCCGATATGCGCTCGCGCGATGGCGATGTGGCCTGGCTGCTGCTTGGGGCGGCGCTGCTGATGCTGACAATGCTGTGCCAATACCACGATATACTGCGGTGGGTGGCGCAGCTGCCGATCGATATCCGCCTGCAAGCTACGGTGGCGGCGAGCTTGCTCTTTGCGCCGACCAGCCTGGTACTGGGAGCAGTGAGTCCCTACCTGGTGGAGCGGCAGACAGAGACGCTGGCGCGAACGGGGCGGTCGGTGGCGTCACTCAGTGCGGTGAATTCGATTGGTGGGATCGTTGGCACCTTTGCAGCGGGGTTTTTCTTGTTTGGCTGGCTGGGGATTCACGACGTGTTGGTGGTGCTTATTAGTCTGCTCGTGCTGGCCAGCTGGCTGGTGGTGCCAGGCCAGCGCTGGCAGTGGCGCGTGGTGGTGAGTGTGCTGTGTGTGGGCTTGGCGCTGGGCTATCGCGTGGCACCAGTGGTGCGAGCCCAGGCTGCGCAGACGATCGATACCGCGGCGGCGCACTACACACTCCAGCAATGGCATCGGCAGGATGGTGCGATTATCCGGGGGATTGCCAGTGGCCCGGCCGGTGTACAGTCTGGTGTGGTGGTAGGGCAGCCGCAGCAGCTGCCATTTTGGTATACGCGCCAGATGATGCAGGCGGTGGAGCGCGCGCCGCAGCGCCAGCGCATTTTGGTGCTAGGTGGTGGAACCTTCACAGTGTCGCGCCTCCTTGCCCAGCGCTATCCACAAAGTCAGATTGATGTAGTAGAGATTGATCCAGGGCTCTTGCCGATTGCCCGCCAGTATTTTTATTATCGCGACCCAGCCAATGTGCGACTGATCTTCCAAGATGCGCGCGTCTTCCTTGAGCGCAGCACCGAGCAGTACGATATCGTGCTTGTTGATGTGTATAACGATGGTGATGTACCTGCCTCACTGGCAACACAAGAGTATGCTACCGCACTCAAGCGGCATCTCCGCCCCCAGGCTCGTGTAGTGGTTAATATGATTGCCAGTCGCCAGCCAGCCTGCCAGCCACTGTTTGCTGCTCAGGATGCACCGTATGCTGCTCTATTGGGGCAGGGGAGTTTCCGCTATGGGCGGGCAGATGGCTGGGAATATACTAATGTCGTGGCGACGTATGGTGGCGACACCGCTCATCAGCCAGCTCCCTTCGCCAGCCAGCCGCCGTACCATGATGATTATGCTCCTCTCGAGCGATTGCGGCAGGAGTGCCGAGAGGTGTCTGAGAGTAATGCGCGCTCTTAGTGACGTACACTCGTTAGTTAATGCGCTGTATTTTCTCACGCTCACCCTCCCCACACTCCCTCCGATAGATCGCTATAAGGGTCGATGTCTCCCAGACATCGGCCTCTTGCGCTGGGCTGAAAATTGGTCATTACGACCGGTTTTTATACTCTATCGGAGGGAGTAGTGCGAGAGATAGTTTGCGCTAGTGGCGGTAAGCCATTATCAAAATTATTTACTATACACCAAGCTGCTCTATCGCCAGACAAGAAAATATTTGGAGGCCAGCCACTCAGCGAGCGGAAGATCACTATAGTGTAATCTGGCCGGAACATTTTCGGTCTGGCGATAGAGTGACATAGCTGTTGCTCCATATAATGTTCTGGCACGGATGGTGCAATAGAACTCTACCCGCGTGCACTAGCGTTGGCCTCCAGATATTTTCTTACACGAGGCTGTGGTGTGCCGCCAGCATCCACAGAGGTCGCCCGCAAAATCGGTTGTAGTTTTCACAAAACCTCTTGCCAAGCACCATATCTGGCGTCTATAGTAGGATACAGACGCTACATATATAGCGAGCACACATAAACACGGGAGAGACAAACAATACAGCTTGGCTCCAGGCGTGCCCTGGTGGCTGGTTTTGTGCACCGTATAGTAAGGAGCCCAAGGGGAGGGATGATGACAATTCATATTACCAAGCGCGATGGCACGACCGAGCCATTCGACACAACCAAGATAAATGCCGCGTTGCTGGCAGCAAGCCAGGGGGTGGCCGACCCGCTGCAGAAGATCGTGCAGATTGCCAGTGAGCTGCAGCTGACGCTCTTTGATGGAATGACGACCAAGCAGCTGGAGGAGACGCTCATCCAGACGGTGGTGCAGAATATTAAGGATGACCCAGACTACGACACGATTGCGGCGCGCCTGCTACTAGGCACGATCTATCGCGATTTGCTCGGCGTATATACCACTGATGAAGAGCTGCGCCAGCGTCACGCTGAGGCCTTCCCGCGCTATATTCGTCAGGCAGTGGCTGATGGCTTGCTTGACCCGCGCATGGAAGATGAGACGATCTTCGACCTCGAGCGCCTGGCTGCTGCGCTTGACCCGAGTAAAGATAAACTCAGCAAATACCTTGGTGTGGTGACCAACCGCAACCGCTACGCCCTGCGCAAGCAAAACGGCGAACCGCTCGAAGTGCCGCAGTTTACTACTATGCGCATCGCCATGGGTCTGAGCTACAATGAGGAACACCCGACTGAGGCAGCCATTGAGTTTTACCAGCACATGGCTAATCTCGAATACAGCCCGGGCGGTAGCACCCGCGTTAATGCTGGAGGGTTGTTCCCGCAGCTGAGCAATTGCTTCGTTATGGAAGTGCAGGACGATATGGAGTCGATTGCCAAGAGTGTGCGCGATACGATGTGGATTGCTAAAGGGACAGGCGGTATCGGTGTCAGTTTTACGAAGCTGCGGGCGGCGGGCAGCCCCGTCAAGACAACCAACACAACAAGTACCGGGCCAATCCCCTTTATGAAGATGGTCGACACGGCACTGTTTGCGGTGTCGCGCAAAGGCAAAAAGATGGGCGCAGCAGCGGTGTATATGGAGAACTGGCACATCGATTTTAGAGAATTCATCGACCTGCGATCGAACTCCGGCGACCCGTATTTGCGGACACGCTACCTCGACACAGCGGTGTTTATTAGCGATGAATTTATGCGCCGGGTGCAGGCGGACGAAGACTGGTATCTCTTTGACCCAGCTGAGGTCAGTGACTTGAGCGAGCTGTATGGTGCAGCCTTTGCCGAGCGGTATGCGTATTACATTACTCAGGCCGAAGCGGGCAAGCTACGCGCTTATGACAAGCTGCCTGCGCGCCAGCAATTCCACAGAATTCTGAGTAGTTTGCAGGCGACCGGCCACCCATGGCTCACCTGGAAGGATGCCATCAACCTCCGCGCGCTCAACAATAACACTGGCACCATTCACCTCAGCAACCTCTGTACAGAGATCACCTTGCCGCAAGATGAGCACAATATCGCGGTGTGCAACCTGGTGAGTATCAACCTCAGCGCCTTCCTCAATGATGCAACTGGGGAGTGGGATTGGCCACGGCTCGAGCAGGCGACGCGCTCAGCTACGCGGCAGCTCGATAACCTTGTAGACATTACCACAACACCCATCCCAGAGGCGATGAATAGCAATTTGCAAAACCGCGCGATTGGCCTGGGCTTTATGGGCCTGGCCGATGTGCTGGAGAAGCTGGAGCTGAGCTATGAATCTGAAGCGGCGTACGAGCTGATCGATCAGCTGGCGGAGTTTATTAGCTACTACGCTATCGATGAGTCGGCCGAGCTGGCAGTGACGCGCGGTAGCTATCCTAACTTCGCTGGCAGTGGCTGGAGCAAGGGGGAATTGCCTATCGACACGATCGATCGACTTGGCGCGCAGCGGGGTGAGGCAGTAGCAATTAACACGACTCGCCGCCTCGACTGGGAGGCGCTGCGCCCCAAGGTGAAACGCGGCATGCGCAATGCCACGCTGATGGCTATTGCGCCCACCGCCAATATCTCGCACGTGACGGGCACCACCCCAGGGATCGACCCGCAATTTAGCCAGATCTTTAGCCGGAGCACGCTCAATGGCAAATTCCTTGAGGTTAATGCCAACCTTGTGCGCAAGCTCAAAGCACTCGGCCTGTGGGAAGAGCTCAAGGACGAGCTGCTTACTAACCAAGGCGACATCCAGCACATGGAGCAGATCCCCCAGGCGGTGCGCGATGTGTATAAGACGAGCTTTCAGCTGAGTCCGTATGCCTTCATTGAGGTAGCAGCCCGCGCTCAGAAGTGGGTCGATCAAGCGATTAGCCGCAATATGTACTTAGAATCGCGTAATATCGAGGAGTATATTACGATCTACAGTGAAGCCTGGCGTCGCGGCCTGAAAACGACGTATTATTTGCACGTGAAGCCTCGCCACCAGTCCGAGCAGGTCTCCATTCGCGCTAACAAAACCGAGCAAAAACTCCACCAAGACGCCAAGCGCGTAGGCTTTGGTGGATTCTACCGCGCACGCAAGAAGCAGGAGGAAGGGAAGGAGAAGGAATCGTGAGCCACGAGTATAGCGATATACCAGAGGTAAAGGTGGACTCAACAGGTCATCGATATACAGAGCCGCCAGCTAATGAAACGCAGCGACCGGAGCTTGCACCAGGTGTCCAGCACACTATCGGCACTGTAGCGATTGCAGAGGTAGATGGTGCAGCACCAACACATCACATACAAGATGCACTTGATGCTGGTATGGACCCACCACTCTTCCCAGTGCCAGAGGCATCCGAGAGCTCGCGCCAGCAAAATAGCAACTCTGCGGTTAAACGGCGTCACCCAGCAGATATGGAACCAGAAATATAAGCCTAGATAGTATAATAATTAATTCGTTTTTTACAAAAACAAGGAGGTAATAATGGGCATTTTAGGATCAGGCGTACGCGATGGCTTGCAGCTCAAGCCGGTGCGCTATGACTGGGCGTACCGCCTGTACAACCAAGCGGTGGCTAACACGTGGTTCCCTAATGAGGTGCAGCTGAGCCAGGATTTGGCGGATTTTGAGAAATTGAGCGAGGACGAAAAGCATGCCCTGAAGACGGTGATTAGCTACCTTAATCCTAACGAGCTGCTGATTAATAAATCGCTGGCTTTTGGTATTTACCCCTGCGTGAACGCCGCTGAGTGCCACCTGTATCTTTCGAAGCAGATGTGGGAAGAGGCGAATCACTTTATGACGTTCGAGTATATTATCGAGACCTTCCCGTTTGACCGTGAGGAAATTTATGCGGCGGGCTGGGGTAAAAAATCCCTGGCAGATAAAGCTGCTTTCCAGACCAAATACGTCACGCGCATGATGGAGGAGCGCCCGGATGTGACGACGCTGGAGGGCAAGAAGGACTTTGTGCGCAACCTGGTGGCGTATAACATCGTGCTGGAAGGGATTTGGTTCTACAGCGGCTTTATGGTGGGAATGAGCTTCCGCCGCCGCAATCTACTGCGCAACGTTGGCACGCTACTCGACTGGGTGACGAAGGATGAAAATCTACACCTGGAGTTTGGTATTAACTTGCTGTTGACTATTTTGCACGAAAACCCGGATTTGCAGACCGAGGAATTTGCTGAAGAAATCCGCAGCCTGATCCTGGAAGCCGTCGAGCTCGAAAAGGCCTATAACAAAGACATGCTGCCGCGCGGCATTCTGGGCTTGAACGCCGACTACGTCAACCAGTATGTCATGTATATGACCGACCGGCGGCTGGAAGAGCTGGGCTTTGAACCAGAGTACAACGTCACCAACCCAGCCAAGTGGATGGCCGCTGCCAACGACACGCTGGAGCTAGTGAACTTCTTCGAGAGTACTAATACGAGTTATGAGGTGAATACGACGAAGTAGTAGACAGAACAATTTTACCAGTCTACCGGCCTTACGGGAGCTCTCGCTCCGTTACCAGACCGAAAATGTTCCGGCCAGATTATACTACAGCAATCTTCCGCTTGGTGAGTAGCTGGCCTCCAGATATTTTCTTGTCTGGCAATGGAGTGAGAGCGGCCCGCTGATGTAGCAAATAATATTCGCAAATTAGATACGAAAGGAATATAGCCATCATGAATACCCTCACACAAACCATTCTCGACACGGTGCCGGTTGGCGCGCTAGCTACGGTGAATCGCGACCGCACGCCGCTGGTGACGCCACTGCACTTTGTGCGGGTGGGCAATGCAATCGCCTGGCTGTCTGATCGTGAGGCACGTCACTCACACAACGCCTTTCGCACTGGGCGGGCAGAGTTTGTGGTGTGGAATGATGCGAAGCAGGCCGTTTATCTCCATACTACGGTGCGCGAAGCCCGCGAGGACGAGGTCGCGGCCATGACCGAGGCATATACGGCCAAGCTGGGGAGCTTTCGCCCACAGTGCACGCAGCCGCAGTGGTATGTTGCACCGATTGGCCAGCTGGATGATAATTCCACAACAGAAAATTGGGTGCATTACCTTGCATAAAACGCTATATATAGCGTACAATAGACACTATAACTAAAAAACGGGTAGGGAATAATAACTATGACGCAGACAACACAAACGACATCACCAACAACCGATCCAGCAACCACGCAGGCGCAGACCACCAAGCCCCAGCTGACGGACGACATGACGCTGGAGGAAAAGCTCGATGCCATCGAGCAGGCACTGCTGGCTGCTCAGCAGGTTGCCGTCGACCAAGCAGCGGCGGGCGGCACCCCGGTCATTATGCCAGATCCAGCGGAGCTAACCATGTGCGAGGGCTGCCAATAGGTGGCGCTCGTCGATAACCAGCAAAAGCCAGCTACCAGGCTGGTTTTTTGCTGGTATACTGCTTATGGATACATGCTACAATAGAACGCGAGAGGGAGATTGTATGACACAGACACACCAACCAAAGTATATTTTTGTCACCGGTGGGGTACTCTCTGGGGTGGGTAAGGGCATCACAGCGGCCAGTATTGGCGCGGTGCTGCAGGCCAAGGGCTTAACCGTCTCGGTGCAAAAGTGCGACCCGTACCTCAACGTCGATGCTGGGCTACTCAACCCCAAGGAGCATGGCGAGTGCTTCGTGACCAAAGATGGGGCGGAGACCGATCTCGACCTTGGCCACTACGAGCGCTTCTTAGACCTCGAGCTCACCCAGCGCAATGCTACGCTGGCGGGGCGGCTGCTGCGTGACTTGATCGCCGATGAGCGGGCCGGGAGGTTTGGTGGCCAGACGGTGCAGCTGGTGCCGCACCTTACTCAAGCGATCAAGCGAGCCATCCACCAGGCGGCGGCAGGGCAGGTGCATATTGTGGAGATTGGTGGCACGGTGGGAGATTATGAGGGGCTAAGCTTCGTTGAGGCGATCCGCGAATTCTCCCTCGAGGTGGGGCGCGAGCACTGTCTCTTCGTCCATGTGGTGTATGTGCCGTTTCTTGCAACCAGCCAGGAGTACAAGACCAAGCCAGCCCAGAATGCTATGGCTGACCTGCGCGGCTTTGGTATTATGCCCGATGTGGTGGCAGTTCGCACTGAGGGTAGCATCGCGCCGCCGCGTGGCGTGGCGGATAAGATTGCCATTGCCAGCGGGGTGCGGCCAGAGGGGATCATTATGATGCCAAATGTCGATACGGTCTACAAAGTACCCCTGATGGTGGCGCGCGAATTGGGCCCGGTGCTGGCGAGCTTTACTGGCAATATGACGGTACCGGATATGACGCGCTGGCAGCAGCTCGCCCGGCACGATAGCCAGACCTACCGCCAGCGGCTGACGATTGGCCTCGTGGCGAAATATGTTGATAATGCCGATACTTATCTCTCTATCACCGAAGCGCTCAAAGCAGCCGCCTGGGCGCACCGCAGCGAGGTAACGATCCAGTGGATCAATGCCGAGACAGTGACTGACGCAGCGCTCAGCGCTGTGGATGCTGTGGTGGTACCTGGCGGCTTTGGCAAGCGCGGGGTAGAAGGGAAGATTGCGGCGGCGAGTTATTGCTTGCAGCACAATATACCGTATCTTGGTATATGCCTGGGGATGCAGGTGGCGGTGATTGCCGCTGCCCGCCGTGGTGGCTTGGCCCAGGCTGGTAGTGCGGAGTGTGGTGCCGCGCCGGATGATGCCGTCATCTACCTTATGCCTGACCAGCAGGGCAAGCAATCGACCGGCGGAACGATGCGCCTAGGCAACTACCCGGCGGTGCTGCAGGCTGGCTCACGCACTGCCAAAACATATGGCACAACAGAGGTCGTGGAGCGTCATCGCCACCGCTATGAGGTGAATCAAGCGCATCTCGCTGCCATTAATGCGGGCGGGATTGTGGTGTCGGGTACGTCACCCGATGGCAGGCTGGTCGAGTTCGTCGAGGCACCGACCTGCGACTACTTTGTTGCGACCCAGGCTCACCCAGAGTTTGCCTCGCGGCCATTTCGGGCTCACCCGCTCTTTGCTGGCCTAGTGCAAGCGGCACTCAAGCGGCAGAAACGGATGCAGAAGGGTAAGGCGTAAACCTTCTCGCTACGCTTACGCTATTCTTGCGCCGCATCTGTTGTATACTATAATCATGGAACAGACGATTCGTGATGCAGTACACACTCTTTATCAACAAACACCACCGGTGGAATTAACGCGGCCGGAGCCGACGTTTGGTGATTTTGCGACCAACGTTGCCCTCAAGCTTGCCAAGCCACTGGGCAAGAACCCCCGCGAGATTGCCGAGGAGGTCGCGGCGGTGCTGCGCCAGACTGGCCAGTTTTCTGACGTGAGCGTGGCGGGCCCGGGCTTTATCAATCTCCGCCTGAGCGACGCAGCGCTGTGGCAGGCGGCCAATACCGCACCGCAGCAGATCTATGGCGGCATGCGCTACACGCTGGAATATAGCTGCCCCAACGCCTTTAAAGAGTTGCACACTGGCCACTTGTACCAGACGGTGTATGGCGATATATTGGCGCGGATCATTGAGTCGGTTGGCGCGGCGGTAGACCGAGCCAGCTTTGGTGGTGATGTCGGCCTGCACGTTGCTAAGTGCCTGTGGGGGATGCGCCACACGCTAGGCGGCGAGCTACCAGAGAAGTTAACAGAGGTAGAGAGCGATGTCTTTGCTCGGGCGCGGTGGATTAGCCAGGCCTATGTGATTGGCGCCAAAGCATATGAAGATAACGACACAGCCAAGCAAGAGATTATCGAGCTCAACAAGCTCGTCTACAGCTACCACGAGCATGATGAGCATAATACGCCACTGGCTCAGATCTATTGGACGACGCGCCAGTGGAGCTTGGATTATTTCGACGCCTTCTATACGATGATTCAGGTCGATCATCTCGACTATATCCCCGAGAGTAGCACCGCACCGATTGGCCTGGCCGTGGTGCACGAGCAGCTCGAGCGGGGGAATTTGCAGCGTTCTGAGGGGGCAGTGGTTTTCGTCGGTGACCCAGCTAAGCATCTGCACACCCGCGTCTTCGTCACGTCCAACGGCCTGCCGACGTACGAGACAAAGGATATTGGCGTTATCTGGAAAGAGGTGGCAGACTACCACTTCGACCACCGGATTCTCATCACTGGCAACGACCAAAAGGAGTATATGCGCGTAGTATACGCCGCGGCAGAGCTCTTCCGGCCTGAACTAGCCGGGCGGATGACCCACCTGACCAATGGCACAGTGCGCTTTGGTGATGGTAGCAAGATGAGCTCGCGCCTGGGTAATGTGGCACGAGCGGCCGACGTACTCACCATCGTCCAGGAGCGTGTGGCAAACCTCACCACAGACCCGGTGGTGCAGCGTCAGGTGGCCTTGGGGGCGATCAAATATGCCTTTGCGAAGTATCGCATGGGTAACGATATCGCCTTTGATATGGATGAGACGGTGAGCCTGCAGGGTAATTCTGGCCCCTATATCCAATACGCCCATGCTCGAGCCTGTAGCATCCTGGCCAAGGCCGATGCCGAGCCTGCCGAGCCAACCGATTGTACTGATGACGAGCGCCTGCTCCTGCGCAAGCTGAGCGAATACCCAGAGGTCGTTGAGAAGGCCGCTCGCGAGTATCTTGTGCATGGCATCTGCCACTACCTCTATGAGCTTGCCCAAGAATTTAACCGCTTCTACGAGAAAAACCGTGTCGTTGGCAGCCCGCGCCAGGCCGAGCGCCTCGCCCTAGTGCAGCGCTACCGCGACACCCTGGCTGCTGGCCTTGCTCTGCTCGGTATCGAAGCGCCGGAGCGGTTGTAGTGGGTGAGCGTACGCCACGTACCGACCCATCTGCTTTGCATGAGCCACTGGCAGCAGAGCTTATGACGCCAAAGCATCGTATTGCAGCACAAAATATCGAGATTGGCCGCGAGCGCTTGCTTGACTCAAAGCAGCTCAAGATTATCGGCGCAGCCTACGAGCAGTCGCCGCTGGCCTTTGAAGACGCCACTAATGCAGCAGTTTTGGTGGGGCACTTGGTGCGCCAGACGCTTGAATTTGCACCGACCACAGATGGTACACCGCTTCTTACCGCTGAAAGTATTGCCGAGCGTGAGACAGCTAATTGCTATGGTTATACTATTGTGGCATCGGAGTGCCTCGATCAGATTAAGGGGTTAGAGCACTATATTGGGTATGTTAACCAACATGCCGTGATCATGCTATTTGACCGGCCAAGTCAGCGCTCGTTTTTGCTTGATGTACCTACGAATGAGCTATGCAAAGAGACAACAGAAGCGATAAGTGGAAAAACCCGCAAGATCAGTTGATGAGTGGTGAGCTTCGCGCAGTGAATTGGCTACAGACAAGCGAATTAGTGAAGAATCTCCCGCCGTCAATCAACCGTGATGCCTTTGTTTCATCTCGCCCATGGTTAAACTTTGCTGATGTTACTAGTCAGCAGTATCGTGATGGTGACAGACGAAATAGTTTGTTACAACTTATCACGCTGCCATCCATCCCTGGACGTGAGCTATTGCGCGTTCATTATGATGCAATCATCCATAATCGTCATGACGAATTTGGTGCTGCATACGAAAGTTTAAGCCAGCTACCAGGTATCTATCCAGATGTTGACCGACGTAATGACCTGAAAGAGGCCGATCGGTTATGTAAGAAGCTTATATCCCAAGGCATGGGCCAACAAGCGATTGAGTTAGCGCAGACTGTCCATGCGAGCCTTTCGCCGGGTGACACGACAGTTAATCGCTTTTTCCTTGGTGATATACTACGCAAAGTAGCGACTGCCACGGGCAATGCCAAACTTGTCGAGCAAGCGATACAGACGTACGAGCACCCATTTGTTATCTTTGATGATAATGCAGATAATATCGCGACTCCATCACAACGCCTGTCGCGAGGCTTTAAAGATTTGCAGCGTAATAAAGTCAACAAAGCACGCAAACAAGCTAAGCAAATGAAGCAATAATGAAATAACGACCATAGAACACCACCAACACAAGACCGCTAGCAATTAATGCAGAATATGCTATAATTTGAATAAACAATGGTTAATAAGGAGAACCTATGGCAGAACGAACAACAACCAAAACCAAAGCAGCTGCTGCAAAGAAGCCTGCTGCACGCCGCACCCCACGCAAGGCTGCACAAGAGGCTGCAGCTGCTGCCCAAGCTCTAGAGCAGAAAATGAAGAACAGCCACATTGGCGGCTTTGCTGAGTTTATTCGCGAGCAGGGCGTGGTTGGCCTGGCTGTTGGTTTGGCGATTGGTACCGCCGCCGGCGACACAGTCAAAAAATTAGTTCAGGGGTTCATTAGCCCAGTGGTGCAGTTCATCGTGGGGTCGCAGAAGGGGCTCGAGGCTGCTAGCACGCATATCGAGATTGCTGGGCGCAGCGCCGACTTCGCGTGGGGAGCTTTCGTGAGCTCGCTGATCACCTTGATTGCCACAGCATTCGTCATCTACCTGATCATCCACTTTCTCAAGCTCGACCGCTTGGACAAGAAAAAAGACTGAGTAGGCAAGAGCCTGCGTAGCGATCAACCACACCCACTCAGGGTGTGGTTTTTCTATGGTGAATAATAAATTTGCGCACTACCCAAACATCTACATAGCCTGAACACAATAGTGAACCATTCGGAAATAACAGAGGTAGAAGAGAAGATTTGCTGCACAATTGTATCGTGAAGCGTGAGACGAGAGGGCAGGCAAACTCGTCTGAACAAAAAAGTAGCACACCAATTTGCATACCAGTAAAGCTTATTCTTATAACGGTAACAGCTAAGGATGAGCGCTATACGGTGGACATGTAGTATACTAGAAGCATGAAACCAAGCTTCAAACCAAAACGGATTTTGTGGGTAGACCTAGAGATGACGGGGCTAGACCCTACTACAGATGAGATACTAGAGGTGGCAGCGATTGTGACGGACTGGACTTTTGCCGAGATTGCAACGTACGAAGGGGTAGTGCGCCATGATGCGGCCAAGCTCAGGCGCCTCCTCGATGGCAACGCCAGCTTTTGGGATCAGCACCCGGCAGCGCGGTGTGGGCTGGAGGAGCAGAATGCTCAGGGCAAGCCGCTGGCAGAGGTCGAGCAAGAGCTGTTGGCGTTTTGTGATGCGCAGTGTGCTGGCGAGGGGCGGATATTGCTGGCGGGAAACTCCATCCACCAAGATCGCCGCTTTATCGACCACTGGTGGCCGCAGCTGGCCCAGCGTTTGCACTATCGCATGCTCGATGTGAGTGCCTGGAAGGTGGTGATGGAGGGCAAATACGGTAAGAAATTTGCCAAGCCAGAAGACCACCGCGCGCTGGAGGATATCCGCGGTAGCATTATGGAGCTGCGTTATTATTTGCAAAAGGTCGCTCTGTAATGCCCGAGCTGTGGCGCGATATTACGATCGACACAGCCGAGCAGCGGCGAGCATTGATAGATGAGCTCCACCTGCCCGAGTTGCAGGCCCGCATGGTGCGCGAGCATCGCTGGCTGCCACAGGCGGTAGAAGGGGAGCAGTGGCTGCTGCTGACGCTGGATATACCATACGTCAGTCGGCACAATGTGAAGTATCACACCATTACTATTTTGCTCAGTAAAACCGAGATTATTACGCTGCACCAGGGCAAGCTAGACGATGAGCTCATTCAGCGCATTACTGCGCTACGGCCTAGTAGCAAGACGCCATCGCTTATTCTGGCGACTATTGCCCAGTTTTCTATTGAGCAATTTATGCCGCTGCTCAACCATATCGATGATGTGACCGACCAGCTGGAGGATACGATGATCCGCACCCCAGACAATCGGCAGCTCCAGCAGCTCTTTGTCTACAAGCGCCAGCTGGCCGACCTGCGCAAGGTGGTGCTCCCCCTGATGAATGTGCTCAATGGCCTGAGTAACGGTCGCTATGCCTTGTTTGATAAAAAATGCGCCGTGTATGTGCGCGACAGCTACGACTACGCCTGGCGCGTCCACGAGCTTATTGATACGATGCGTGATCTTCTCACCAGCGCGCTTGATATGTATCTCTCGGTGGTGTCCAACCGTATGAACGATGTGATGAAGCGCCTCACCTTGGTTGCCACCGTCTTTATGCCAGTCTCGTTCTTGACGGGCCTAGGCGGGATGAATTTCGTGCAGTTGCCATTTCGCAGCGACGTCGCCTTCTGGCTGATGATCGGCCTTATCATCCTCATACCACTGGCGATGGTGGGGTATTTTGTGCGGCATAAGTGGGTGTAGTATTATAGTGCTATGACACACAAGCAGCTTGAAGAATTTTTGCTCAGCCTGCCCGGGGCGTGGCTCGACTATCCCTTTGGGGACGATATCGCGGTGTACAAGGTAGGGCACAAGGATGTGCCTGGCCAGCAGGAGAAGATGTTTGCGCTGGTTGCCGAAGGGTCGCAGCCACTACGCGTCAGCCTCAAGTGCGACCCGCAGCTTGCCCGTACTTTGCGCGAGCGATATGAGTCGGTGCAGCCAGGCTACCACCTCAACAAAAAACATTGGATCACTGTTATTTGCAGCGGCCAGCTGAGCGATGACGAAGTGATCGACCTCGCGCGGCTCAGCTACCGGCTGGTGACGGAGTAGCGCGCTCGTTTCTTTTGAGGAGAATCGTCAGTATAGGAGCGCTCATGTTGTGTGGGCGCTTTTCTATTGTTTGTTATTGTATGGTGGCGCGCGTATTTTTATACGCCAGCGCATTACTAAAAAGCCCGCCAGGGAGGCGGGCTGGTTTGGTAGAGTTAGGTGCGGTAAGCGCGTTGCTACTTTGTTGAGGTGAAGTTGCTAAATGACTTGGTGGCGGCATCGAGCGTCTTGCTATTGGTGGCGACGTAGTCAGCGATGGCTTTGCGGTTGCCGCTGGCGGTTTTGAGCTTTTGGAGGTAACTCTTGAGGATGGATAGCTGGTAGCTCATTTCACGTGCGTAGACGCGGTCAAGCGCGCCAGTCAGGTAAGCATCTTCGAGTGTTTTGGAGAGTTTGTCGGAGTAGGCTTTTTCGGTCTTTTTGGCGTCGCCTATCAGCTCGGTCTTGATCTTTGCATCTTTGAGCGACGACTTGAGCTCCGTACCCATGCTGCCGAGCGAGGTGGTGAGCGTGGTGTTCATGCTCGAGAGCTCATTCTCCGTCAGGCGCGATTGCTGCTCCTTGGTGGCTGCTTGCAAGGTCTCGATGCGCGCCAGGGTGGTCTGGGCTTGCTTAGTGTAGTTGGGCTGGCTGTTGACCATCATCATGACGGCACTAAAGGCGAGCAAGAGTACGCCGCCGATCAGCCCAAACACCGCAAAGCGGTTCATCTGCACTGGTTGCTGCTTGGGTGCAATCTCATTGAGGTAATCTACCGGGAAGGAGGTGTCTGGCTCGCTTGCTGCACCAAGGTCTGCGTCGGTAGCAGCCATAGCAGTGGCGCCGAGTGGCTGCTGCGGGTTGGCATAGGCCTGGCCATTGTAGCCGCCCGATTGTGGCTGGTAGGGTTGTGCAGTGGGTTGACTAGGGCTTGGGTAGGCGCTCGCATAGCCCTGTGATGAGTCTGCGCCAGCTTGTGAGCTGGATGGGTAAGCTGTTGCCGTTGGCAGCTGCTGAGAGGGTTGACTTGGCTGCTGTTCGGGCTGCGGTGCGTAGTGGTATGACTGGCCTGTGCCGTAGCTAGCGGCTGGTTGGTCGTGTGGCTGCTGCTGATACGGCTGGTAGGGCGCAGCCTGGGGCTGCGGTGATGAAGGAGTGGGCTGCTCTTGATACGGTGGCTGAGTTGGTTGGCTCTGCGTTGCCGGATTATATGCACCATAGCCATAATCCTGCGCACCGTGTGACGCCGCTTGGGTAGCATAGTAGGGGACATACGGAGCAGCTGCCGGCGCATTGGGCTGCGGGGGCTGTTGCTCGGGCTGCGGTGCCGAACCATTCGGTTGGGGAGTGTATGGTTGCTGTGGATTCATAGTTACTATAATACCATTTAAACACAACCACTAACAGAGGTAAAGAGCATAATCTCTAACAGAGGTCAGATAGATGAATTATATAGTATATACCCCTCTATACTATATACTCTATACCCCTATATACTATATAAAAATACCTCATGTTTTGTAGTAAGAGACAGGTGTATTTTTCTATACCACACAAAGTTTTTCTAGCTCATTAAAGATACGTGATGCAACTAGCGTGCTGACAAGGCCCAGTGTGGTGTGGATGCAGCAAGCCCGGTGAGAGGATGAATAATAAAAGAGGGCAAACACAGTTCGATTGGCTCACGCTATATGCGCTATACTATACCTATGGATGCCAAAGAAGAGGTGCGGGCGCGCTTGAATATAGAGGATGTGGTGGGCGAGTATGTGCAGCTCAAGCGGGCGGGGCGGAGTTACAAAGGTCTGAGCCCCTTTACCAGTGAGCGGACGCCGAGCTTTTTTGTGAGCCCCGAGAAGAATATTTGGCATGACTTTAGTAGTGGGCGGGGCGGCGATGTCTTTAGCTTTATTATGGAAGTAGAGGGGCTAGACTTTCGCCAGGCGCTGGAGCTGCTTGCGCGCAAGGCAGGGGTGGATCTCTCGCTGTATGAGCAGAAGGGTAATCGCGACCTGGCGCGGCGCAAGCAGCGGCTGCTTGAGGCACATCGACTAGCGGCGAATTTTTATCAGCATTGCTTGGTGCGGAGCCAGGATGCGCTGGCGTATGTGTTTCGGACGCGGCGGCTGAGCAAGGCGATTGTCCAGCAGTTTCAGATTGGCTATGCGCCGCGCGATGGTCAGGCTCTGGTAACGTATCTTAAGAAAAAAGGCTTTTCGCTGGCAGAGCTGCGCGAGGCGGGCTTGGTGAACCGCTATGATGGCGACCTCTTTCGTGGGCGGATGATGGTGCCGTTAATGGATGCGAGTGGGCAGGTGATTGGTTTTACAGCGCGCTTGATTGCTGATGTGCCCAATGCACCAAAATACCTCAATACGCCCCAGACACTGCTCTATGATAAAGGTCGGCATGTCTTTGGCTTGATGCAGGCCAAGCAGGCGATTCGGGCCCAGGGCTATGCGGTGATTGTCGAGGGTAATATGGATGTGATAAGCAGCCATCAGGCGGGCGAAGCAGCGGTGGTAGCGACGGCGGGCACTGCTATGACGGAGCAGCATATTCGGGCGCTCAAGCGGCTGGCGGGCGATATCCGGCTGAGTTTTGATGGTGATAACGCTGGGCGGGCCGCCACAGAGCGAGCGATTGGCCTGGCCGCCCAGGCGGGGGTGGAGCTAAAGGTGGTGTCGCTGCCGGTGGAAGCGAAAGATCCCGATGAGCTCATCCAGCAGCAGGGGGTGGCAGCGTGGCAGCAGGCGATTGCAGCGGCTCAGCCAGCGGTGGATTGGCTCCTGGCGCAGTATCGGCAGCAGCTTGATCTCACCACGGCGGCGGGCAAGCGGCAGTTTACGACAGTTGGGCTGGCATTTGTTAATCGTTTGGGCGACCCAGTGGAGCGCGAGCACTACCAGCGGCAGATTGCTCAGGCGGTGGGCTCTAGTGTGCAGGCTGTGCAGGCCAAGGCGCAGCAAACGGCACCGGCTGCACCCATCCGCAAGGCCATTAAGGCGGCTGCGGCTGCACCACGCAATCGCTACCTCGTACAAGACGACGTGCTTGCGCTGGCGATGCTCGATGGGCCGAGCCAGGAGTTGTTTGGGCGAGTTGACTCACAGCTCTTTGCGGGGGAGGCGCGCCAGGCCTTGGCTCAGTACTATGCGGCGCACCACGGGCAACCTCTTACCACTACGCCGCCGCCATTGCAAAATTTTGACGAGTATATTACAATGGTGCGGGTACGTGCCGACGCTCGGTATGGTGCGTGGAGCGAGACCGATCGCTACTACGAGACCGCCCGGCTTTTGCGGCAGATCGAAACCGAACACAAGCAGCAACACAAACAAGATCTCATCACCCACTTGCGCCAAGCAGAAGAGAGCGGCGATACGACTGCTGCCGCTGCTTTGCGCGAGCAACTGAACCAATTAATCAAGGAGATAGCGCGTGGCAACCGACGATAAGGATACCAAGCAAAAAAAACCAGCAACCACAGCTCAGGCAGCGCCGCCCGATGCCCAGCCACCGATCATGGATCTAGCCGTCGACGATATGGAGCCCGACCTCGCAGCACTTGAGGAAGAAGACACGCCAGAGGAGATTCTCAACAGTAACCAATACTTTGATGATATTAGTGACGACTCGGTCCGGCTGCATCTGCGTGAGATCGGCAAGATCCCGCTACTGAGTGCTGACGAAGAGGTTGATCTCGCTTATCGCATCAAGCAGGGCGATAAGCGTGCCAAAGACAAAATGGCCGAGGCTAATATGCGCCTGGTGGTAAGCATTGCCAAGCGGTATAGTGGTCGTGGCCTCGATTTTCTCGATCTCATCCAAGAAGGACACACTGGGCTGCTGCGAGCGGTGGAGAAGTTTGACCCAGATAAAGGCTTTAAGTTTAGCACCTATGCCACCTGGTGGATTCGCCAGGCGATCACTCGTGCGATTGCCGACCAAGCGCGCACCATTCGCATCCCCGTCCACATGGTGGAGACGATTAATAAGCTGCTGCGCACCCAGCGCCGCCTCACGCAAGACCTCAACCGTGAGCCAACCATTACCGAGCTTGCCAAAGAGCTCGATATGGAGCCGGATAAGGTCGAATATGTGATGAAAATCAAGCAAGACATCAGCAGCCTGGACGCTGGTGTGGGGCGCGATGGCGACGACTCGGAGGAGTCGGTGCTGGGGGACTTTATTGAGGACGAAGATACGGTCAGCCCTGAAGAATCGGCCTCCAACCAGCTTCTCAAGGAGCAGGTGCAAGACATCCTCTCGACCTTAAGTGACCGCGAGCAGAAGATTATTAAAATGCGCTTTGGCCTAGAGAATGGCAAGAGCCATACACTAGAGGAAGTTGGGCAGGAGTTTGCCGTGACGCGCGAGCGCATCCGCCAGATTGAGGCCAAGGCCCTGGCCAAGCTGCGCAAGCACAAGGATGCCAAGAAGCTGTACGAGTATTTGCAGCAGTAGGGGATAGTGTACGAGAATAATCGGCATACAGTATGTATGTCGATTATTTGGATAAATTGCTTGCAAAAGTCGTTACTGTATGGTTTTTTGGTGAAGCTTCTGTATAATAATGGCTATTTACTTTGCTGTGAGGGCACAAACCTCTCGAATACCCACTCCTACTATCGCTACCAAGAAATAGAGATCATGATTGTAGAGGGGTGAATACGAAAGCCCTAAAAATGCAGAAGGTACTCCCAAAATACTTTACATAAAAATACCCAGTAGTGTGCTGGGTATTTTTATATCGAAGTAAGTGGCTTAGTAGTAATAATAGTACCACCAAGATGGCTTGGACAATACACCAACAAACACAAGTATCCAGAAAAGCCAGATAAGACACCAGCAGACTGACCCAAAGATGCCCCAGCCCAGACTAACGTTACCCCACGTTGTAGACATACCGGCTTCCTTAGACTTATTGCGCGAAATAATGCCAAGGAGAATACCACCGATAGAGATACCAAAGAAGCTCAAGACGCATCCAATAACCCCCAGTGTCTCACCAGGGTTGTCATAATGAACGGGATAGGCATATGGTGTTGGCTGTGGCTGAATAGCTGGCTGTGGCACTGGCGCAACTGGCTGCTGGTAGGGTTGTTGATATTGATATGTCTGTTGCGGCTGCGGCTGTGGTTGGGCCACCGGCTGTGGCTGCACGGCTGGTTGTGGTTGTGGTGCTGGCTGCGGTGTGGCAGGCTGCTGGGGCGTTGGCTGGTTGTTCATAGACTCCTCGTATTAGGCTATTATCGTAGTGTGCATTTGCCTTACACACACGTGATTTGTGGGAGAATTATAGCAGAGGAAGGGTATTGTGTCAATTATCTGATGATTTATATACCCCACCGGGGTATTTTACATCCAACCAATCTCGCGGCAGAGGGCGTCGACCTGCTGGTGGAGCTCGGTGAGATTGTGGCTGTTGGAGATAAAGTGGTCGGCAATGGCGATGGGGCCACCCTTCTCAATATCCTCAATCTCCGACCAGTCGCGGGCGATTGCCTCCTGCGCAGTAAAGGGCCGCTCGGGTCGCTGGGCGAGGCGGCGGTGGCGGAGCTGTTTGGGCGCGACGATGGCCGCCACAACGAGCTCACCCGGGAAGTGGTGGGTGAGATACTTGTACTCCGTCCAGGAGTAGAGCCCGTCAAAGAGGATGTGGCGCTGCCCGGCGGCGGCGAGGCGCTGCATTTGCTCGGCAGCAGTGCGGATGATGATGTCTTTGCCAGCCTCTTCGCGCCAGGCTTTGCGAAATTCGGCTTGCGACTGCGGGGTGATGGCGATGCCGCGGCGGCGCATTTCGTCGTAGAGGATGCCACCAGCGTAGACCTTGGGGATGCCAAGGCGTGCCACGTGGTTGACCGCCTCGCTCTTGCCTGCGCCTGAGAGGCCAACAAAGGCAAGGATTGTCGTCGGGTGAGATGGATGATTCATATTTCTAGTATAGCAGATAATAGCGCTTATGGTTGGCAGCGTGGGGAATGGTACAATAAAGATAGTATGGAAGAGCAGCCAGCTGCACAGCCATCACGACCAGAACGATTCCCCCGCTACGCACCGATCGACTGTGTGTCGCGCATCTTCTATTTGCGGATGCGGGTGCGGCAGCGAGAGGGAGCGGCGCTTCCGTCGCAATGGATGCGCGATGCTGCCTGTAGCCCGGCCACGAGCGAAGAATATTTTAGTGGCAAACCAGAGGACACGGCATTGGCGCTGCGGCGCTGCATTGGTTGTGCGGTGATTGATGTGTGTGCGGCATATGCGGTGAGAGAAGGAGTGTCGGGGATCTGTGCTGGTTTAACGGCACAGCAGCGCAGACAACTGACGGATGGTCCTACGCCAGCCGATCTCCCCAGCCAGTCCACCACACTCACGAGCGCTATGCACCACGCTGTTCACGCCAATGATACGCCTCGGGTGCGGATCGCCTGGGCAGAGCAGTGTATGGCTGAGCGGCGGCACATTGGGCATATCCCTGCGTCGCAGGCTTTTGCTCGCTTGGCACTGTGTATTGATGCCGAGACAGGGCAACGGCTAGAACCCGAGCGGCGTGAAGATTGTGCTGGGTGCCCGGTGGCGGCTGAATGCTTACTCTTTGCACTGCGGGGATACCAGCGTATTATCGCTGCTGGTGATGTCCGTGGTGGCACAACCCAAGCCGACCGCCGGCAGTGGGGCGCACCCAAACCTAAGCGGCGGCACGTCCGGCGGCGCTGAGCAATGGGGGGGTAGGGTGATAAGCAGCGCACTACTTTGCTTATGCTTGGCAAAATAACAGTGGTGTGGAATAATGCAGAAGCCAACGTTTTGTATAGCAAAAGAGAAAAAACTTATGACGCGTGAACAACCAAGAAAGCCGACCCCTGCCGCACAGGCAATGCGAGAACGAATGAAGAGTGATGGTGTAAGTCCTGCACGGTATGTTGCAGAGTAGCTACTCCGGGGAGAGGAAGTACCAGATATGTCGGAGTGGGTTGCCTTGGCGGCGTGCGGCTCAAAAGGCGCGTTCAATTTCGATCTCGATATCCCCAGCCCTGATGCAAGCAAACCAGAGTATTCTCGGAAGGCCGATATCGCTTGGAGAGTACAGTTTGCAAAGCAGGTGTGATAGTATGTGCTCAGTGCAGCAGCAGTGTTTAGCAAGTTGGTTAGATCGTACGATGAGGGGTGAGCAGGATGACGATAGTTTGATTGTTGGTGGCACAACGAAGAAACAGCGCGAAGCAGCGCGTCGGTGGGCAGGGCAAGTCAAAAAAGCCCAAATCTCAGACAATCTGTAACAAAAACACCAACCTCCACGTTCGCACAAACGATATATTTTGTAGCAAAGTAGCACCCCTTTTAGCACGCAGCGAGGGGTGCTATTGAGTGGTAGAGATGGGGCGGCGTGGGTGTGGTTCGTCTTGTGACGCAACGCCGCGTTTTGTTCTGCAAGATATCGCTCATGCTATAGCAATTGAAAAATCCGACGAAATGTGTACACTTATATAATAACGTATATAAGCACAGATAGTGCAGACTGAGGAGATAGGAGTGCAGCGACAAGGTGGGTTAGTGAGTGGAGTGATGAGTGTGCTCATTGCGGGTGCTGTGTCGGTGATATTTGGTGGGGTTGCCCAGGCGCAGCAGTGGCAGATGGTGTATAACGAGGAGTTTACGACGCCACTATCGAATTGGAAGATTCTTCAGCAAAATAAAGATAATTATGGCAAGGAACATTTGGCATATAGCGCCAATAACGTTGCGGTAACTAACGGTGCTTTGCAGATTACCACCCGGCGTCACTGCGTGTCGAGTGTGGCTGAGCCACTGGGCGATAGTAATGCGAGCCAAGAGCCGTGCCCGTCGGGCAAGATGACACGCTACCAGAGTGGGCGAGTGGAGTCAGGTCGGGTGCTCGATGGGCATAAGCCATTCCGTGTGGAGGTACGAGCGAAGATTAATTGGAATGGCGAGAATGGGACGCGCCCAGCTATTTGGCTGCGCAATAGTGTGACGCTTGCCAACTGTAGCAACAACAAGCAAGCGAATGACCCCTATGGTGAGCTCGACATGCTAGAGTGGTATTCATGGACACCGACCTACACTTGGTCGACGACGCATATTCGCTGCTACCACAGCCCGTCATCGCAGATATGGAAGACGAAGGGGTTAGGGCATAGCCGAGAGAACCTCATACCGTCCCCAGTGACATTGGCGAACAACTGGCATGTCTGGGCGACGGAATACGATGGTGAGACGGTCAAGTTCTTCGTGGATAACCAGCCGGTGCTGGTGTATAACTATCGAGCGGGCGATGAAAAAAGTCATCCAACCACTCGAGTTCCGGCAGAAAAACCAGCAAAAATGGGCATGGATGCGAGCCAATTCAAGCAGGTTTTTGACGATACGTGGTACGTTATTCTCAACGATTATGTGGAGTGGAAGAGTGAGGAGCACCCGCCCGACTCATCGAAGAAGTTTGCCAACCAAACCTTCCTTATCGACTATGTCAAGATATACCAAAGTGGCACTCCAACCACTAGCGAAAAACCACCGGCTACTCCACCAGAGAAAAAGGACGACAAGAAAGATAAAAAGCCGGGCACCAAACGGATGACGGTGAAGAAGAAAAAGGGTGCGTTTGCTGCGCAGGGCCCGCTGGCCGAACTTATCAGCAACTTTGTGCCAGCACTGCTGATAAGCCTGTGTTTGCTACTCATCGCACTGGCTGGCTGGCTGGTGTGGTGGTGGCGTCGCCGCCGTCACCGCGCGCCGCCCGCGCCGTAGTGCGGATGGCAATTAGCAAGGGAGAGGTGCGGCTGCGAGATACTCCCATGCCGTTCAGCGCTTCACCAATGCTATACTAGAACTATGATGAAGCGCCTCGTGATTATTGATGGCAAAAGTGTGTTCTACCGTGGGTACTATGCCATGCCCAACCTCTCGACGGCTGATGGCACGCCAACCGGTGGGGTGTATGGCTTTGCGGCGCTGAGCTTGGAGCTGATCAAGCGCCTTCAGCCAGACTACGTGTGTGTGGCGTGGGACAAGCCCAAGACGAACATCCGCCGGCGTCTTGCCATTTACGACCAATACAAGGCAGGCCGCAAACCGGCTCCGCCAGATTTTTACGCCCAGATACCACTGTTGCACGAGCTTTTACAGGCCTTTGGTTGGCCGCTGTATGAGTTTGATGATTACGAGGCGGACGATATTATGGCGACGCTCGACGCTCAGGCTGAGCAGGAAGGGGATATCGAGACGTATCTCATTACGAGCGACCTCGATGCCCTGCAAATACTCGACCAAAATACCTACCTCTATGCCCTCAAGAAAGGCTTGACCAACATCGACAAATTCGACATCCCCGCCTTCGAGCAGCGCTATGGTATTCGGATTGGCCAGTTCCTCGACTTCAAGAGCCTGAAGGGTGATGCGTCGGATAATATCCCCGGTGTGCCGGGGGTGGGGGAGAAGACGGCGGTTAAGCTGCTGCAGCAATTCGACACGCTTGACAACCTCTATGATAATCTCTGGCAGGTCAAAGATACCTTGCGGCGCAAGCTGGAGCAGGGCAAAGACTCAGCCTACATGAGCCGCGAGCTAGCCCGGCTGTATACCGATGCACCAGTGACGCTTGACCGAGCAGCGATGGCAATGGACAACTGCGACCCAGCGGCAGTGCGGGCGATGTTGCAGCGGCTGGAGTTTCGTAGTTTGCTGCGCCAACTCCCGCCACAGATGCAAGCGGCAGAGAACACCCAGCCGCCCGATGCACCAGTGGTGCAGCATGCGGCCGAGCTGCCTGCTCACCAAGCTAAGGCGCTCTTCCTGATGGCCAAAGAGCTGCTGGTCTGGCCAGTCGAGGGCGGCGTGTGGGTGAGCCACGAGCGGGGCAAGGCAGCCCGCCTGAGCTGGCGTGATGCAATTGACGTTATCCCGCATGTGCCAATCGTTGGGCATCGCACCAAGGAATTATTGCACCAATTGCTGGCTCGTGGCGTGCAGCAATTGCCAGTCGTGAAGCATGATACCGCTCAGGGGTCGTTCTTGCTCAATCCACTGCGTACGTCGCGGGCGCTGGCTGATCTCGCGGGGCTGGAATCGCTCGACGACCCACGCCTAGCCATTAGTGCGCTCTGGGCGGTGTACGACGAGCAAGCTCAGGCACTTGATGCGCTGCCCGAGCTTGCCCGAGTGGCCCGGACGATGGACTTTCCGCTCATCCCTGTGCTGGCGCGGATGGAGTGGCGTGGCATCCGGCTCGATAGCCGCACGCTTGCGGCGATGCAGCGCACCCTGAGTAGCGAGATCGCCGAGTTGCGGCAGCAGATCTATGGCATGGTGGGGTATGAGCTTAATATTGGCAGCCCGGCCCAGCTAGCCGAGGCGCTCTTTGTGAAACTCCAGCTGCCAACAGCGGGGATTAAGAAGGGCAAGACGGGTTACTCGACGAGCCAGAAGGAGCTGGATAAGCTCCGGCCGCATCACCCGATTATTGGGCTGGTGGAGCGCTACCGCGAGCTGACGAAGCTGCAAAACACGTATGTCCAGGCCTTGCCGCAGCTGACCGACGACGCTGGCTATATCCACACTACCTTCAACCAAGATGTGGTGGCGACGGGCCGGCTCAGCAGTACCGACCCAAATTTGCAAAACATCCCTATCCGCAGCGAGCTGGGGCGGCATATCCGCGATGCCTTTGTGCCGGCACCGGGCAATGTGTTTGTCAATGCCGACTATTCGCAGTTTGAGCTGCGCCTGGCAGCAGTGCTGTCGGGGGAGGAGGCAATGATTCGTGATTTTAATACCGATATCGACATCCATGCTAATACGGCCGCCCAGGTCTATGGCGTGCCGCTAGACGTCGTGACGAAGGAGCAGCGCCGCCGAGCCAAGGTGGTGAATTTTGGGGTGCTCTATGGGATGAGCCAGCATGGCTTGGCTGCTGCGGCCCATATGAGCTATGCCGAGGCGCAGCACTTTATTGATGAGTATTATCGCCTTCGGCCGAAGCTCAAAGCCTATATGGCGCAGACTATCCAGCAGGCGCATGATGCGGGCTTTGTCCAGACGCTGTTTGGTCGCCGCCGCTGGACGCCGGATGTTGCGTCGCGTAACTTTGCGGTGCGCAGCGCTGCCGAGCGAGCGGCTGCCAATATGCCGATCCAAGGTACCGAGGCTGACCTTATGAAGCTTGCTATGCTGGCGGTGGAAGATAAGCTGGCCCAGGCTGGAGAGCAGCTGGCCGATGGCGATGGCCAGCCGCTCGGTTGGCAGGTGGTGCAGATTCACGATAGCATTATGGTAGAGTGCCCGCGCGCCTATGCCGAGCAGGTGAGCCATATCCTGCGCGAGACAATGGAGCATATTTATCCGCAGCTTGGTGTTAAGCTCAAAGTCGACGTCTCGATTGGTGATAATTGGGGACAGGTCTAAGAACACCGACCGAACAGAGGTCAGACTATAGACAAATCACTTGGAGTGGTGTATAATCTGGGCCATCACAAGCAAAACAGAATAGAGGTTGGGCATGGCACAGGGCGAAGCAGCAGATATATCATTTTCTAATGGTGAAGAGCGAGCTGGCCTTGAGCTGCCCGATCCGCACGATCCAGAGGCGTCTGCCGATAGCCTCGATCGCTCTGTCTACCAGGCGACGCACGATGCCATCGTTGAAGCAGCTCAGGCGAGTGGTGAGCTGCAGCCCCTGACTGAAGCGGAGATGGAGCGGCGCACGGCGATCGAAGGAGCGACGCGTCAGCTATTTGAAGCGGAGGTGCAGAGAGAAGAGAGAGAAATTGAGAGTCGATTGGCAGATCAATCCCTGGATAAAAAAGAGCGAGAGAAGCTTGACGCTCGGCTCGACAAGTTGCGCGCGATAGAAAAGAAGGGGCCAACCTATGGCTTTTTGTACGATCCGGCAGGCAATATGGTCGCCCTAAAGCATTATGAATTTGGCTCGATGGATCTGGCCGATTGGCGAGTGGTCTGCTGTGATGTGGGTGGAGAACCGTATGAGGCGCGAGTGACCGATGCATGCCAATTTACTCGTGATACATTTGGCACAACTGGTCTTGTGCCAGATGATGCAACAGCTCGGATGGTTGTGACAACAACGAGTGAGCAGGGAACAACGCAATACGTTATTGACTGTTATGAAGGGAGGCCGCCTTTGGTTGTGGCGGTTGAAACACCGATTGAGGGTGGTGACCGCACGGTGGCACCATATTTAGAAGACTGGAACCAGATTAGTGCTGCACCAGACGGAGCAGACGTGGGTAGTAGTGACCTGCCACAAGGTGATAATGCGCTTGTTCGCGCAGCGTAGGTGCGGCGCGCGAGCAAAGTCACTAATCTTCTACACCCATACACTTCTTTTTCATCGACTGTATAAAATATAAAGAAGAGAAAACATATATCTATACACAGGCAGCTAGCTTGACTTTTCTTGCTGGAGGTTCTATTGTGTAACAAACGAATAACAACAGCCCTACAAGCGGAGAAAACCAGATGTACCCCCAGACAACAAACAAATTACCTGGTAATTATTACGAGCTTCCACCAGACGAACGAAAAAGACTTCGTGAGAAGTATGGTATCACTCAAGTGGCAGATTCTGCGCAGCTTAAGAAGAATAAAGCCGCGGCAGAGAGTCTCTACGCCGGCCTTGGCGGCAACAGCGCGCCCAGCGGCACTACCTTCGAAAAAATAGATACCACGCCAAAGAATAGCGACCCGCGGATGGATGTCCTTGCCGCGCAGGTGAATGCACTGTATGGCACTCCCCAAGCCCATAAGCGAGAGAACCCTGATGAGATGGCAATAAATCGCTTCTACTGGGACGTGAGCAAGACTGACGAACCTGACAAGGCAGAGGAGGATAGTGTTTTGCCGGATGAGCAGTATGAGCCACTTACTCCTGAGGACGAAGGCGATCACCTATTAAATGGCCGCCGGACGAGTGCACGCAAAGTGTATAATCAGCTTGATGCATCGACAGCCGATCGTTTGGCTGGGGAGGGTGACTCGCGGCTTGCGGCGCTTGATGTGATCGATGGCTTGGGCGACTCGATCCATGTCAACCAGAAAGGGAAATTCGACAATCAAGTAGGCAAGACCAAGACCAAGGTGCAGCAGCAGTTTGAAAAGCTTGGCATTAACAAGCATCTTGATACGGACAATGATCGCCTCAAACAGAACATAGAAACCCGCGTTACCACAGAAGTGCTGGAGGCTGGCGTGGGCGATACTGGTGAGTATGTGATGGGCAAAGATCAGATGTATACTGGGACACATGGTGATATTCTCAATACCGAAAAAGCGCATGAAGCAGTGCGAGCTGTTGCAGCAGAGGAGTTCTTGCTGTGCGTCAAAAATGGTGATATTTCATATGATGCACTTGCGGCAGTTGACCCATCACTCGCACGTTTTGTCAGTGGTTATGGGAGCTTTTTCTCTGACCGCAATATTGAGAGCGAGACGAATGAGAACCTCGCTGAGTTGGGTCGCCGTCTTGAGCAGTCGGAGCCTGCTATGCAGTTGATGCAGCAGATGCAAGAGCAAAAGCTCGCTGCAGCGCCACCTCCCGAGAACACGCAAAACCACCCAAATGTATTTGTTGAGACATCGTCTCATCGTTCCTTTGCCAAGAAGCCCGAAAATACGCCATTCCAAAAGAATACAAAAACAACCAACACGTTTCTTGGCAGCAAGCAGCGTGTCAGTTGGCACTAACTTGTGTAGTCGGTGCTCGTGAGTACTTGCGGCATAATCACAGGGGTTTTTCCGCATTATACTCTTGGATCTATTGAGTTTTCGTAGGCTTTGTGGTATTGTACTCTCATGTATAAAGGCGAGCGGCCAAAAGTTTTTCCGATTATTGTCACTATCTTGGTGATTTCGTTGGTGGTGGCAGCGGTGGCATCGGTTATTCGCATGGTGGCGACTCGCCAGGAGTCGAATAACACCAATACGCAGCAATCGACCGAGAGTTTCTATGACCAAGTGGTGGCGCATAATGCAACCAACAGTGTACGCTGGACGGTGCGCGGGCCGATTGTGGCAGACGAGACCTTCCGCTCGTACCAGATCGAGATTTCGCCCAATAAGCGGACGTATACAGTGTACCAAGGCTACTTAGACAAGCAGCTCGACCGCAAAGAGTTTGAGAACAACCAGCAGGCCTACGAGCAGCTTGTGTATGCCCTGAGCAAGGCGCAGATCCAAGATACGCGCAGTGTGGATGATGACGACGTGCGTGGGGTGTGTGCTACTGCTGGGCGGCTCTACACCTTCGAGACGATGGAGAGCGGCACGACGAAGACGCGCATCTGGACATCGAGCTGTCAAGGTTCGCCCGGCTCGATGAAGGCCGATGTACCTAAGATTCATGCACTCTTTGCTAACCAGATCCCTGGCTTTGCACCGATGTTTGATAAGACACAATAAAAAGGCGCTGCGTGGCTGGTGTCTAAGGTCTGAGCAGAGTCTTGGTGATCTTACGCCGTGTCTCTTTATATTCCCATCGGGTGGAATATTATACAGGTTGATATTTTGCTTGTATGTCGGCCTTGCGTGCTGGGCTTAAAAGCAATTATGATGATTTGCTTGTATAATTTATTGGATAAGAAAATAGGGAGGAAGAGCTCATGCTAGCCACACTCTATTGCCAATGGTATAATCGAGCGTATGATTCGTGCAGTAATTTTTGATTGTTTTGGTGTGCTCTATGGTGGGAGCATCGAGGTGCTGATGGCGAGTAGCCCGCCGGATCGCCGGGCCGAGCTAGAGGATATTAATAAGCAGTCGGACTATGGCTATATCTCGCGGCAGGAGTTTATTGCAGAGGTGGCACGGCTCTCGGAGCAAACGCCAGCCCAGATAGCGGCGTTGCTCGAGCAGGTGCATGTGCGCAATAGCGAGCTGATCGCTATGATCCACACGCTGCGCCAGCGCTACCCAGCCATCAAGGTCGGTCTGCTGAGCAATGTGGGGAGCGATACGATCGAGCGGCTGTTTGCTCCTGACGAGCTGCGTGAGCTCTTTGATGCGGTGGTGCTCTCATATGCCGAGCATGTTGCCAAGCCAAGCCGCGAAGCCTTCGAGCTAGCAGCAGATCGGCTCGGCGTGTCACCTGGCCAGTGCGTGATGATCGACGACCGGCTGGACAACTGCTCTGGGGCCGAAGCCGCTGGCATGCGCGCCATTCTCCACACAGCCAATAGCCGCACAATGGCCGAGCTTGAGGAGCTGGTGGGGGAGTGATGACGACGGTATGGCTTGGGCTGATGGCCGGTTGTTTGCTTGTGTTGCTTATCTACACACTATGGATGGTGCCGCCGCAGCTTGGCAAGACGCTCAGTATGCATATTGAGCAGCGGACGAGGACGGTGATTGCGGGTAAGATCCTCTTGCCACTGACTGGCCTGAGCCTTGCGCTGTGGGCTGTGCAGTCGGCGTCGCCACTTGCGATGCAGCTCCTCCTTCTTGTTGTGAGCCTTAACTTTTGCGTGATGGGATTGGTGCCATTTGGCATGAGTCAGCGGCGCACGCTGATCCACAACATTGCAGCGTGGGGCTGTATACCAGTTATTACGATCATCGAAACTCTTGTCCTGCTGAGTGATGCTTCCTCAGTGGTGTGGGTGGTGACGAGTGGCGCTATGGTGTGCCAGGCCATTGTTCTTGGCTGCTACTTCTTTGCCAAGCCGTGGCGTCGCTATATTATGCTGGTGGGGCAGGCGGTGTATTTTTCGCTTTTTGTGGCGGTTGTCTGGGCGATGGAGTATGCCCATGCCTGAGCTCCCTGAAGTTGAGACGATTCGTACGAGCTTAGCTCGCTTGGTGGTGGGGAGGCAGGTTGTGGCAAGCACGGTGTATGACTCACCCAAGAGCTTCCCCAACGACCCCACAGCGGTGGCGCACTTCCTGCACGGTGCGACCATCACGGCGGTAGAGCGCCGCGCTAAGGTATTGCTGATTCGCCTGAGCACCAATTACACGCTGGTGGTGCACCTCAAGATGACGGGCCAACTGCTCTTCGTTGGTGAGGAGCGCTGGGGTGGTGGCCACCCAAACGATAGCTTTCTCCACGAACTACCTGACCGCTTAACGCGGGTAGCGCTGACCTTTGCGGATGGCGCGCATTTGTACTTTAATGACCTGCGCAAATTTGGCTGGATGAAGCTCTACCCCACACCAGAGGTAGCGCAGCTGCCCTTTATGCAAAAAGTCGGGCCCGAGCCGCTTAACCCGCATACTACGGCGGCGCAATTCATCGCGCGCATTCGTCGGCGCAATGGTACGACCATCAAGGCGGCCATCCTCGACCAAACGACCATCGCTGGCGTGGGGAATATCTATGCCGATGAATCGCTGTGGATGACGCAGCTCCACCCCGCCACACGGGTGCGCATGGTGGATGATGAGCAGCTTGCCGCGCTCTTTGCCCATATTCGGCAGGTGCTGCAGCTGAGCATCGACAAGGGTGGCAGCACCGACCGCAACTACGTCGATGCTGAGGGTAACAAGGGGAGTTACCTAGCCTTTGCACAGGTGTTTCGCCGTGAGGGGCAGCCCTGCCCGCGCCACCCCGACGTAGAGATTATAAAGATTCGCGTGGCAGGCCGTGGGACGCACATTTGCCCGGTGTGCCAAGTGGAAGTGAGGGAGTAGCTCATGCTTTATCTCATCGTGGGGAAGAATAGCTACGTAGCAGAGCAAGAGCTGGCGAAGATTACCCAGCATGCGCCAGTGCCAGCAGAACACATCGATACTCAGCAGCTTGATGCGGCAGGCTTGGCGGAGTTGGTGCGCGGCGTGTCGCTCTTTGCGGCGCAGCGGCTCATTGTGCTGCGACACCTGTCTGAGCGTCCAGACCTCTGGGAGCAGCTTGGCCAGTGGGCACATGATATCCCTGACGAGACGACGCTTGTGCTGGTAGAGCCAGGGCTCGATAAGCGCACCAAAACGTATAAAGCACTGTGCAAAGCCGCGACTATTATCGCTGCTGATCCACTGACCGACCGGCAGCGTCCTGCCGCCGAGCGGTGGCTGCGCCAGCTCGCCAATGCACGCGGCGTGTCGCTGAGCCCAGCGCATGTGCGCAGCATGGTGGAGCGAGCTCTGGTGCCGGATGAAAAGGGATATGGTGGGTCGATCGACCAGCTGCAGCTGGCACACGCCATCGATGCGCTGGCTCAGCTCGAAACCGTTACTGATGATGCAATTGCCACCGTGTTACCACCGGCCCGTGAGTTCTCGGTCTTTGATGTCGTAACTCTCGCAGTAGAGCGCCGAGGCCCAGCCCTGCGCGCTGCCCTAGACGAGCTGCGCCTGAGCCACGACCCATACCAAACCGCGGCGCTCATCTGGGCGCAGTGGACTCAGCTGGCGGCGATTGCATGCTATGGCGAGGCAGGGGAGGCAGAGATTGCGCGCGAGCTCTCGCTCCACCCCTACGTCGTCAAAAAAACCAAGCCACTCACCACGCAGGTCGCGCCAGCTGATATTCGCACCCTCACCCAGCGCGCTGCTCAGCTTGATGCTGACATGAAGACGACAGGCATACCACCGTGGGATGCAGTGGAGAGCTTCTTGTTTGCGGTGGCGGGGCGGTAGCTTTATGTCGCAAAAGAGCGAGCGTCAGTAGCCCCGTGGTGGCCCGGCTCTTTACAAATCCTGCACCATGCCTTATAATGAGCGCTTGATTGTAGTACTAACCCATAATAACAAGCGATAGAGGAAATTAATGCCCATCATCAAATCAGCTGTCAAACGCATGAAGCAAACGGCTACTCGCCGCCAGCGCAACATTGCTACCAAGCGCGCCATCAAGGCCAGTACCAAGGCCTTCGCCGCTGAGCCAAGCGCTGCCGCCCTGAGTCAGGCCCAGAGCGAGCTTGACAAAGCCGTCAAGAAGGGTTTGCTCAAGAAAAACACCGCAAGCCGTCGCAAGGCATCGCTCGCCAAGGCTGCCAAGGCTGCTGGCGTCAAGCTTGCGTAAAGCAATAGGCACGAGCATATACCAAAACACCTCGAGGGAGAGGTGTTTTTTTGTATGTAGGCTAGAGTAACTATTATGAAATAGTGTGAGATATAAGGATCACACATTTTGGGAATTTTTGCACAAAGAAAGGTGCTATACTTCGCATGGTTACCTCTGTTAATCGCGACTCGCCATTGACGAAACGAAATTACTTATGGTAGGATAGATGGAGTTTTGGGTAAGGCAAAAGTAGGAGCTATGGACGAGATAAAGGTGCGGCAACAAATCATCGACAAACTAGGTGAGAGTAATAATATTTTGGTGGCGGTCAACGCCCACCCCACGGTAGATGAGCTGAGTGCAGCACTGGGGTTGACGCTTTTGCTCAACAAGCTCGACAAGCACGCCACAGCCGTCTTTAGCGGGGATGTACCAACGGCAGTGGGCTTCTTGGAGCCAGAGCGTACCTTTGAGAGCACGGTGGATAGTCTGCGAGATTTCATCATTGCCCTTGATAAGGAAAAGGCCGACCATTTGCGCTACAAGCTCGATGGCGACCTCGTCAAGATTTTCATCACGCCGTATCGCGCAACGATTAGCCAGAGTGATTTGGAATTTAGCCAGGGTGATTACAATGTGCAGTTCGTCGTGACGATCGGTGTGCGCAGCGAGGATGACCTCGACCCAGCGCTCAAGGGGCATGGCCGTATTCTGCGCGAGTCGCCAGTGGCAGCGCTGCACATTGATGCGCCAGGTACGCTGGGCAATATCGTCTGGACGGATCCTCAGGCCAGCAGCTATAGTGAGCTCGCGGCCAGCCTCGCTCAGGGCTTTGATAGTACGGATGATGAGCAGCCGCTCCTCGACAAGCATATTGCCACAGCCTTTTTGACCGGTATTGTAGCGGCCACCGAGCGCTTTAGCAACGAAAAGACCACCTCGCGTGTTATGACCCTCGCCGCACAACTGATGAGTGCTGGCGGCGACCAACAGCTGATTGCGGCCAAGCTCGCCGAGGCCAAGCAGCTGGCTGCAGGCCCAATGCCTGCCAAGCCGGCTAGTAAGAAGCCTGCTCAGGCAAATAACAAAGACAAGTCACTCGTTATCTCGCACAACGCTGAGGCTGGAAAAAAAAAGTTAAGCCAGACCGATGCTGACGAAGCTGAGCTAGCCCAGCAACTAGCCAAAAATAATCCACAGCCCGAGCCCGCGCCAGCCCCACGGCGCTCATCGGGGCGCAACAGCAGTGCTGAGCCATGGCGTCAGCCCATCGAGACGCCGCTAAGTGAGCCGAGCCTAGGTGGCACACTCAATGCTACGACCAAGCAAGCGGCCGACGACAAACGCCGCGAGCGTGAGAATGGCCGCAACAAGACCATCCTCTCGCACAAGGGTGGGCGCTACCTCGACAGTGACGACACACCAGGTAGCCAAGCACCGCTCAATGCCGCGACGGCAGCGCTCGACCATGAGCCAACTGTCCCCAATGTCAATGACATGCCACGTGTGCCGATGGCTCACAACGACGATATCCTTCCGCCACCAACGGGCAAAGAAACCCTGGCCGATCTCGACGCCAAGCACCGAGCTGCACCAGCTGATGATGCCGAAGGGCCGGCTCTGCCGCCACTGCCACCAATGCCAGATTTTTCTAGCTTGCCACCATTGCCACCAGGTGTGCCACCACTGCCTGGGCCCGATGCTGATAACCCCATGGCCCAGCTTGATGCTGCACTCCAGTCTGAGGCTAAGGCCAAGAAAGACCAAGCCAACCCATCGCAATTCCACGTACCGGAGAAGTAGGGGCTACTGGCTTTTGCCGCTAAACGAGAAACGACAAGACAAACCGGCCATGTTTGGCCGGTTTTAATATGAAATACTGGACTGGACAGGTAATGAGCGAGAAACGTATGTGGTTGCCTTCAACCAGACCCCTCACGTATTGGAAATGTACATGAGTGCAGGTGACATCGACTCTATTTACGAATCCAACTGTTCGTCGGAGGGAGCCTGTTCCCGTGAGAATCCCAGCTGTATAGCAGTCGCAAGAGCGTCCGCTGCTAGTTTGTCGTTGACCTCACGTGCAGATTCTATCGATATGCCATAATGTTTAGCCGTCTCTTCGTCGAGCTGTACTGTCGCAGCATCTCTTTCTGACGTTTCTGGTGTTTTGTCTTGATTGTGACTGTGTGATCCGAATGTTTCCATACCAACGGATCCTTCTAAATCTTACTATGCTAGTATCTTGAGAATTACACACTATATACTATTTGTCAACGTCTCCTGTGGTACTGTCATGCAAGAGAAGCATACCAACTGAGGACCGATACAATCTCATAATCTTTATCATCATGCTATACTAACCACATGACACACCAAACACCTGATTCATCATACGATCGCATTCTCCATATCGACAAGCCAGCTGGTATGACGAGCTTTGGGGTGGTGGCGCGGGTGCGGCGGGTGCTGAGCCAGCAAGCTGGCAAAAAGGTGAAGGTGGGGCACTGTGGTACGCTCGACCCCTTTGCAACGGGCCTTTTGCTGCTGGTGACGGGCACGGAGTGCCGCAATGCCATGCGCTACACCAAACTCGACAAGACATACGAAGCGACGATCATCCTGGGCCAAACCAGCACCACAGGTGACCCAGAAGGGGAGATAACGCCGTATCTGCCAGAAGATGCCAAGGTGCCTATCACACCGCCATCACGTCAGCAGCTCGATGCAGTACTGCAGCGCTTTACTGGCCAGATTCGCCAGCGACCACCGATCTTTAGCGCCATTAAAATCAACGGTCAGCGGGCTTATAAGCTCGCGCGTGATGGTAAAGAAGTGGAGCTGCCAGAGCGCACCATTACGATCCACTCGCTGGAGGTGCTGGAGTATCAGTATCCGCGGCTCGTCATTCGCACGCGGGTGAGTAGTGGTACGTACATTCGTAGCCTGGCGGTGGATATTGGCAGGCAGCTTGGGACAGGGGCATACTGCGCAGCGCTGCGGCGCACAGCGATTGCTGATTGGCCGGTAGCAGAGGCGCAGCAGCTGCAGGATTTTGGGATTGTTGATTAGCCATACACAATAAATAAAGAAGCGAGGAGCAACTGATGAACATCACGCTACACACTGGCACGACCACCGCAACTATTACGACAGATGGTGCGTATATCACCAGCCTGACTGATGAGTATGGGGATGTATTCTACCCACTGCAGCAGCTCACCGCTCCTGATGGCGAGTGTAAGACGCGCGGTGGCTGCCATGTCTGCCTACCCAACTTTGGTCCGGGCGGAGCGAGTGGCTTGGCGCAGCATGGCTTTGGCCGCACCAGCCAGTGGCAGGTGGTGGAGCACACCAGCGACCGAGTGGAGCTTATGCTGCAGGGGAGTGATGCTTATGCTGGGCTGGAGTCTCGCTTGGTGTATACAGTGGCGGAGCACCAGCTTGCAATGCAGCTCACACTGGTGAATGTTAGCGAGGAGGAGCTTCTCGTGGCACCAGCCTTCCACCCGTATTTTGCGTATGATGGCGCGCTCGTGCTGGATGGCCAGTCGCTCACCGACCTTGCGCCACTCGCCGATACGATCTTCGTTGATGGGCCCACGCGCCAGCTTGCCACGGGCCGGCGCACCATTACGCTGCAGAGTGAGGAATTACCTCGCTGGGCGGTTTGGACGGATGGGCTGGGTTCATACCTCTGTGTTGAGCCAACACACAGTGGTAATTCCTTCGCCGATAACCCGTCTCGTGCCACAGTGCTAGTGCCGGGGCAGGTGGCGCGGTATGGTGTGCAGGTGGGGTGGTAACGAACCCCTCGATTTGACTCATAGTCCTACTACTGTCATACTTGATATATGGCAAATAACGAGATAAATCCCAACAAGGTAAAAAAAATTGGCGGTATGACGCCCGAGCAACAAGCAGCCGAGCAAGAACGACTCGGTAAAGAGCTGCGAGCTATTGCTGCAGCAATCGACGAGCAGCTACAGGGCCACGAGCCTCTGGTAAGTAGTGTGCAACCACTTACGCTCGCGGAGGCTAAGCAGCGCCCAGGTGTAGACGAAGTGGCAATAGATGAGGTAAATGCACACTGGGGATGGCCGGCAGCGGATAGTGCGATGAATCGCACTTCACCATATAAGGATGAGGACGAATTTTGGGAGGCATTTCTTCGCCAGCATGGGTTGCGTAATACGGAAGACCCAAACAACTTTCGTGCTCGTTTGCGTGCTCCAACGGTCGATGTAGCAACACTGGAGTCGGAAGAAGATATAGAGAGCATTGGCTTTGTAGATGTGTACCATGGAACGACGCCAGCATTGCTTCGCGCTGGAGCGGTGTTTCCCGAGGTTGAGCTCGTCCGAGGACTGTATAGTACGTTATTTAAGAAGCATCTAACGATGACGGATGCTGCGCGAAAAGAACTGAGGTCACTTGCTCAGGAGTGTCCGGCGGTGAAGATGGCGTTCTTTGAAACGTATAACCATGCGCGGCGCTTAGTGAGAGAGGATGACGAGAAGCAATTTATGCAGAAACTTTCGCGGCTTGGTTATATAGGAGAAGATGCTGCCGCGCAGGTTGCTTCGATTGATCAGGCACACCAGGCGCTCTGTCGCTAGCGTCTACATTGACACCGCACCGCTCTCCTGCTACAATACACCAGTATGATTACTAAGGATAACAAAGCGAAAGCGATTGCTTTGACTCAGGTCAGCAAGAATGACGTCGGCAGCCCACAGGCGCAGGTGTCTATCTTGACGGCTCGTATCAAAGAGGTGACCGAACACCTTAAGTCCAACAAGCACGACAACATGGCTCGTCGTGGCCTCAAGCAAATGGTCGGCCGGCGCAAGCGGCTGCTCCGCTACCTTGAGCGGACGAACTTTGATGCCTACAAAGCAACGCTCGAAACCCTCGGCTTGCGCAAATAAGCGCTCGCCACGAGATAGAGACCTCCCCACTTGTTGGGGAGGTTTTTGGTGGTGGGGTAGTAGCGCAGCGAATTATGATGGCAGGGTGTGCTCGATATCTCCACTGATGAGGGTGGAGGTTGAGAGCCAAACTAGGGTATATTGACATATTGTCTAAAAATGTGTACGATATAGTCCTACAAACAATCTTGAACAAGAGGAATATATGAGCGAACTAACATTAGCATCACGACCCGCCAGTACAGCGGGTATAGAGGGAATTACCTCACGATATGAGGCAGATCGTGCTGTTGCCGAGAGAGAAGAACGGGTAGCAGCCTTCGACGGTATAGTGGATGCGCTCTTGCGAGAAAAGCAAGAAAGTAATGCCAGCGAGAGTGACCTGCTTAGCCAAAGCAGCACTACCGAAAGCAAGAGGCATTTGCCACAACAAGCAGAATTTGATTCGCACTATCTGAACATGCCAATGCGCATTATAGTGCGGGATAGCGGAGATGGCCGGCGAGAAATAACGCTCCAGCCCATCCTCAGTGAAGGTGAGGATGAGACTACCTTAGCTAATAACAAGCAGGTCTATTTCACAGCTCCAGACAAAGCGGTGACGGGGGTGCAGTGCGAGTACTTTCCACCACACAAGCCAGGACAGAAGGTGGAAACAACCGGTGTGCGCGATGCGTCAGACCCTGAGCTTAAGAGCCTAAAAGCTATAGTATCTGTAGCCGAACTGCGAGGCAGCAAATCATCTTCTCGCTAGTGCTGCATTAAAAAATAGAAAAACACCACCACGAAAGGAGCACACCATGGCATTTGGCCCAATGATGACAGTCACGACAAAGCAGGGGCTTGAGCTGGAGCTTGCGCCGTTTGCGCGGGATGAACTGAGGCCGTTTGTGGAGGGGTTTGCGCGCGGGACGGTCACGCAGTATTTTGCCGAGCATCGGGCGCAGACGCTCGAGACCGAGCAAGCATGGTATGACAAGACAATCGCAGATAAAGAGAGTATCGTCTGGGGTATCTGGGCTAAGGATGGTGAAACGCGGCGGCTAATTGGCGGTACATCACTAGTGAGTATTACGAGAAAGCACGTCCACACTGCCATAAGCGGCATCATTATTGTGGATAAGAATTACTGGGGCAAGGGTGTTGCTAGTGCCAGCCACCATGCTCGCACATGGTATGCCTTTGAAAATCTGGGGTTGCACTGCATCAAATCCGCTGTGGTGCAGGGTAACGTTGCCAGCCTGCGCGCCCTCCAGCGGTGTGGCTATACTCATCTCTACACCCAGCGCAACGACAGCTTTATCAATGGCAAGCTGCACCACACCGATCACCTTGAGTGTCTCAACCCCATCGACTGGGCCTGGAACCAGTGGTGGGGGAGCGACCAACCCTCGCCTGAGCACATAGCAGCTCGCCAGCGCAGCCTCGCCGCACTAGAGTGGGCGAGAGAGCGGGTGGTGTTGCTGTAGTGATAGACGTTTGACATACAGAGCACTGATGAGATAGAATAGCTGTATTCTATTTGTTAATAAGGAGCTTATATGGGAGAATTTAGTCCAAGAGGTGACCACGAAAAGATTGAGAGAGCGAAAGTCAGCGAGGAATTCTGCGATTATGTTGATGGCACATTCAAACTATACCCAGGATATGTAGAAGTTGATAACACTTTGCCTACAAACACTTATCGATCTATTAGCTTTCGGTCATCTCAGCCTGACAAATGCGGCGAAATAACAACGGCGGAAGTTCTGGCAGTTGATATATTTGACTCGATAGGTGATAAGGTAGATAAAAATCCAAGCCGAACAGCCCGCCAGATTAGAATAGAGACTGTTGCTAATAGGATTGACGGTACGCCAGTCGTAATAGCAAGACAGGATTATACTGTTAAAGGTTCGGGTGAATATTTACGCCGCACAGATTGGAGCATACCAGTAGGTAGCATAGAACTAGCTCCAATTGAAACAATAGAGGAAACCCATGATGGGCTTGATGAAGCACTCCGCAAAGTTAGCCTACTTGACGTCATTGAACCGCCAGCACCACATAAACAATAGGCAATAGGAAAAACGGCGAGGATATAGTATATATCAAACCAAAACACCCACACAAGCTGGGTGTTTTGTTGCTTATGTGATATCACCACATACCACACACCACAACAGGGAAGTCTACGCAAAAACATTGTGACATACACAACATAATACCCATTTGTGCACAAAGATGCTATCATAGAGAGTGACTATGCAGGATGTGACAGACGCAGCACGGGCGTCCACGGGTGTGGCGATGCGGTGGAGTATGCAGCAGGCACGGCGGGCTGTGCTGATGTTTGTGGCCGCTGTGGCAGTGCTGGGGCAGTTGCTTGCGCCGCAGGTGAGTGCTCTGGCGCCGCAGCAGTCCATCATGATGCCAGCCTATAGCTACCCCATGCAGGGTGGCAATAATCAGTATTGGAATGATATGGCTAATGTCTCGAGCAAGATGCCCTTTGTAGTGGTTAATCCCTCGAGTGGACCGGGTACAGCGGTTAGTAGTGATTATGTAAAAGCTCTAGCGCGGCTCGATTCGCTTGGTGTCAAATACATTGGCTACGTCAAGCATGGCCGTCAGACGCGCAATATTGCTGAGGTGGCAGCAGAGATCGACCGCTGGTATGCGCTCTACCCCAATGTGAAGGGGATTTTCTTTGACGAAGCCGACAACCACAGTAGTGGTCAAAAGACCTGCTATCTGGCCAACCTCTACAACTACGTCAAGGTTAAACACCCTGGCTCCATCGTTATCCATAATGCGGGCACACGCTTTCTCGGTGAGTCTGTCATGCCCTATGGTGATGTATTTCTCAATGCCGAGACCTCGGCGGCGCGCTACCTGAGTGATAGCTACTACGACCTAAACCACCCAACTGCCACCAACTTCGAGAAAAACCCAGCCAACGCCTACAAAATGTGGCACGTCATTCACAGTGTGGGCAGCAACGAGCAACAGGCCCAGGTGGTAGCCAAGGCCCGCGAGCGCAATGCTGGCTGGGTGTATACGACTTCCGATCGTGGCCCGACCACACCAGCCGAGGAGGCAGATCCAAATATCAATCCGTATAATGATTCATCTACCTTGCTGGGTGGTTTGGCTGGCCTGGGGGGTGTCCAACGCGGTAATGTGCCAGTGGGTGCAGCGACGCCGCTCACGGCTGATTGCGCCGACACCTTTGGCTTGAAAGTAACGGCTCAGCCCGCGCCAGCACCTACACCAGCGCCAAAACCTGCTCCCAAGCCTGAGGAGAAGAAAAAAGACGACAAAGACAAGAAAAAGGACGAAAAAAAGGACAAGAAAAAGTCGCAGCCAAGCAAAAAGCACCAGCAGCCCACTGTGCGCAAGCAAGAGGCAGGGCCCAACTGGACGATCGTCACTCTTGTCGCTGTAACAGTAGTTCTCACTGCAGCTGGTGGCGGTGGTGCCTGGTGGTGGTTCGTCGGCCGCAAGCGCCGCCACGCGAAGAACCGCAGCCGGTATGACAACACAATGATATAAGCGACAAGTGTGTCGCACATGCCGCCAATTCTCACATATCCTCTTCTCACTACTCATTACCGGATAGAGTAGTAGGGGAGAGAGGTGAAGGATAGAGGCGATGAGGCTGTGATATACAATAGTTGTAATGAGGGGTTAATTGACGAATATGGGATAACTTGTTAAGATAAAGCTGTTTTGGAGAAACAACTCTCTCGACGTAGTGAGTATATGATCTATGACCAACCACAGAAGGTGGAGAATGGTGTCTCGTTTGCTGTCATAGGGGATCAAGGCGAAGAAATTACTGTCATGCCACGTAGTGTCGAATGGCTGAGCGCAACGTATGTGCGGTTTATAGGCAGCGCAGCGATCAAGGGTAGTAAAAAGATTCTCCGCATAAAAAAGGGCGCGCAGACTACATATGAAGGTGATGATACGATGCGCCTGGTAATTGACCATGACAGCCCAGATGGCGTGTAAGCTCCGAGGCTGTCAGATATGAAGCACTACCAGTATATCCCAAAATGCGGTATACTAAAGAGAGTATATTAACGCGGCAGTGATAGCGTTGAGGGCTTGCATGAAGATGATGGGTGCGAGCATTCACCCCTGTTACTTGCCGCAAGAAAGGAGCTCTATATGAGTATTATTAACCCAAGCGGCAAAGATGTCTTTGCTGTAACGACCGAGCTATGCGGCCGGCCCCTTACCCTGGAGGTGAACCGCGTTGGCTTTCGCTCGACGGCCAGTGTGCTGGTGCGCTACGGCGACACAGTAGTGCTAGGTACGGCCCAGGTAGGTACCCGCCCGGTGACACTGGATTACTTCCCGCTCAGTATCGACTACGAAGAGAAGTTCTATGCCTCGGGCAAGATTAGCGGCAGCCGCTTTATTAAGCGTGAGGGCCGGCCCAGCGACGAAGCAGTGCTGATTGGCCGCTTGATCGACCGGCCGATCCGCCCCCTCTTCCCCAAAGGCTACCGCCAGGAAGTACAGGTGGTGGCCACCGTGCTGAGCATGGACCCGAGCTTCCGCCCCGATATGGTGGCGATGGTTGCCGCCAGTAGCGCCCTGATGCTAACGGGCACGCCGTTTGATGGGCCGGTGGCGGGCCTGCGCGTGGGCCGGGTGAATGGTGAGTTTAAGGCCTTCCTGACACCAGAGGAGCGTGAGCAATCCGACCTCGACTTGGTGGTGGCCGGGATCGAGCGCGGTATTACCATGGTAGAAGCCGGCGCCAAAGAAGTGCCCGAGGACGTCGTTGTCGATGCCATAGCCTGGGCGCACCAAGCCATGCAGCCGGCTATCGCACTGCAGCGCGAGCTTGCCAATAAGGTGGCGCCAGCACCGCAGGAATATGAGCTCGTTTTGCCAAATGAAGACATCCAGGCCGTAGCCAACCAATGGGTTGATGGCAAACTGGGCGAGAAAATCCGCCGCCCATACCCCGAGCGCAATGAAGTTGTGAACGAAATTCGCTGGGCCTTCCACGAGGCCATGGCCGAGCAGCTGGGCCTTGACGCCGAGGAATACGCCGCGGTACGCGATGAGTACGACGAAGCCTTTACCCTGGCGCTGCACAACGATGTACGCCGCGGCATTGTGGAGGAGCGCATTCGCCCTGATGGCCGCGCCCTGACAGAAATCCGCCCGCTCTCGAGCGAAGTTGGTATTTTGCCCCGCACCCACGGTAGCAGCCTGTTTACTCGCGGGGTGACGCAGGGTATGAATATTGTGACGCTGGCACCGCTCAGTTACGCACAGTTAGTCGATACCATGGAAGTAACGGAAGGCGAGCGCCGCTACATGCACCACTACAACGCCCCCGGCTACACGGTGGGTGAGGTCAAGCGCCTGGGCAGCCCGGGCCGGCGTGAGATTGGCCACGGCTACCTGGCGGAGCGTGCCCTTACGGCAGTGCTACCGAGCGAAGAAGAGTTCCCCTATGCCATCCGTAGTGTGACAGAAATCATGAGCCAGAACGGCTCTACCAGTATGGCAGCTACGTGTAGTAGTTGCTTGGCCCTGATGGACGCTGGCGTGCCGCTTAAGGCACCAGTCAGTGGTATTGCTATGGGCCTGATGATGGATGGTGACACGCCCTACGTACTGAGCGACATTGCCGACGCCGAGGACTTTGCTGGCGACATGGACTTTAAGGTGACGGGCACCAGCAAGGGTATTACCGCCCTGCAGATGGATATGAAGGTGCATGGTCTGCCCGTGCAGGTGCTGCGCCAGGCGCTCGAGCAGAGTAAGGCTGGCCGCGCCCATATCCTGGAGCATATGCTAAGTGTGCTGCCTGGCCCACGTAAAGAACTCAGCCCCTATGCGCCGCGTATCGAAAAGCTCAAGATTAACCCGGATAAAATTGGCGCCGTCATTGGCAAGGGTGGTGAAACCATCAACAAAATCACTAGCGAAACTGGTGCCGAGGTAGATATTAAAGAAGACGGCCTGATTACCATTGCCAGCCCCAATGGCCAGGCGATCGAGAAGGCGCTGGCCTGGATCAAAAGCCTGGTGGAAGAGCCCGAAGTCGGCCGCACCTACACCGGCACCGTGGTGACGATTAAGGACTTTGGCGCCTTTGTAAACATCCTGCCTGGCGTGGATGGGATGGTGCATATCTCGAAGCTCGCCAAGGGTCGCGTCGGCAAGGTGACAGATGTCGTGCAAGAAGGCCAAACCGTGCAGGTGAAGATCACTGGCATTGACGAGCGCGGCAAGATTAATCTGACGATGATTGGATTGTAGCAGATCTGAGCACGAGCCTCACAACAGAAGACAAACACCCCAGCAAGGATGCGTGGGGTGTTTTGCTGGTAACAACCTCTGCTTTCTTTGGTGCTGTATGAGTGGACGTGAAGGAGAGGAGGGCGCGCAGCCACAGTAAGATATATATTGGCCAATTGATGCCATTCCGGTATAATAGTTATGGTGAATAATAGCCAAGTTAACAAGGAGATGCATGAATAATCAACCAGCAACCCCCCAGGAGCAACCCCCAGAGGCTGTTCCAACCTTTGATATGAATAACCCACCTTATACTGAGGAAGAGAAGGCCGCTCTGGCCAGCAAGCGTGCTACCGCCGCTGAGCCAGCACCAACTGAGCAGCCTACTCCTGCTGCTCCACAGCCAGCCGCTGAGCCAGCACCTGCAGCTCAGCCCCAGCCTCAACCTCAACCCATTTCACAGCAACCAGCTCAGCCAGCACCAGGCCAACCTCAGCCAATGCAGCCACAGCCAGGCCGGCCAATGGGCCCAATGCCACCCAAGCAGGGCATGAGCAAGGGCTTGCTATGGAGTTTGATTGGCGGCGGGATTGGTATATTTGTGCTGATCATCATTATAATCGTGTGTATCGTACTATTCTCAGGGCCAAGCACCGAGGATTACCGCAAGGCATACGCTATGATGAATAGCTTCGACTCAACCAGCCTTAATATAGACAGGTCAGACCCAGAAACGTCAATCAACGAGGTAGTTCGCAAGGCGGATGACCACTTCGACAAGCTCGGCAAAGCTGCTGCTATGCGCGATGGTGAGGTCAAGAAAGCCTTCGAAGAGTACAAGAGTGATTACGAAAAAGTCAAGCCGCTACTCAAAGAGTCGGGTGCGGTCGCTACTGCCTACAAAGAATACAGCAATTCGTGCCGCACGAGCTACAGCTCGCCACTCAGTAGCGCATCTGGTGATGAAGCTGGCCAGAAGTATGATGAGCAGCAAAAATCTTGCCTTAACGCCCTTAATAAGATGAAAGACTCACAGTACGCCAGCGTGCGCGACTATGCCAACGAGCAGATCAAGTATCGCAAAGAGATGCGCGCTTACTATGTAGCCCTCGTCAACTACTACAAGAACCGTGATAGCAGCAGTAGCTCACCAAAGCGCCCCGAGATCCCAAGCACATCTTTGACAAAGTCGCTCTACGACAAGCTCAAGGATGCACAATCATCGAGCAAAGAATCTGTCCGCGAACTGCGCGATATCTTGCGCACCAAGGGTAAGATGGATACCCTTGGCGACTAATCATCGATACTGAGATAGGCAATATAGCAGCTTATCTTATGCTAAACACCCCAGATGCTGCTGGGGTGTTTTTGCTGTGCCTATGTCTGTTTCTTGACTAGTGTTAGGTTGCTATAGACAGTAAATGGCAACGACAAACCAAGCTTGTACACGATTACCAACTATTATACCCAAATAGCCTAGAGTGCGCCACTTGTCGGCAAATAAGCCTGGCTGTGCGCTGGTGTAGTATTTGCCAGTAGTAAGTGAGGAGAAGGGCAGGGCAGCAACAGGGCAAGACACCAAACTGGGCTACCAAGAAAGACAGAGAGTGGACGGAATAACAGAGGTAGATGCTCACGTTACCCACTATGTCTCTCAAGAACTTATCCAAACTATACACTAAGTGTATAATAGGGCTTGCACTCGCTAGTCACTCGGTGTATAGTGGAGATATGAACGTTCAATATACATTACTCGGATTGTTGGCGAATGCGCCAAACTATGGCTACGAGCTGAAGAAGCAGTACGATGGTTTCTTTGGCAAAGATAAGCCAATTTTGCCAGGGCAAGTCTACTCGACATTGGGGCGCTTAAAGCGCGACAACAAAGTGGAGGAGATTGCCGACACCAGTGAGTCTGGTGGGCCAGACCGGGTGCGCTATGCCATTACCGAGCAGGGCAAGCAAGACCTGCAGGCCTGGCTGGAAGCACCCGAGCTGCCATCGCATCAGTCGCAGGCCAATATGTACGTCAAGACTGTGCTGGCAATCCTGCGCGAAGGCGATGCCGCGCCCTATCTAGACAACCAGCGGCAAGCCCACATTCAGCGGATGCGCAGCCTCACAAGCCGCCGCCGCGAAAGTAACCTAGCCGACACATTGCTCATCGACCACGCACTGTACCACCTGGAGGCAGACCTGCGCTGGATTGAGCTAACGACGTCGCGCTTAACCAAACTTAAGGAGGAACTGATCAATGAGACCAACCAATCAACCAATCATTAGCGCCCGCAACCTGAAGAAATCCTTCGGCCAGACGGAAGCATTGCGCGGTGTATCGCTGGATGTAATGCCCGGCGAAGTGCTAGCCATTATGGGGCCGAGTGGCTCGGGCAAGAGTACATTGCTTCATAGCTTGGCGGCGATTACCCCTGTGGATAGTGGCGAGATTCACTGCGCAGGTAAGCGGATCGACCAGCTCAACGACGACCAGCGGAGCGTCCTTAGGCGCACAGCCTTTGGCTTTGTCTTCCAGTTTGGGCAGCTCGTGCCAGAACTCACGGCGCTGGATAATGTTGCGCTACCACTGCTGCTTAATGGCGAGAAGCGTGCCGCAGCGTACGAAGCAGCCCAGCGCTGGCTAGACAATGTAGAGCTAGGCAATAAGGCAGGTAACATGCTTGGTGAGCTCTCTGGTGGGCAGATGCAGCGGGTGGCAATTGCCCGGGCGATGGTCATCAAGCCGAAGGTGCTCTTTGCTGATGAGCCAACTGGCTCGCTCGACAGCCTCAACTCGCAGCGCGTAATGGAACTATTTATCGCCACTGCCAAGCAATACGGTACCACCGTGATTATGGTCACCCACGAGCCAACCATTGCTGCCTATGCCGACCGCGAGATTATCGTGCGTGATGGGCAGATCTCGGGAGGGATGTAACATGAGCGTTAGTTGGTTATTACTAAAAAAATCAGGCCGGCAATCGATGATGCGCCTGGGCCTCACAGCAGCTGCCATCTCGCTCGGCATCGTCATGCTGTGCTATATGGCTGCTGGGCTCAATGGCTTGGTGGGCCGCCAAAACCGAGCGATTATCGCGAATACCATTACACAGGCCCAGCGCACTCCCCAAAAGCCACAAGCGACTGGCCAAGAGCCACTCAAAGCTGGTGGCATCGAGCGGGGCAACAAAGATGAATGGCGAGGCAAGACGATTAGCGTCATCTCGCTGCAGGGCACTGAAAAATCCGTCAAATTTGCCAAGATGGATACGCCAAAGGCAGGTGAATACTACCTCTCCAAAGGTCTAGCAGCAGCGATCGCTCAGCACCCAGAGGACAAGCTTCTCGAGCGCTTTGCTGGCCTCACGACCAACCTTGGCACGCTGCCAGACGAGTACTCTGCTAGCCCCGATGACCTGTACTTGGTCAAGGGTGTGAGTGCGGAGGAGGTTGAGAAGAGCAACCAATATGCTAAGAAAAATGGGCAGCCCAACTCCTATGCAGACGTCTACATTACCGATGTTAATGGTAAGGCGCAGAGTGTTGCCTTCGATCCATTCTCGCTGATGATGCTGGTCGTGGGCGGATCGATCTTGCTCTTCCCAATTGTCACCTTCGTTGCCGTTGCTACGCAGCTGGGTGGAGCACAGCGCGAGAAGCGCTACGCCGCCCTGCGCTTAGTAGGCGCAACCAAGGGGCAAGTGGCCCGTGTGCTGCTGCTCGAGTCACTGCTGGCCTCACTGGCTGGTGTGGTGTTGGGTCTCGTTATCTTTACGCTGACGCAGAGTTCGCTTTATGGCTTCTCCTATGGCGACATGCGTTTCTGGCCGGCTGATCTTGCGCTGCAGTGGTATCAATATATTATCATCGTCGGTGTAACCCTTGGCCTGACGACGTATGTCAACTGGCGTCGGATGCGCAAGGCACAACTCTCACCACTGGGCGTCTCGCGCTCAGCCGAAAAGGCAAAGAAGCTGCGGGTGTGGCGCGTCATCCCCCTGGCATTTGGCCTCAGTATTTTTGGCTGGATGGCGTCGAAGCCTGGGCACGACTGGATGGCTGAGCGAGCAAGTGAGAGCTCTATACCGACCCTCATTCTCTTCGCAGCCTTCCTCAGTGTGATGTTTGGCCTGGTGCTGGCTGGTGGCTGGCTGACGAATAAAATCGCTCGCATCGTGGCACGCTATGCACGTAGTGGCTCGGCCTTGATCGCGGGCAAGCGAATTGCCGTCCATTCGCAGACCGTCTTCCGCAGTGTGAGTGGGGTCGTGCTGGCCCTCTTTGCGGGGAGCTTCTACCTCTCGGCGGTGAGTGGTATTGATGCCCTCAACGCTTCATCGGTGGCCAACAATGGTTATTCACAGCTGCGCAGCAACGCTGTAGCGATCACCTCGCAAGATCATGTCTTGCAGCCGGATACACAAAAGGTCCTGAGCGAGCAGCCATACATCACCAATGTTGCCCCAATGTATCCTATTGCTGGTGACAATGGCCGTGTCCAAGCTCGTGCCATTCGCTGCAGCGACCTTGCTATCTACACCGAGCACAGCTGCCCCAGCGGTGCACAGGGTGATCACTATGCTTTGCTCGATTTCAACGGTGCTGTCGTCAAGACTGTCTCGCTCGCCGAGCAGCCAGTCAATACTAATGGCCCCAAAGACTACCTCCTCACCGTTGCTCACAGCAATGATGTGGAGAAGGTGCGCGCCCTTGTCTATGCCCGCCAGACTCCGCAAGACTTCCTCTACATCCGCAGTGGGGACTTCGAGAAGCATCCACAGATCAACCCGATCATCAAGAACTTCGCCGAGATGGCCTACGTTGGCATGGGTGTGACACTCTTCGTCGCGGTGGCAAGCTTGATCGTCTCGACGATTGGTGGATTGTTTGAGCGCCGTCGCTCGCTCTACACGCTGCGCCTCGGTGGTATGCGTCTGGGCCAACTCAAGCGCCTCATCATGACGGAGTCGCTGGTACCGCTGCTGAGCGTTTCGCTCCTCTCGTGCGCCATTGGGGTGTGGGTTGGTACCATCTTCGTCACAACCTTCTCCGCCTCGCTCAAGCCAACGCTCTCGCCGCTATACTTTGGTATCGTTGGTGGAGGGCTCATCGCTGCCATCATTGGCATCTACCTGGTGCTACCTATGGTGCGCAAGCTCACCGACCCAGAGGCAAACCAGACAGAGTAGGGAATAGTACACTCGGTACGCCACTTCCTCGCATAGCAAAACACCTCCTTTTGTGGGGGTGTTTTTGCAACAAAAGTAGAAAATTATCCCATGCTATTGACAAATGTAAAATAGCATAATAGTATATCCTCTTCTTATCAGAGGTGGATAGCAACTTTTTGTGGTGAGGAGTCGAACTCTCTCGACTTGCTGCTGCTAGAAGAACTGCCGAGCGCTATAGAGCGCCCAGCTCTCTGATGGCGCTACACCGGAGCGTGCGCAGCAATGGAGAGAGCTCGACACAGGGTTGAGCTCACTAATCGCATCCAAGTGGATGCAGGAAGGAGCCGATCATGGCTCTGTCAGTAAATGAGATGAGATCAATCTCTGTCGCGTTTTATGAGTCTCTCCCCCCTAGTGTGGAGGAGATCGTTGAGTCTATTCTTATGGCGGCTCAAGCAGCAGCCAAACAGGGTAAATGGCATACTACCTATACAGGTAGTGGGTTCGTTTTTGCGAGAAAACACGGCCTAAATGTGACTCAACGAGATATCATGGATCGGTTGGCATCCTTGGGTTATAGCCCAAGGGTTGAAGACCCTGATGATGGTCTCACGATTAGCTGGTAACCCCACCACACCCGCCCCGCGGAGGTATCGATGCGTCCATCCGGATGCTCTACCTCCGCGGGAGCGGACGACTCTTGATGGATAAAAGCAATGCAAGATTGCTTTTTTGTTTTTACACCCTCGGTTGTGTTTGCTTACTATCAACCTGCACCGCAAAACCTCAGCAATTATCACACCCCTCAATGCTGCAAAGCAGAATAGCAACACTCAGCACCAGCGTGATCAATTACGGCTGGTTTTTGCTCCACCCGCCCATCGATTGTTATACTGGGTGTATGACCCATCCACTTGACCCATTCACGCCAGACCAAACCCAAGCCGCTCGGCTAGCGCACCTCGCTGAGGAGATTATCGCCGCCAAGCTCTGCCCCGAGCTGGCTGCCCAGGCCACGCAGCTGGTGCTGGGTGATGGCAACCCTAATGCCGACATCGTCTTTGTGGGGGAAGCGCCCGGTAAAAATGAAGACCTGCAGGGCAAGCCTTTTGTGGGGGCAGCAGGGAAGTTCCTGGACGAAATGCTCGCCACGGCTGGCCTGGTGCGCAGTGATGTGTACATTACCAATATCGTCAAATATCGCCCACCCAATAATCGCGACCCACTACCGGAGGAGAAGCGCGCCTTTTGGCCGTACCTTATGCAGCAGCTCGATATTATCCAGCCAAAGGCGGTGCTTACTCTTGGCCGGCACAGTGGTGGTGGGTTCATCCCCGATCTACGCATTAGTCGCGACCATGGCCAGCCGCGCAAAGTGCGCTTGCACGAGCGAGAGTTCGTCGTCATTCCGCTTTACCACCCAGCTGCTGCGCTATACAACGGTGCCATGCGCCAGACGCTCATCGACGACTTCGTGCGGGCAGTGGCGTATGTGCGACAGACGACGCAGAGTAAATAATGAACAGTATAGGGATATATTCAGGCACATCGCGCCTCATAGCCAGCAGGGGAGGAAGCGGCAAGCGCTTTGCTGTGCAAACGAAAAAAGGTAAGCATTGCCGCAATACTTACCTTGGTATGCATGTCTGTGGAGCTGGTTAGGCGACTTTCGTCTTGCCAGCCTCTGGTGCGGTCACGCCGTAGCCTTTGCGCTCGAGGAGCTCTTGGGCGGTTTGGAGCTCGGTGGCGACTTTGGCTTGCTCGTCGGCTTGCTTTTTCTTGGTGTTGTAGTCGGCCGTGGCTTGAGCAGTGGCATCGGCTACGTAGTCGTCGAGTGTGAGCTCTTCTTTGGGCTGAGGGCCAACGCGGGTGAGGCCAGCTGGGCCATAGAGACCAAAGCTTGCACGGCCCAGGTCGCGCTCAATCAGCTCGAGGTTGGAACTTGGCAACACCTGGAAGGGCTGGCCATTGTACGCGCCATTAACAGGCACGCGGCGGTGCTCTAGCTCAGAAAAAATACGCGACACCTCCAGCGCGTGGCTAATGTAGTCGCGTGCACTGGTGCCGAGCTGCGCCTCGCCAATCTCAACGGCGGTCACGTGCTGCAGCGCCTTTTGCAGGGTAGCAAGCTTGGTCTTGGTAGCATCGAGCTCGCTCTGCGCGGTTGCCGATGTGGTGCGCTCGGCATCCTCAGCAGGCTTTTGCCGGTAGGCGCTGCTATCGCGGATGGCAGGGTCAGACTGGCGTGTAGTTTGTCTACGGGCTGCTTGGGTTGGCCATGGCAGGCCAGCTGCTTCTGGTTTTGGCATTGTGTTTCCTCCTCACCTCATTGGTATAACACTTATACTTATATATGATACTACAAATCGCCCCATTGTCATAATTGTGATATCGCTCATGCTTTAATAAAATAGGCCTATTGGAGGTAGAAAAAATGAAACGCAGAAAGAGAATTTGAGAAGCAGCAAAGAGGTAGGGAGCTAGAGCGAGAGCACACCAGGGAAAGGCCCACAAATCCGCTATATCCACTGGTTCTACGCTATACTATAAGATAAGTACAGTAACAAGGAGAATATGATGGACAAAACAACAAACGGTGTGGCAGCATACTATTCGCGGTTTGGCTCGTGGGCTGGCTACAACATGGTACTGGGCCGCTCGCAGCACGCTGGCTATTGGACGAGCGAGACGAAGAATGAGCAGCAAGCTCAGGCGAACTTCTTGCGGATGTTTGCCAAGGAGCTGCAGCTTAAGCCGACCGACCGTGTGCTCGATGCCGGCTCGGGCCAGGGCGTGATGGCGCGATACCTCGTCCAGGCCAATGGGGGGGGTGAGGTAATAGGTATTACCATCACTCCACGAGAGGTTAAGATATCTGAGAAGTTGTCGCGGCATATGACTCCTGCGCCGCGCTTTGTGCTCGGCGATTATTCGCACACCGACTTCCCAGACGAGTATTTCGATGTGGTGTATGTGAATGAGACACTATCGCACGCCAAGGATATGCAGGCCACGATGCAGGAGTTTTATCGCATCCTCAAGCCGGGTGGGCGTGTAGTGTTTGCCGATTATGAGGTCGATGCGCGCCATATGTCGGCCAGGCAGCAGCGCATGATGGATTTTTTGGAGCAGCATGCTGGTGGCTTTGGTGTACGGCAACAGAATCCTGGTGAGATATCGCAGGCCCTGCAGCAGGCTGGCTTTGCGGATATAAGCGAGACTGATTGGACAGAGGCCGTTATGCCAACATACCACCGCTTGCGCTCGCTCGCCCGGCCATTCGCCTGGATTCAGCCCGATGCGAAGCTTGCGCCATTCTTCGTTAATGCCGTGATGGCATCGCATGGCTATAGCACGCTGTATGAGGCGGGGCTGTTCCGTTACCTACTCTACAAAGGCACGAAGCCGCTAACGCGCCGTGCAAAGTAGCACAAAAGCAAAGAAGAAAATGCTGGGCTGCGATCTATCAGCCCAGCAAAATATATGCTCAAGACTACAGATGTAGCTTGATTTTTAGATGGGCATATTCTGACGACAGGCTTGAAAGAGAGGGTAGTCTATGCTAATCTGGATATTAGATATCCATTATCAATAATCAAAGAAAGGAGGAGTGAGCTGCTGCGCATGGTGGGCTGCATAGCACCTCGCATATAAAACCATGAGATTATCAGGAGCAGTCGAGCAGGCCTGCTGCATTGTGATTTTGCTGGCGCATCCAGACCTGCGATCACCAGTGACGAATCAGAGCTTGGCAAAGCAAATGGGGGTGTCGCCAACGTATATTACCAAAGTAACGCGCAAGCTCGTAACAGCCCAGCTGATTACCTCGGCGAGGGGTGCGGGTGGTGGCTTTCGCCTGGCGCGGGCTAGTACGGAACTGACGCTGTGGGATATCGTGGCGGCAGTCGAGGGGACGGAGAGCTTCGTCCACTACCAAGGAGTCGCCGAGCGGATGTTTGCCCGCCAGGCGGATGATAGCAAGATCAAACGCGGTGAGGTGAGCATCCTTGGTGTCTTCGATCGGGCTCAGGCACGTTGGGCTGAGACGCTGCAGGCAGTAACATTACAAGATATTATTCGGGAGTTGGCTAACAATGGGTGAGAAGATGAAGCAAGCTATCCAGCGCCGTCGCAGCGTGATGGTCCAGGCTGAATGGCGGCACTTGCTGCAGAGCAAAACACTATTGGTGGCAGTGATAGCAATAGCCTTTGTGCCGGTAATATATGCGGCGTTTTTCCTCAGCTCGGTGTGGGACCCGTATGGGCATACCGACCGACTGCCGATTGCCTTTGTGAATGAGGATAAGGGGGCGCAGATCAATGGTAAGGAGCTGCAGATCGGCCGGACAATGACTGAGTCTCTACATAAGAGCAAGGCGCTTAAGTGGGAATTCGTCTCCAAGCAGCAAGCCGATGATGGCGTACACCGTGGCTACTACTATGCAGTAGTGACGGTACCAGAGGATTTCTCACAGCGTGCGGCGTCACTTCGGCAGGACAAGCCACAGCAAGCAGTGGTGTCGTATCAGCTGACGCCAGCCAAAAACTACATTGGTGCAGTTATTAGCCGCCAAGCCGCGCAAAAAGTGAAGGAAACAGTGGCCGAGCAAGTGACCCAAACCTATCTCAAAGAGGTGGCAGCGGGTATTGGTGCAGTGGGTAATGGCATGGCGCAGGCTGGTGATGGTGCTGGGCGCTTACACCAGGGGTCGGCACGGCTCCAAGCGGGTCTTACTCACTATACCAATGGCGTTAGCCAACTGGCGAGCAAGCAGCAGACGCTGACAGCGGGCTTAGGGCGATTGCAGGCTGGTGCAGTGCAGGTCCAGCAGGGCACAGCGCAGCTGACTGGCCAACTGCCAACGGCGGCCCAAGTGGCCCAGCTAACGGCTGGTATGCAGCAGATCAAACAAGGGATAAATACACTCAACGCCCAAGTGGCTCAGCCATCACCAGCAGTGGCGGCTCAACAGGCGGCCGTCGTCCAAGATGCGCAGCGGGTAGTGGGTGCGCTCCAGGCAATGCAAGCACCCGCCGCGTCAGCCGGGGCGATCCTCCAAAAGACTAGTGCGCAGGCTGCTGCGTCTGGCGGTAGCACGACCATCACACTGCCCGAGCTGCAGACCTTAGCGAGCGCTCTGCAGCAGACCAAAGCCATTGCCGAGCAAACGCAGAGCTTGCTGGCCAACCTCGATACTCTCACTAAAACGCTTGCTACTCAGCAGCAAACACTCAAGAATGGTGTGGCGGCACTCAACACTGGCGTGGAGCAATTCGCCCCACAAGCCACCACTGCCTTTGCGGGTTACAACACGGTGCGGGCTGGTGGTGAGCGGCTCCAAGCTGGTGCAGCACTGGTGGCGGGTAATCTCGCAACAGCTCAGCAGGGTAGTGGGCAACTGGCTCAGGGTGCAGCTACCTTGCAGCAACACTCTAGCACGCTGGTGCAGGCAAGTAACCAGTTGGTGGATGGCTCGAGCACACTGGCGCACAAACTGCAGACTGGTGCTGCTCAGGTAAAGCTCCTGCCAACTAGCCCAGCGGCTCAGCAGCAGATGGCCGCACCTGTGGCGAGTAGCGAGCACAGTACTGGCAGTGTGCCAAATTACGGCTATGCCATGGCACCATACATGCTCTCGCTAGCGCTCTTTGTTGGTGGGCTGGCTCTGACGACGATGTACCCAGTGCGCAAGACCTTCTCGCGCCAAGAAAATGCCTGGCGCTGGTGGCTGGCTAAGATGTCGGTCTTGGGGCTGGCTGCACTGGTGCAAGCAACGATTATGATGCTAGTGCTAGTCTATGTGGTGGGCTTGCAGCCCGACCATCCGTGGCTATTTGCTGCCACAAGCTACCTTGCCTCGCTTGCCTTTATGTCGCTCATTACGCTGCTGGTAATGGTGCTGGATAATCCTGGCCGGCTGGTGGTAATGATTATCATGGTGCTCCAGCTGGCAGCGAGCGAAGGGATATTTCCCATCCAAACGGCCTCTGGTTTCTTCCAAGCCATCAACCCATGGCTACCCATGACACACTCCATCATTGCCTATCGTCATGTAATCTCGGGTGGGGTAGATAGCGCGCTCTATACACAGCACATGCTCATCTTGGCTGGCTTTGCGCTGGTGGCAAACGCGCTCCTCATCGGCTTCTTGGCCTGGCGTGGCACGCGGCAGTTTGCTCATACGACAGTGGACGGAGATTAATGCACTGCAAGGCATAACCCAGAGCCGGCTATTGCGAGGTAGCCGGCTTTTTACCTGTTTGCTGGCGAGGCTAGCTTTGAGATTCGAGTAGACCATATTTGACATATATAGCAAGTACAAAGTACTATAGCGGTAAATAGGTAATTGGTAAAATAAAGCAGGAGGCGATGGCAATGAAGAAACCTTGGCAGAAAACAAGCAGCATGGAAGGGAGCTTTGCACGAAAACCGATTTTGAGCGAGACCAACTCGCGCATTAGGTTAAGTAATGAGAGTGCTACCGATGATATAGACAAGATAGGTGCGCCACGGTTCTCGCTTGGACAAAAAGCAGCGGCTCTTGTTGCCCTACTTATTGGTATAAATGGTGCGGCATATTGCAGCAACCACGCAGATGCCCCAACTCATAGCGAAACAGCCGCAACGGCTGAGCCATTTGGGCAATCGGGTCGTGAGGTAGAATTTACAACTCCTGATGGTGAGATTGATGTGAAGAAGGTCGACAGAGAAGTTTTGCACGGCATTACGACGCGCTATACCGAGCTGCAGGGCAAGACGAAGACAGATCGTTATATGGATAATTCTCTTGTGGCTCGCCAGACTGACAAAAGAAGGGCTATTGAGGAGATTATTGCAGCGAAGCGAGCTACCGTCAGCCATGATGGGCAAAATGTCGTTGTAACGACGGTGGCACACAAACAAAAAGACACAACCACTGGCAAGACAACCACCCGAGAGGAGGTGACGCTGAAGACGCCACAAGAGCTAGGGGCTGCCCAGCCAGTTGGCGATCTGACGACGGAAGAGCTGCTACAGATCACAGGCAACCCTGCCACAGAGGTCGCACTGGCAAGTAGCTTCCGTCCAAGTGCCAATACTGACCCAAATGAGAAGCTGTACTACATACGGATGACGCGAACCACTGACGAGAATGGCGCACCAACGTTTGCCATCGAAGAAGCATCGGCTAGCGCAGAGAACTCTGATGGCAGTAGCCCAAGTGATAGCGCATCGTGGCAGTCAGCTTCCCGTGTAGAAACAGACCAAAATTTGAGCGATATGCTGCAATTTTGGTGCGTATAAATATACCATCAGCTTGTAGCAACACGAAGCAAAAGCCACCTCTCACGGGGTGGCTTTGACATACCTCACCACCATCTGCTATAATACAATCACTTATTGAGGCTCTTAGCCTGTCTCTTATTAGTAGAACCAGAATAATGTATAAGTAAGGAGTGAGATACAATGGGTCAACGACGAGTGGCCACACCTCAGACAGATGACGCCAAGAAGCGTCCACACGCAAGCAAACAACCAGCAATAACCAACACAGTGCTCAGCGCCACCACTACGCGCAAAGGTGAGGTCTTTCGGGCGCAGCGCCGCACCAGCGAGGGGGTCAATGCCCAGGCCTCACAGCATGTTATTAATGTGCCGGTCAATAAGTCGGTCTACAATGGCTATGGCGGCAAGCAATTTACTCTCAACATGCAGCCCAAGCGGCCCCGTGCTCCGCGCCCAACGCTCAAGGTCATCCCGATTGGTGGGGTAGGCGAGATGGGCATTGGCAAGAATATGACAGCCATCGAGTACGACAACGATATCATCATTATCGACATGGGCTTCCTCTTCCCAGGCAGCGACTACCCAGGCATCAACTACATCATCCCTGATACCCAGTGGTTGGAGGAGAATAAGCACAAGATTCGGGCGCATATCTTTACCCACGGGCACCTCGACCATATCGGTGCCTTTCGGCATATCATCCCCAAGCTGCCTGCACCAGTCTATGGCACAGCCTTTACATTGGGCATGCTGCAGCGCACCATGGCCGAGACCGATGGTAGCTACCAGCCAGAGTATCATGAGCTCAAGCCTGAGGAGCATGAGATCGTTCAGCTGTGTGACTCCTTTAGTGTAGAGCTAGTGCGGGTGAACCACTCCATCCCCGATTCGGCCGCAGTGGTGGTGCGCACGCCAGTAGGGAATATCCTCAGCAGTGGCGACTGGCGCATCGAGGAGAACCCGGTGGATGGCCGCAAGTTCGACTTCGAGCGCTTGCAGGATATTGCGCACACCGAGGGTTTTCTCCTCATGATGAACGAATCGACCAACTGCGAGAGCGCCGGCACTCACACCCACGGCGAGCACGACATCCAGCACAGCATGGGTGAGGTGATGGATAAGTGGGCCAAGAGCCGCATCATCATCAGTAGCTTCTCTAGCCAGCTACACCGAATTCAGCTCATCCTTGAGGAGGCAGAGAAGCATGGGCGCAAGGTGGCCTTTGCTGGCTTTAGTATGATCCAAAACCTGGAGGTAGCGCTGCGCACTGGTGCTATCAAGATTCCGAAGGATACAGTGGTCAAGATGGAAGACCTCGTGAAGCTGCCCGACCACAAGATCACCATCGTCTGTACAGGTAGCCAGGGAGAATTTAGTGCGGTGCTTAACCGCATGGCAACGGGGGCGCATAAGTTCGTCAAGATCAAGGGGAGTGATGTGGTGGTCTTTAGCTCCAACCCCATCCCAGGCAACGAGAAGTACGTCGTACGCACCGTGGATGGCCTGATGCGCGAAGGTGGCGATGTGGTGCAAAACGGCAAGACACACCTGACCGGTGTGGGGCCGCTCCACCTGTCGGGCCATGGGTATTATGATGACCACGTGCGGCTGATTAGTGCCGTCAAGCCCACATACTACCTGCCCAACCATGGCGAGTTCCACATGCTGGTGCATAATGCTCGCCTAGCCGAGAAGGAGTGTGGTATCCCACGCAGCCATATCTTTGTCTGCGATCCGGGGGATATTGTGGAGTTTACGACCGATGGTGCACACAAGATTGGGCGCATTCCGCACTCGGGCGGCACAATGTATGACGACGCTGGGGCAGTGGTGAGCGATGTCGTGCTGAAGGATCGCATCCATATGAGCCTGGAGGGGATGTTTGTTGTGGTGCTCACCGTCCAGCGCGGGACGGGTCGCCTTCTCACCAGTCCAGATATCATCAGCCGGGGCTTCATCTATCTGCGCGATAATGAAGAGCTGATGGGAATGATCCGCGCCTACCTCAAGCAAAAAGCAGCGCGCAGCATGGTGGGTTCGTATGACCTTGATGTCGTAAAGAAGGAAATCAAAGACGACATTGCTCGCGTCTTGTACGACCAAACACGCCGCATGCCCATTATTATCCCAGTCATCAACGAGGTGGGTGCACCACAAAAGGCGCCGAGCCGCACGACTCGTGTAGGCCGTGAAGTCACAGCTGGGCGCTCGCGGCAGAGCCTCGCTGCGCCAGCTCAGCCACACACGCCACCGCGCATTGCTAAGGGTGGTGCCGCTGCCAAAGCAGCCGCCATTGCCGCCCGCAAAACAGCTGGTGCATTGCCTGCCACGACGGATGAGAAAGCGCCAACTCGCCCAGCTAGTACGCGCAAGCGCCGCTCAGCCAATAGCCGCACGACCGCCCGCAGCAAGCAGCCGAGCAATGACGCCTTTGCTGGCCTGCCACGCAAAAGGTTTCCGCCGCGGCAAGAGCCCGACACTGAGGTAGCCATGCCAAAGGATCGCTCGGAGCACCGAGGCTACTAGGGGTCGTCCACGATATCAAAAATGAAAAAGCCAGCGCTATATAGCTGGCTTTTTTGCTTGCAAACTGTGGTTACGTGTCCGACTTAATTCGCTGCTGCAGCTCGTGCACCATCTCCTCCAGACGTTTGATGCGCTGCTGCGCGCGCAAATATTCGGCGAGCACTACCAGCACAAAGGCAATCACCGCAAAGGGTGCAATCATCGTTACTATATTCCATACCATCTGCTGCATACGACCTCCTTGTTTCTATTGTGACATAGAATGGACAAAATGGCGAGAGGGGTATCATATAGCAATAATTCGCGTAGTGGTGAACAAGCCTCAGATGCTAGTGAGTGCGCTGCGCCATGGCATCATCACCAATAACAGAACGCAAAGTAGGCGCATTGCCGTCTTTTTTGGAGACTTGGTCATAGGTGGATGTGTCAATCGGGATGGGCCAGTCGATGCCAAGCTCTGGGTCGAGTGGTGTGAGTGACATACCGGGCATGCCAGGCTGCCACTCTTCGTCGAAGCAGTAGAGGTACTGAGAGGGTTGCTCGCTTGTCGATTGAAAACCGTTGCAAACTCCTCGTGGAACAAACACCTGCGCACCTTTTGTCAGTGGGACAGTCACAACTGTGCCAACGGTGGGTGAATCGATTCGCGCATCCACATAGACACCAAAGGCCTCGCCCGCTACCACCGCGACAAGTTTGTTCATTGCTTCGGCATGCAGGCCACGGATGGAGCCATGGTTTGTTTGCGTGGCATTGATCTGCTTCCAGGGGCCAAATTGCGGCGGTGGTGTGTTATCCATCGCCGATTGGCGAAACAGTTCGCGCACCGTGCCGCGCTCGTCGGTTACTTGCTTCATGGTGATAATATAGAGCCCATCAATAGCCGTGGGCACAGCCTCAAATGGAGTAATGATTGGGTAAGATGGTTGCGTTGTCATACTACCCAGTATGGCATACCCTATACCGATTGCCTAATGTAGTAAATTATGCTACAATATACGCTATCAAACCAAGCATAAACAGAGTACAATAAAAAGGATATGGCTACAAAAAGAAAAACCACTCGCACTCGTTCGTCTACTCGCTCAAGCGCTGCTCGTCGGCGCAGCCCGAGTAAGAGCAAAGCCAAGCAAGCAGCCCCACAGCATACGTTGCCGGCGGGGTTTTGGGCGCAGGTGTCGGCGGTGCTGTTGCTGGCGTTTTCGGTGCTACTGGTGGTGTCGTGGTTTGGCTCGGGTGGGCCAATTCTCAAGTGGCTTGATGCGACGATGCTGCATATTATTGGCTATGCGGTGTATGTCGTCCCAGTAGTGGCGGTGTATGTGGCGGTAGCGATCTTTCGGGCGGAGAACAACCGCCTGCCAGCAGCGCTAAAGCTTGCAGCGGTGCTGATGGTGCTGTGGTTTGCGGGGCTATTTGGCCTACTGCGGCGTGGTTCGGCTGCGACAGGCGGTGTGATGGGTGACCTACTCAATCGTGCCATGCTGGCGCTGGTCGACCGGCCAGTGGGGGTCTTTGTGTATGTATTGTTGATCGGCTTGACGCTACTCTTCGTCTTGCGTGTTTCGCCTATGGCGCTGTGGCGTGGCCTGCAAAACATGGTGCGCAGCGAGGCTGAGGCAGACGATGCCGCCAATGTGGCAGTGGCTCGCCGCGCTGCTGATAGCCAAGCACCAGACACCAGTAAAAAGACCAAGCGTAGTAAGGACGAGAAGGCCCAAGATAAGCCTGCTGCTATGAATGACTTCAAGCTCAACGCGGGCGTCCCAACCCTCTCAGGCGATGGCCCGGCCGAGCCAAAACCAGACAAAAAACCACGGGCGACCTTGCGCGACAGCACACCGTCTACCTCTGTAGATAAAGCAGCCGAAGATCGGTCTGCTATGCTTGCTGTTAATGATCCCAACTGGCAGCCGCCCAGCCTGGAGCTGCTGGAGAAGCGTCAGAGCCCGGCTGATGCCGGCGACATTGAGCAAAATGCCCACATCATTCAAGATACGCTGCACGAATTTAACATTAATGTCGAGATGGAGGGGGCAAACATTGGCCCGAAGGTAACGCAATATACCCTCAAGCCACCCGTCGGCGTGAAGCTCAACCGCATCACTGCGCTGGAGACGAATATCGCGCTCAACCTCGCGGCGTCCAGCCTCCGCATCGAGGCGCCCATCCCCGGCAAGAAGGCCGTGGGTATTGAGGTGCCAAACCGCAAGGCGGCCGATGTGCGCCTGCGCGGGGTGCTAGATAGCCCCGAGTGGCAGCACGCCAAGGAGCCGCTGGCGTTTGCTATTGGTAAGGATATCTCGGGCCGGCCCTTCGTCGGTGAGCTCAATAAAATGCCGCACCTCTTGGTGGCGGGGCAGACGGGCTCGGGTAAGTCGGTGATGATCAACACGCTCCTCACTAGCTTACTCTACCGCAACAGTCCCAGCGAAATGAAGCTCATCCTTGTCGACCCCAAGCAGGTGGAGATGGCGCCGTATGCCGATATTCCACACCTCCTTACCCCTGTTATTGTTGAGCCAGAGAAAACCATTAGTGCCCTCAAGTGGGCAGTTAATGAGATGGAGCGGCGCTACAGTCTGCTGGCTGAGGAGAAGGTGCGTGACATCAAGACGTATAACGAAAAGATCAAAACCCGCGGTAAGCAGATCGCTGTGGCCGATGAGCAAGGCCACATGCAAAAGGTAGACGAAGGCCGCATGCCGTATGTCGTCATTGTGGTGGACGAGCTAGCCGACCTAATGATGGTGGCAGCGCGCGATGTGGAGGCGCTGATCGTCCGCCTAGCTCAGAAGGCTCGAGCAGTTGGTATTCACCTGGTGCTGGCGACGCAGCGGCCCAGTGTGGATGTGATCACCGGCCTCATTAAAGCCAACGTGCCAGCCCGCATCGCCTTTACAGTGGCCAGCCAGGTAGATAGCCGCACCATTCTCGACCAAATCGGTGCCGAGAAGCTCCTTGGTCAGGGTGATATGCTGATGAAAACCGCCAGCACGCCCAAGCCCAAGCGTATCCAAGGTGCCTGGGTGATGGACGAAGAAGTCGCTAAAGTGACCGACCACCTGCGCATGCAGTCGGCACCACAGTATAATGACGAGATCGTCAGCCAGCCTGTCCAGCTCAATGGCAAAGGTGGCGTAGTGATGGATATGGACGGCAGTGGTGAAGGCAATGACGATATGTTCCGTGATGCTGTGCGGGTGGTGGTAGAGACCCGCAAAGCTTCGACCTCGCTCCTCCAGCGCAAACTCCGCGTGGGCTATGCCCGGGCTGCCCGCATCATGGAAGAGATGGAAGAGCAAGGCATCATTGGCCCAGCCGATGGCTCACGCCCACGCGATGTGCTGATTGGCAGTATGGACGAGTTGGGATAAGGCAGCGGGCAGTGTGCACGCAGATTTAACAAGACGCTACCTAACCTATGCTTTTCTCTGTGCTACCTCCGAACAGAAGCTAGTCGTGGCCAGTGTTAGTGCTGATGAGCTTGTTACCAAAGGCCTTGACCGACCGATGGTCGAAAAGCACCTCTTGATGATTCGAGAGACGTAGAAATAACCCTATCCCGCACAATACTCACCCAGCAGCCGCACAGTATGGTTGCTTTGCTCAATGGCGCGCAGGGCATGCTGGAGTGGGGCGCCTGCGCTGTCGACGACGAGGAAGAATTTGTATTGCCAGGGCTGGCCGACGATGGGCTGAGACTGCAGGCTGCTGATATTGATGCCTGCCGCGGCGAAGATGCGCAACACCTCAAGTAGTGCACCAGGCTGGTGATTGGTCGTGACGACGAGCGTGGCGCGGTTGGCATGGGCTGGTGCGTGGCCTGGTGCGAGGACGATGAAGCGGGTGATGTTGTCGTGGCTATCTTGGATGCTACGGCGCAGGATGGGCAGATGATGGAGGGCAGCAGCCGCCTGGCCAGCGATGGCGGCTTTGTGTGGGTCGCCGGCTGCTTTGATATAGGCAACCGCTCCCGCTGTGTCGAAAAATTCATTCTGCACCACATGCGGCAGCTCGGCGGCAAGAAAGCGCTGGCACTGCGCAAGTGCGACGGGATGCGAATACACCTCGGTAATATCAGCCAGGTGAGCACCAGGCAATGTGATGAGCATCTGCTCAATGGCAAGGCGCACCTCACCAATGATGGGTAGCGGGCATGCCTCGAGGTAGTGGTATGGCTCGTTGATCGTCCCGTAGAGCGTGTTCTCCACCGCCACAACGATACCTTCGGCTTGACCAGTCGCGTGCGCATGGAAAACATCGCGAAACGTTGTGCACGGCACGGTATTGACCTGCGGCCCAAACCACTGCTGCGCTGCCTGCTCATGAAACGATCCCGCCTGACCTTGGATGGCAATATGCATGCAATTAGTATAGCATGGGGTGGGGACGACAGGGATTATCTGTCCAACGTGTGGTATGATATCGCGCCTTGCGTTTTTCTCCACATCGCGATGATTATGAATATATTTTGAGAATATTCAGTATTTGGGTCAGAGTGAAAGAGTATATTATAGAGGAGTTTGCTATTGAAAAGTGGGTTCTAGGATTCAAAAATTATCGACTATGTGCGTATCGATGAGAGAGCCATAGACTGATGCCAATCATCAAAGACAATACTCCAAACCAAGCGAAGACTGCCAGCCCTCGAGCGCCTACCCACGAGAACAGCTGCAAAGCATACGGTGCACTGCCACCACCGAGATTGCATCCAACGAGGACAATTGCTGTGGCTGTGCTGCGCGATTGTGCAGGGACTTCGTCTGACAGTCGGTGGAATATGGTTGAGAGGATGATGCTATAGACGAAGCCAACTCCAAAGGACGAAAGGCCAAGCAGCCAAATCGTTGGCGATAGTGACAAGCCAAGCAACACGACACCAATGAGCAGAGCAGACAATACCAAGAGCCGCTGCTTGTACCGACTCACGGCATAGACAAATACTGCACCAGCGATGATCCCCATGATTTGCTTGAGGCTGAGGATGATGCTTGCGTCTGTGGCTGAGCCAAAACCCGCCGCAATAGTGATCTCAGGCAGGCGCAGTGCCAGCGATACATCAATGCAGACAAACCATACCCCGCACAGTGTTAGCCCAATGACAGTGCCAAGCTGTTGGCGGCCCAGCGAATGAGCGGTTGGCGAAGCATCTTCTGCCTTGGTAGGCTTGGTGGGCATACGTGGTTGTCGCCGTGGGGCGCAGGTGAGGAAGATAGCAAGGATGACGAGCCCGGCTGTGTAGATCAAGAAGGCGTGCATCCAGCTAATTTTGATCAACTGCCCAGCCAGTAGAGTGAGCAGTGCACAGCCAATGATTTCGGCAGAGACGCGCCAGCCCAATACTTGCGCACGCTCTCGGCCACTGTAATAATCGCTGAGAATGGTAATAGCCACCGCATTGATGAGCCCTGTCCCAATACCAAAGGCCGCGCGCGAAGCTAGCACCAGCCAATACTCCTGAACAAAAAATGGCACTACGCCAGCCAGCGGAATGAGAATGAGGCTGATAATGATAATGTGTCGCTCAGACAGCACGCGGCGAATCGCATGATTAGCCAGCAGTGTGAGAATGACAAATAGCGACGGAATAGACAGGATGAGCTCTACCTGCGTATCCGAAAACTGGTGATAAAATGCCTTCATTGCCGGAATGGCCGGAGCAATGGCAGCAGACGACGTAAGTATAAGCGACAGGCTGAGCAAGCCTGCTTTTTCGATAGTTTGTTTCATAATAATGTAAGTGTACCATATAGTATTGGTTTGTTGCTATGATGGATGAGAAGAAAGGATGATGGGGCACTCTTGGGTGTGTCTAGTGTTGATGGCTTGCAGATATGGGTTTTGTTCGAAATAAGGCCAGTAGCAAGAATGATGACAATGGCGTCACCGGAACAGTATTGCGCAATTGATTCAACATAATTATCTGTGCTATAATACCCACGAGTTTCCTCTTCTCGGGGTAGGGCGCTGGTGTGAGCGCGTTGCCTGGCAGAGAAGGTACAGACACGAGGCGGAGGTGCTGCTCCATAATCGTACATACAGATGCTGGGCTACTATAACCCAGCGGCAGGTACTCTACACTCACACTACTAATCCAACAGTGGGGCGAGCGATAGAAGCCGAACAATAAGCAATAAGGAGAAATTGCATGCCAACCATCAACCAATTGGTGCGCAAGCCACGCAAGACGGCGGCTCGGAAGTCGAAGTCGCCAGCGCTGGGGCGCATCCACAACGCACTCAAGGTGCGCTACTACGACCAAAATGCGCCACTCAAGCGTGGCGTCTGCGTCAAGGTAACAACCAAAACCCCCAAGAAGCCAAACTCCGCTATGCGCAAGGTGGCTCGTGTGCGCCTGACCAACGGCCACGAAGTCTGGGCTTACATTGGCGGCGAAGGCCACAACCTGCAGGAGCACGCGGTGGTGCTCGTCCGCGGTGGCCGTGTGCCAGACCTCCCAGGTGTGCGCTACCACATCGTCCGTGGTGCGCTCGACCTGCAAGGGGTATCGAAGCGTAAGCAGGGCCGCAGCAAGTACGGCGCCAAGAAGGAGGGTAACTAACCATGCCTCGTAAAGTCACGAAAAAACTCCAGCGCACCATCAAGCCAGACCGCAAGTACCAGTCGGTGCTGGTGCAGCGCTTGATTAACAAATCGATGCTGGATGGCAAAAAGCAAGTTGCTGAGCGGGCTGTCTACAGTGCACTCGAGCAAGCCGCCCGCAGCCTCAAGAGCGAGGATCCGCTGGAAGTGTTTGAGACCTGCATCAAGAACATCAGCCCTAGCTTTGAGGTAAAGAGCCGCCGCGTTGGTGGTGCCAACTACCAGATTCCATTCCCCATTCAGGGTCATCGTCAGCAGCACTTTGCCTTTATGTGGCTAGTGCAGGCTGCCCGATCCAAGAGTGGTATGCCATATAGCAAGCGCCTGGCAACAGAGATCGTTGATGCGTGCAACCAAACTGGTGTCGCCTTCAAGAAGAAGGAAGACACCCACAAAATGGCCGAGGCCAACCGCGCCTTTGCCCACTTTGCTCGCGGCTAAGCTCCGCAGCGCAGGATACACGACCGCCCGAGGTAGATTGCCTTGGGCGGTTTTGCTATGGCTGTATGGTGAGTGAGTGGATAGTTTGCTGTGGTGCGTGGCAGAACAGAGCTATACTATGGTATGTAGAGTGGCCCTTGAAGGAGCATGAGAGGCTATCTAGCAGTGGTTTGGATAAGATCTAGACTCTAGGCTACACAGCAGAATCTGCATACAGCGCCTTAGGGCTGGGCAGCTTCGCTAGTAGCTAGCTCTTCATCACCATAAGACTTATTTCAGCGCTGGAGTGGGGTATCATCACAGCTGATATTTACTCTACACACATGCAGCGACAGAGCAGGAGCAGGTAGGCAGTGAGGGTGTTATTTGTGAAGGAGAAAAATGCGTAATTAAAGCCAAAATGCTTGCGAAAAATATATAATTATCGTCCAAATAGTCACCACTGGTACGACAGGGGTACATATGGGGAAAATAATGCGAAAATAAGGCCAAAAATAGCTTTGCAGGCGCTGCTTTTGTGCTATAATGCAAGTTGATACGATTACTTACTACCACGCTGCCAGCGCCACAAAGCACGCAGCAGGGAGGAATCGGCAGAAAGGAGCCAATGCCGTTAACCAAAATCATAGTGCGGAGTATAAACAACTATGAGAGAGTATACCAACGATAATACAAGAGAAGAGTCGTTTGCTGAAAGCGACAAATCGCCAGTGGGCGAGACAAAATATTCAAAATACGACACAGCAAACGATGGAAATGGGCCGACAGCCGAAGAGTTTAGAGGTCGCTACGGCAAGCCGAATGCCCTTGAGCTGCCATCTGCTCAAGAGATTCGAGGTTTGCTGCAGCGTGAGCTTGGGCCGCTATTTGCGCTGTCGATGGCAGAAATGACAGACCAGCACATCGATACCATTCATAATAAATTATCCGAGCTGCGCGATAAGCTTGGCTTGGCAATTGGTGATATTATTGAGGTCAATGATGTCCCATATGTCGTGCTAATTGTTGACGACTTTAAGAGCCCTAAGGACACTCAAGGCGATGTATCATCGCTGTATTCCGCAATTGAGTCGTCGCTATCCCACCAAGAAGCGGCGATTTCTTTAGGCGAAGATGGTGGAGCGGAAGAAGGGGTAATCGGCTCATTGATTGGATTCTATGTTGGAAAGCGCCCAGATCAAGAGGTGATTGATAGTGCCCCTGTTGTGTATGGCATTATTCAGGGTGAGCCAGGCGAAGGCCCGCAGATGATCACAGACCAAGGTGATGTGATTGATGGCGAGCTGAGCACTGCAAGTGGTATTGTGCTGGTTCCGACTACAGAGTCGCAACGGCTTGAGTATAGTTTGGTCCAAGGAGACTTCTCACTCGCTGCATAAAAGTTAGCTATAGGCGAGAGAAAGCCAGTGTGATGAGCACTGGTTTTTCTGTGCAAAAAATCTATGGTGATTGCAAAGAATAAACAAGGGGTGCGTACTATGCCATTGAACTTTTGAGTAGTGCGTGTATTGGTTGATGTAATGTGCGCGTTTTAGTAAGAAAATAATATAGTTTTTATGCTATAGGGGTGTTTGTGTGCTATATTGATTCTCTTTGTGCATTATACATTGCTCGAAAATGAGCAAGGGAATGTCTGAACATAACAAGAATATATTCAGAACAGTGGATGGTAAATTTAAAAAGCATAGATACGATAATGTACTATACATAGGGCATGGTGATGAGTATTTTGTGTGCAAAGTGAGTCGATTACTTTATCGAATATATCTTTTTTGTATATGATGCTACACATAACACAAGCAAGGGGTAGTGAGAGAGTATGAATAATGCAAGAATTCGTTCATACAGTTTATTGCTGCTGCATTGATGAGAGTACGAGTGGGCGCGAAATAGGTGAACCATGAGTGCGGTATGAATTGAAATACAAAAAGTCAAAGATGAGAAAACGGCAAAGTATAATGCAGAGCGACGAGTACTTTTTGCAGCAGCTGAGACACTTTTGTAAAATGATTTACAAAAATATGGGTAAGCACTACATTATTAATAATTATCCTGCAGCAAAATATTATTTTTTTGTCCGTTCTGATTGGTGTGTGGTGCATATGTTGCGATATTTTTGCATACAGAAAGAGTGATAGAAAGTGTACTATTGCAAAAAATGATTTTTCAACGACTAGAGTAGCGAGCGGATACTACATACGTGACAAAAAATAATGGCGCATTGCGACGCTGCAATAAAAACGCTGATGTATTATTTGTTATTGATAAAAAATTAGTGATGCCGAGCAAAAACGTTCGTAATTTTGCAACATAATGCGCGTGCGAAATATTTTTTGCTACTATGTGACTGATGAATGATACAAAAATGGATTGTTTGGTAATAAATATAAAATGAGTATGATGGCAGTGTGCATATCTAGGTAAAAATTTGTGAGTGAGTATGTAAAAATTGACACAGCTAGATAGAAAGATAGAGGAGCAACGTACAATATGTGTGATGAAAATGAGGTGCATGTAGTAGCAGTGCAAAATTTTCACATTTTTGATTAGGGAAATCTGCAAAAATGAATGTGAGGTCGTGAGATGAAGTAGGGAGTGAGTTCGATTGAGTAAATGACTGTCTTGTTTTGGCTAAAATCTGTGCGGCGTGTGCAAACACAAGAGGCTTAGATGTGATATGAGAAGCAAATTAAGTAAAGGATTGCCACGCTAAATTTCATGAACAGAATATAATGATATTCATAATAAAAATTTGAGAATGACAAAACTCAGTACGGCAAAGTAGTGCAAAAATATAGTACCAAGAAGCAATGATGGTTCGTGCGTGCCAAAAGAATGTGATGATTTTGGTGAGGGGCGCATGACATGCGAGTCATGTATTGTGGTGGTTGATTTGTTGTAACGAAAAAATGGTAATTCTTGCCATGGCACGATGCAGCGATGAAGTAAGTGGCGAAAATTTTCTGCATCATGAGACATAGTGGCATACGTTTGGGGTGAGGTGAGTGTGTGAAAATAGTAGAAAAATATTCAACGATAGGTTTGTCAGCAAAATTTTCACAACAAAATAGATGGGTGTGATGAGGGCTAGAAATAGTAGGCATTGGTGAGCCAAAATATGCGGTAAGTGCGAATAACTTTATGGCCTAGAGGGTGCTTTGTGAGTTAATGGTGGTGGTTGGATTTGCGTCTGCCTTGCACCAATGTGGCATAGTCACAAATTTTCATGATTGGTTGCATAATGCAAGGAAAGGATGGTTAATGGTGAGATAGACATAACCGATATAGTAAAGCATAAGTTGTATAGAGCTAGCTTAGCTGGCTAGGGCGAAGTTAAAAAATGGATGGAGCATCATGTATATAATCCAGAGAGTGAGCTAGTATGGTGATATTTTCAGATTTTTGAGCGTGAGTGGCTAATTGTGTACTGAATGTGCGATAAACATAAGCATTGTATAGTGGTCATGGCTATTAAATACACACGATCTAATAGGGTGTGATGTATGGTCGGTATAAAAAATAATGATGCGCCATGGATGGTGCGAATGAAGGTTTCAAAATTTTCACATTTTGCAATATATAGTACTTTATGATATGAAAACAAATGGTAAAGTATTGGTGCAAATATGCGATGTATGGAGGTAGGGCAGATGGCTCTATGTAAGCAATGTGCAAAAATGAGATGGGTGCAATAGAGCCATGGAGTGCCATAGGTGGCTCTGACAAAAATGCGCAAGGAGACAGCAAAACGATACTTCGCTTAAGGTAGAAGCGATAGCGAAATAAACACAAGCGAAAAATTGCTCGATAATTTTTGCAGATACATCGCAGCATTAAAAGGGCTAAAAGAGCGAAAGACAAAGTGATATATACATGACAAGTACGGGTGGTTCATTTTTTCACATTTTGACATATAACGAGTATTATTTTCTAGACGCGATAGCGCTCAAAGGGTGCTCTGCTGAGCATATATATAATATATGAGCATAATATATTAAGGATAGCGATGGGGCGAAGCAGGCGAATTTTAGCACTATAATGTAATTATCTTTTTTGTAGAATGTGGATGGAGTATATGATCGCGTCATGCCACTTCTTGGCTTATGGCGGGATGGATAAGTGCTTGCAAGACGGGGCGCAATCATGCGGCGAATGAGGTAACTAACAACATATAATTACACAGAGTATGTGACCATTTAAAAAATAGAAAAACTAAAAAGTACAACACCTCCACACCCCTGTACTTCGCTAGACTTTGTATGCTGTCTCGCGTATAATATAATGCGTTATTAACCTAAGTTTATCGTCCGGATAAACATCCATATGGATTCCAAAGGAGGTTTACATATGAAACAATATGAACTAACGGTTTTGATTCGGCCAGATCTAGAATCGAACCTTGAGGCGCCACTTGCTAAGGTACGTGAGCTGGTGCTCAGCGCTGGTGGCTCTATCACTAGCGAAGACAACTGGGGCAAGAAAAAGCTGCAGTATAGTATTAAGAAGGAAGACTTTGCGGTGTATGTCTACTTTGAGGTGGCGCTGCCTGCCGATGCACCGCTAAAGATCAGCAATGCGCTGAATATTTCTGATGATGTGATCCGCTACTTGCTCGTCAAAGTAGACGAGAAGGGCCGCAAGCTGATGGCAGAGGCCAAAGCGCGTGAAGCCAGCCGCCAAACAGAAGAGTAAAAATTACCACAACAACTAATAACCACAGTAAAGAATCGAGGAGGATATATGGCTCGAGGATTTAGCAAAGTTATTTTGATGGGCAATTTGACGCGCGACATAGAGGTGCGCACTACAGCAAGTGGGCAGAACGTAGCGAATTTTACACTAGCGGTCACTCGCACATGGCGCAACCAAAATGGCCAAAACCAAGACCAAACCAGCTTCATTAACTGTGTAGCCTGGGGGCGGACTGGCGAAACCATTGCGCAATATGTAAAGAAGGGTAGTCCGCTGCTCGTCAGTGGTCGCCTCGACCAGCGCAGCTACGACGATAAGGACGGCAACAAGCGTTCTGTTGTAGAAGTAACAGTAGAGGACTTCACCTTCGTTGGTGGTGGACGTGCTGACGGAAATACAACACCGGCTGCAGCGTCAGCTAACAGTGGTAGTAGCCAAGATGTTGTCATCGAAGACATTGACGACAAGCCAATTGACCTATCAGAAATACCATTTTAACAACATACTAAAGGAGAACAAATAATGGCCAAGCGCATGCGCAAGGACACACCGGTCTATTTTGACTACAAAGATGCAAAGACATTGCAAAAGTTCATTAATATTTATGGGCAGATCGAGCCACGCAGTCGCACAGGGTTGTCGGATAAACAACAGCGACAGCTCGCTGTAGCAGTGAAGCGTGCTCGTCACTTGGCGTTGTTGCCATTTGTCGCGCAAGGTTAGGAGCTTTTTCAGCGCAGTACCTCTGTCACTGCGCTGACGGATGTTTCGAACGAAGCAGCAACTACTAAACAGGAGATAGGTGATGTACCAACCAACTGACCTCAAAAAAGGTGTGATTGTACAGCTCGATGGCAAGCCGTATCGAGTTGTGGACTATAATCAGAAGGTAATGGGCCGGGGTGGCTCTATTGTGAATGTGCGGCTGAAGAACTTGATCGATGGGAGCGTGCTGCCCAAGACCTTCAAGGGGCAAGATAAGATTGAGCCCGCTGAAGTGTCAACGCAGAGCGTGCAGTACCTCTATAATGATGGTGATACGTTCTATTTTATGGAGCCAACCAGCTTTGAGCAGTTTGAGCTTGCTGCAGACCTCGTCGACAGCGCTAAGGATTACCTGAAGGAAGGGGATACACTAAGCCTGCAGTTCTTTGATGGCAAAGTGATCAATGTTGAGCTCCCCAAGAACCTCTACCTCCAAGTCACCTATACCGAAGATGTTGTAAAAGGTGATACAACCAGCAGTGTACTCAAAGATGCGACGCTGGAGACGGGCCTGGTAGTGAAGGTGCCAGCCTTCATTAAGACGGGCGACGTTATTTCTGTCGATACAGCAAGCGGAGAGTACCGCGAGCGCAAGAAATAGTGCTCTGAGAGCTCATGAGAGCCGCTCTCATCGCGTTTACACGCAAAAGTGAATATATAGGAATAGCACACATACACCGCGAAAAGCGGTGTATTTTTTGTGCCGTGTGATGCTCAGGCTGGAGCATCCTAGATATGTAATAAAAACAACATAGAGAAGTGGCGGTTTTTGGCCAATTTTGAGCGTGAGCTTGCGGACACTATGTGTTTTTGCTGAGTAATAGGGGAAGAAAGAGGACGTAAATGATGTTGTAATAAATAGCACATAAGGTTCGCTGTCAAGCTCGATAGGATCGTGCTATTATTGTAGAGAATGCAACAAAGCTTTCTGTGACGAGGGTAATGCCAAAATATGCAAGATATTGTAAAAAAGACAGAATAGAAACAGAGAATACCTGGCGAACGTTCGGAATATGAGCGTCGTAGGAAGTACAGCAATTGAGCAAAACGATGATTCCAGCACAACATGAAGGAAGAGGCATGGTGATGTACAAACGACAGCAGGATAACCAGAGGGCTATAGTGAACACAACAACGATGTGGCAATATCAACAAATGCTTTGTGCGATGTGTGGTAAGAGCGAGGGAGCTCATGTGCCAGGTAAATGCAATAACCATAAGCATAAACGAACAAATGTCTATTACAATCGCTCAGGTGCCTTTAGCAATATTACAATGCTTATGGCAATAGGGTATAATACAAAATGTACCAGAGTAAACATAAGCATAATATAAATAATGAACACACTTTTTTGTTGTGTAGCTGCGAAGCTACGCGCTTTGCTTTGGCGTGCTACTGCAAAAAATTGCAGATGACAAAATGACGCATGGGCTGTCGCTGCAGATAAAAAATGTGATCATTGTCCAGCTCGGCTATTTTTTGGGTTTGGATATTTTTGACTTTTTGCTTTTTCGTGCAAGTTTGTGGTGGCTGGTTGGAGGATGTTTCATTTTTGGTTTTTGCATACTGAGCAAATTATAGCGAGGCGATATACCGCTGCGAAGTATAGGCTGCGCGGATGAGCGGCTGATGATAAAATTAATCATGGTTTGTAGATTTGTGCAAAAATGGATTGCTGATTATTGCAGCTAGAATTGCTTATAGATGGTTCATGTAAATTTTGCAAAAATGTGTATAAACGCAAAATATCGCGCGATACATCCTTGCACATCTATGTGCAGCGAGGATGCGAAATATACCATTTGGCATACACAAGTACTCAGGCTTGGCCTGCAAAAATGTGATGCTGCCAAAAACCAATCTTTTATTCAGACAAGTGGACTTGCTATGCGAAGCATCTGCCGCAGTGGCATCGTGTTTTGCTATGTATAGCGCTTTTGCGGGAGAATGAATGCGCAGCTCGTTGGTGATGCGGCACAGCCATATGAGCAAGATATTTTGCTATCACGATGTCCACTCAATTTTTGTTATATATACTATATGTCTGGCTGAGCTGTCTTGTGTCTTGAATATCCTGATCGCTTTCGGCGATGTGTGAGCATAAAGAATAGCATACTGCAGTGCGCGACAGTTTGAGTGAGTTATTAATATAAAGCTGCAATAGCGCGCAAAGAACAAAGCGGATCTTTCCATCATCAAAATTTGAAAAATGACGGAAGTAAGAAGCATATCCGCGCAGTAATATCATCCAATCTCATCGTTATCATGCTCTATAGCCTCATGCATTGTGTAAAGATGCAGCAGGTCTATTAGCTTCACACCAACTAACTATCTATCCACTCGTGCAGTATAATAAGAACATGCAAAAACAACGACTAGACAAAGCAATGGTGGCGCGTGGCCATGCAGCAACACGCTCGGCGGCCGAAAATTGGATTCGCCTTGGCAAGGTATTGGTGGATGGTGCGGTAGCGCACAAGCCAGGCATGTTTGTGGATGAGTCGACGCAGATAAAGCTGGTGGCGCACGAGCGCTATGTGTCGCGGGCGGGGCTCAAATTAGCCAGCGTCGCGCAGCGGCTTAATATTTCGTTTGATAATACTATTGTGCTTGATGTTGGCAGCAGCACCGGCGGCTTTACCGACTATGCATTGCAGCATGGTGCGCGCATGGTGTATGCAGTGGATGTGGGGACGGAGCAGCTCCACCCCAGTCTGCGTGGCGACCCGCGCATTGAGCTACATGAAAAAACCGACATTCGCAATTTTGTGCCAGCCACCACACCAGACATTATCGTCATTGATGTATCATTCATTAGCCTGCGCAAAATTCTGCCGCACCTAGTGCACATTAGTAGTTCGCGCACCAGTATCATCGCAATGGTCAAGCCGCAGTTCGAGGCGCAGCGCGCGCAGCTTACGCGCAGTGGCATCGTCAAAAATGACAGCGTGCGCCGCACCATCCTGCGCGACTTCGAGCAGTGGGTACGCACCCAGTGTGTGATCATCGACAAAGCAGACAGCAGCGTGAAGGGCGCGCATGGCAACCAAGAGCGGTTTTACCGATTGCAAAAAAGCACAAAGCGCTAACGTCTCATTGAGAGCAAGCATCGTTGGCAAACTTCTCCTGCTACTCTCTCCAGCAAGCAACATAAGGACTTACTACTCCAGCTACACGCTTAGATTCAGAAAAACCAGTTTCATACTCCAACGAATGAAGCGGTAAGGGCAGTGAATACTTCGAACGGATATAATCTAGGCTTTTGTATACTGCCGGTCGACGTGAATCGTTATATATAATAAACAAAGACCTTGCGTATCGCTTCGTATCGCACTCAATAACTGCCTATGCCAGATTCTGAAAAAGCAGAGAATAGGATGGTGCGAATAATATAGTAAATATAAATCCAAGTCACACATTACAGCACAACAAATAGCGCCATCACCACCGTCGGCCCATTGATGAGTATGCTGGCAATGGCATGTGCCGTCATTGGTACGTACACATTGCGCGTCATACTATATGCCAAGCTAAATGGTAGAGCCCACACCATGCCCAGCAGCACACCCCACGGTGCGACGAAGTGCTCTGCTGCAAACAACATAGCACTCAGTAGGGTGGTGCAGATGATCGCTATGCGATTGGCCAGGCAGATCATCTGCTTGCGAAAAATTGTTTCCTCTACAATGGCGGGGAGAACGATGGTTGAGAGCGCAAAAAGTAGCAATTCGCCTGCCGTCTTGACTGGCATTGTAATGGCACCTGTGGTGAGGTGAGGAAAGGCTTGCTCGAGCACGCTTGTCACACCAAATGCTCCTGCTGCGCAAACCAGCGTGATTATTACTTGCTGCCAAAAGTGCCACCCACCAGCGAGCGCACGATACCACTGGTGCATACTCGCACTTTTTGTCGCGATGATGTAGCCAAGCAGCGCCACGAAAAATGCTGTATTACTATAAACATATAGGTGCCGTGGCAGGATAAAACACGAGATGATGAAAATAACCTCGAGTATGACCGGTATGGCAATGCGCCGCATATAATGATACATATACTACCAGTGTACTCTTTGCTATACCTTCTGAGAAGATTATAGAATAGTGCATGCAAAAACTCGCCACTATCCCTGGCGAGTTTGCTCATGTTTCCTAGTTAGGATCGCTTGCTTACATTAAATCGAAATTCTACCACATCGCCTGGCTGCATAACATAGGCTTTGCCCTCGGTGCGGATTTTGCCTGCTTCGCGCGCTTTGGCCTCGGATCCTGCTGCCACGAGGTCGTCATAATCCACCACCTGCGCCGCAATGAAGCCTCGCTCGAAGTCTGTATGGATGACCCCGGCCGCTTGTGGTGCCGTCCAGCCTTGGTGGATCGTCCACGCGTGCACTTCCTTTGGTCCAGCGGTGAGGTAGCTCTGCAGGCCAAGCGTATCGTACGCTGCCCGGATGAGTTGTGTCAGGCCAGCCTCGGGCACATCATAGCTCGCCAGTAGTTCTAGCGCATCCTTTGCGTCGAGTCCCTTGAGCTCATCCTCTAGTGTGGCGCAAATGAAGAGCGCTGTGCTGCCACGAGCTAGCGCCGCCAAACGAGCTTTGGTCTCGGCATTGGCCAGGGTTGCTTCGTCGACATTAAAGACGTAGATGACTGGCTTGGCAGTGAGGAGGTGGAGGTCGGCGATTGCTTCATGAATAATATTTTTGTTCAGATGAACAGGGGTGCCAGCGGCAAGGTCGTCACGCAACTGCTGCAGGTACTCGAGTGTACTGCGTGCCTTGGGGTTGGCCTTGGCTTCTTTGGTGAGGCGGGTGAGGCGAGTCTCGATAGTCTGGATGTCTGCCAGCATGAGCTCGGTGTTGATGATGTCGATATCGCGCTGCGGGTCGACAGTGGTATCGACATGGACTATATCGTCATTTGCAAAGGCACGGACGATGTGGACGATCGCATCGCACTGGCGAATATGAGCGAGGAACTTATTGCCCAGGCCTTCGCCACTCGCAGCACCAGCCACTAGCCCGGCGATATCGACAAAGGTCACCGTGGCCGGCACAACCTTCTCGGCGTGGTACATATCAGCCAGCACTGCTAAACGCTCATCGGGTACAGGCACAATGCCAGTGTTGGGCTCGATGGTAGCAAAGGGGTAATTGGCTGCCAAAATATCATTGTTGGTGAGGGCGTTGAAAAGGGTCGACTTGCCAACATTGGGCAGGCCAACGATACCAATAGATAGACTCATATATATAGTATAGCAGCGCAAGGGAGAAATCGGCAGGAGAGAAGAGGAAAATGCGAGGAATGTGGATGCATTGCGCTTTATATAATTATAAAGTAAGGCTCTTTCGTCATTGGTGTGCTATTTTGCTTCATTACAAGATAAGCCCTGCGCTATCTCACGCTCACCCTCCTCACACTCCCTCCTCAGGAACACTACAAGGGTCGACACCTCCCAGGTATCGACCTCTTGCGTTGGGCTGAAAACCGGTCATTACGACCGGTTTTCACACTCCATCGGATGAAGTGGTGAGGAGGGAGAGCTAACGATATTTATGAGCTATATAAGGATATATGGCGATGTCTCTGCCTTGTGTCATGAACACAGTGCACAATTGTCCCAACTTTGCTATAATCATAAGCATGACATTTGTACATTTTTGTCGCCAATCACTGGTGCGTGCTGGCCTGATGGGGCTGCTGTGCGCTGTGGGGGTGAGTGCGGCGCTGGGCGGGCTGGTGGCAGCTCGGCCCAACAACGAGGTCGAGGCCAAGCTGCCCGAGCTCTGCCGTAGTGGTAGCCCCTGTGCAGTGGTGTGGTTTTCGCAGCCTGGCGAGCGGAATTATTATAAGTCGGGTATATCAATTGACCACAATCAGACAGGCCTCGTCGATATTGTCATTCGTGGCTCGGGCTACTCGGGTAACCGCTCGGGCCCCTTCGACATTAGTTCGATGCACCTCGACCGCAACATGAATTGGAACTACAACCGCAATAGCCGCATCAAGAACGTCCAGTCGAGCGTGATGTACCGTGGGCGCGTCAGTGGCCAAAACCAATACACCAGCCAGGGGGGTGAAGTGCGAGCGCAACTCGACATTGGCCAGTTTGATATCCCGGTGGGGCAGTCGCGTACGGTGGGGATTGGCCTGTATAGCTGTATCTCGACTGATGGCGGGCGTACCCTGGCTGCTAGTGAGAATATTGCCTGTGGTACGAGTGATGTGAAGGTGACGATCACGCGGCGCATCCCACCTTGGACGATCAACGGCCAAAGCTATGTGGGTAAGCAGTGGCCTGGTACGCAAAATATGCAAAAATCCGTCCGAGCCTTTCCGGGTGAACAAATCTACTGGGCGCATGATCTCCGCAATAATGGCCCCAACAGTGCAACCGTGTCCGTGGGGATGGATGGTACTGGCTTTGCCAATAATTACAGTGGTGGGCATAGCCTAGCGCGCAATGTGACGGGCCAGTCTGGACAGCTCTTTTATACGGTGTATCCGAGTGGCGGCATGACTGACCGCTTCACGAGTTATCGCATCCAAACGAGCGACGTTGGCCGCACACTCTGCCAACGGATATCGTGGTCACCTGGCATTGCTGGCGACCCAGCGTGGCGGCGCAGCGACCCGGCGTGTGCTAGTGTGCACTCAGACTTTGAGCTCTATCCATCGGCCACAATTGATGGCAAGAAGCTTGCCACGCTGGAGGGTGGGAATATTGCGCCCAGTCGGATTGACGAATCCATCCACAACACTGGTGCAAGCACCGACAAAGACCGGAGCGAGAGCGAAGCCGCGGCCTACCAGTTTATCGTGCGGGGGCAGCACCGCCAGCAGTTCCTTGGCAGCTTGAGCAGTATCTTCGACCGTGGGGCGGCAGTGGGCTACCCCTATGCTCTGGGTAGCTACAGTGGGAGTGACACAGCGTGCACCTGGCTGCGCGGCAAGCAGCCGATCGACTGCACCAACGAGCCCACCTTTCGTGAGAACAAAAAATATCTTGAGAGCCACACGCGCCTGAATGACACCAAAGATATCAACGCGGCCGATGCCAAGGTGGGGGATATGATCTGTCGCATTGTTGCTATTAAAGATTATAATTATAAACATACCGACGGCAACGAGCGTCGTATTTCCTCGCCCGCCTGCGTCACGGTAACGAAGCTACCATGGGTGCAGATCTGGGGTGGCGACTTGCGCGTCGGCAACGGCATTGGTGCGGCGAGTGGTAATGGCAATGCACAGATCGTTACTCTCAAGACGACCAAAGATGGCAATATGTATGGTAGCTGGGCTGAGTATGGCATGATGGCACCGCAAAATGGCGGCAAAATCCTATCAGCCACTGGCGGTGTATTGTCTGGCCGGCGAGGGTATGGTGGTGACTATGACCGCTCGAAGGATAGCCTTGCCTTTGCCAATACCACCACACCAGCTGGCCGCTGGGCACCGCCGAGCAATGTGAAGGTACCAAGCTTTGGCCGGGGCGCAGCGGCTGGTACGTCTATCGATGTGGGGAGCTTTGCGGGCCACAATGTGCGTACCGTTAATGGCGATGCCACCATCCACGGCACACTGCCCGGCAGCAGCACACTGGTGGTGGAAGCAAGCGGCACAGTGACGATCGATGGCGACCTCAAGTACGGCGCTACCACTGTTGATGACGCCACCAAGCTTTCGCAGCTCGTCATTAAGGCCAAGAATATCGTTGTTCGACATAATGTTAAAGAGGTCAATGCGTGGCTGATTGCCCAGCCAACCGGTGGCAGCGGGGGAGTCATCTCCACCTGCGACGAGATCCGCCACGTTGGCGCGTACTTTAATGGCCTCACTGCCGAGACCTGTAAAGAAAAGCTCACCATCAACGGTACCATCATGGCGCGCCAGCTCCAGCTGCGCCGCACCTTTGGTGCTGAGAAGGATAACCTTGCCGAAGCTGCTGAGGTGCTCAACCAACGTGCCGACGTCTTCATGTGGGGCTCGCGTTACAACAAAAACAACGACCTGCCCATCACCACCGCCACCACAACAGAGGCCGCACCGCGGTTTTAGCTCAGCGACACAAAGCCAAGCAGCTCTCTTATCTTTGCGCTATATCTGCCGCTTCATTCTAAGGACAGGATAAATGTCGACACATTTCTATAGAGCGCCAACCCCCTAGCATCAGAAATGAAGATTTGATAGTGTTGTCAGTTCCACAGTCCATCAAACGAAGCAGGAGGTGGAGGAGATGAGGCAGAAATAGTGGAGAGCGTGAGATTTGGCACATAACATATGAGCACCAACGCGCGATCGACATGTGAGATATCGATCTGCTAATATACCTGATAAGGGTGAGGCGGGTAGGAAGTTTTGCGATGCAAGTTTGGCGTATTTTCCTCCACCAACCCCCTTGCCTAAACCAATGTCGCTTATGTATAATAGATGAGTATGAAGTTTCAAAAAGGGTCGGGCGATTTCTTTGCACTCGATATCGGCACCAATGCCGTGCGGGTTTTGCAGCTAGCACCAGCTGGCGACGAGTGGGAGCTCGTAGCACATGGCTATGCGCCCGTTGACCGCCGTATTACTAGCAGCGATGCACCAGAATCGCGTCGTCGCCTGGGCGAAGTCATTATGACTGCCGTGGGCCAGAGTGGCATCAAGACGAAGAATGTTGCGATTGGCCTGCCGTCCAACAAGACCTTTACAACAGTGGTCGATGTGCCGCAAGTTTCCGATGCCGAGCTGCGTGCCACGATGAAATACCAGATCGACCAATATGTGCCGATGGCGGATGATGCCAAGGTGGATTGGGTGCTGCTTGGGCCATCGCTCCATGCGAGCGATCAGCAAGAGGTGCTGATTAGCAGTGTATCGAAGGGGTATAGTGAGGATCAGCTTGAGTTTATCGAGGGTCTCGGACTGAATGTGATTGCTATCGAGCCCGACCCAATTGCGATGGTGCGGGCATTTGCGCCGCCTCAGCAAGCGGCAAATGGTGCTGCGGTGATGCTGATCGACATTGGTGAACTCTCGACTGATCTCGCCATTATCTACGGTGGGGCACCGCGCCTCGTCCGGACTATTCCGTCTGGTGTCAGCAGTCTCGTCAAGTCGGCAGTACAAAACCTCAGCGTTCAGGAGGACCAAGCTCGGCAGTTCATTCTCAAGTTTGGCCTGGCGGAGGATAAGCTCGATGGGCAGGTGGTGCGTGCTATTGAGGGTGCGCTGGATAACTTTGCGAGCGAGCTTATTAAATCAATCAAATTCTTCCAGACGCGCTACGCCAGTGCCCAGGTGTCGAGTATTACACTGACGGGCTTTGGCGAGATGATTCCACATCTCAGCGAGTATGTTGCGGCCAAGGTAGAGGTCTCGACCGCCCCGGGTAACCCCTGGCAGGGTATCCATATGCCTCAGACGAGCCAAGAGCAATTGGCTAACGTCGCACCAGAGTTTGCCACAGCAGTGGGCCTAGCAAAACGGAGGAACGACGCATGATAGAGATCAACCTCATCCCTGATGTCAAGCGCGAATACCTGCATGCCCAGCGCATGCGCAATGGTGTGATATCGCTCTCCATTCTCGTGAGCATCATCGCTGGTGCAGCGGTGGCGCTGCTAGTGGTATATGTTGGTACGCAGAGCGCTCGCGAGTGGCTGACCGACAACGAGATCAAAGACCAATACGGCAAGATTAGTAGTGTCAAAGACGCCAACCAGATCGTTACCATCCAAAACCAACTAGCCCAGCTTTCCTCGATGCACAAGGATAAGAGCATCGACTCGCGGATCTTCGATGTGCTGAGTGCCATCAATCCTGCTGCGCCCAATGATGTGAAGATGTCGACCGTCAGCCTCGACCCATCCGAGACCAAGCTTTCCATTGAGGGGTCGGCGACCAACAGCTTTGAGGCGACAGACAAGCTCAAGAAAATGATCCTCAATACCAAGCTGAGCTACACCGATGGCGATAACCGCGTCCAGACCGTCAAGCTGGCCGACGATGTGACCGTGAGCGACACCAGCTATGGTGAGGATGCCAGTGGAGCTAAGGTGCTGCGCTTCAAGCTGACCTTTACCTACCCCAAAGAGCTTCTCGCTAATAGCTCCAAGAATCTGCGCATTGAAGCCCCAACCGGCAGCACCAATGTGACCGACTCGCGCCTGCATGTGCCCGATAGCCTCTTTACGCCCAAGGCGACCAACAAGGAGAAGAACTAAATGAGCAAAAAAGACGCCGCCATCCACAAGCGCCAACAGATCGAGCAATCCAGCCGAGTGATGTTCCTCTGGGTGGCTGGAGCCTCGGTGATCGTAGGCTTCGCACTGGTGATATCGTGGTTTTTGGTGCAGCAAATTATCTTTAAAGAGCGGGTGCTTGGCGAGAAAAACAACACCGCGGCCGTACTCAAGAACAACAACGACGCAGTCGAGAAGCTACGCGGTGAGCTGAAGGTACTGGAGACCAACTCACACCTCAATGCCAGCCGCATCAATAATGATGAGAAGGCTCTCCAGGTGGTGCTTGATGCTCTGCCGGCGGAGGATAACGCTCTCGCGTTGGGTGCTTCGCTCCAGTCCAAGCTGGTCAATGGTGTGGCAGGCGTGTCGCTTGATTCGCTCAATATCGACCAGACGGACGACAGCGAGTCATCAAATAGCACTGGTGCAGCCGCCAGCAATGGCAACTTGCAGTCCATTCACTTCACCATGGAGGTATCGGCCAGCAACCCCAACGCTCTGCGCGAGCTTTTGCAGCGCTTCGAGCGCTCCATCCGCGTGATCGAGATTGACCGCATGACCATTGAGCGGACTGACAGCAAAGTCGCCATGAAGATCTCGGCTCATGCCTACTACTCGCCAGCCAAAACCATCGAGCTAAAGAAAAAGGACATCAAACCATGAAGAAGACCGACATCGCAATGATTATCTTGATCGCTAGTATATCAGTAGTGGTGGCGTTTTTTGTGGCGAGCAGCATTCCATTCTTGCAAATGCCGCAGCGTGGCACCAAGGTAGAGACGGTCGAGAAGCTCTCGGATACGATTGATGAGCCAGACAGTGCAGTGTTTAACAAGGAGGCGATCAACCCAGCGGTCGAGACGATCATTGGGCAGTCGCAGCAGAAATAACAGAGGTAGCGTGTGGCACTGATGACAAGTGATATGCAAGAAAAACTCACCACACTCCTCGTCGACGAAGGGCTGATCACGCGCCAGCGCCTTGATGATGCCACCAAGCTGGCTCGCGAGAGTGGCCGGCCACTACTGACTGTGCTGACTGATGAGTCGGCGATCGATAACGAGCTGCTGACTCGGGCGATTGCCCATGTGTCTGGTGTGCCGTATGTCAATCTCACCAATACGATTGTCGACCAAGATATCCTCACGCTTTTGCCATCGGATATTGCCGAGCGCTTCATGGCAGTGCCACTGGCCGAGGTGCAGAACCGCTTGGCGGTGGCGATGATTGATGCCAACAACGTCCAAGCGGTCGACTACCTTGCCAACCGCGTCCAGCGCCCACTCAAGGTCTTTATGGCGTCGGAGGCTGGAGTGCGCCATGTGCTGGAGCAGTACCGCACCGACCTCAGTAGCGTCAATGTAGCCGCCCAAGTGTCGCAGGCCGAGGCAGCCGCTGAGGCCCGGGGCGATATCAAGACAATCGTCCAAGACTCACCAATTAGCCGAGCCCTGAGTACTATTCTCGAATACGCCGTAAAGAGCCGCGCTAGTGATATCCACATCGAGCCGCTCGAGAAGTCGCTCAAGATTCGCTGCCGCGTCGATGGCGTGCTGCGCGAAGTCATGCAGCTGCCCAAGAGCATCGAGCCAGCACTGGTGAGCCGGATCAAGATCCTGTCTGAGCTGAAGATCGATGAGCACCGTATCCCGCAGGATGGGCAGTTTGCCGTGAAGGTGGCAGATAAGGAAGTTGACCTCCGTATTGCCATTAGCCCCGTGGTGTGGGGCGAGCAGGTGGTGATCCGCTTGCTGGATAAGACTGGCACATCCTTCGAGCTCGAGCAGATGGGCTATGCTGGGCGCGCCCTCCGGCTGATTCGCCAGGGGATCCACCGCCCCAATGGGATGATCCTCACCAGTGGCCCAACTGGTAGTGGTAAGTCGACCAGCCTCTATGCACTGATTAAAGAAATCAAGGACGATACCATTAACATCGTCACACTCGAAGACCCGGTGGAGTACAAGATGGAGGGAGTCAACCAGATCCAGGTTAATAGTGACGTTGGTCTTACCTTTGCTAATGGTCTGCGCAGTATTCTCCGCCAAGACCCTGATGTGGTGATGGTGGGGGAGATCCGCGACAACGAGACGGCCAACCTCGCCGTTCAGGCAGCATTGACGGGTCACCTTGTCTTTAGTACGCTCCATACCAACTCAGCAGCGGGAGTGTTGCCGCGCTTGCTCGATATGCATATCGAGCCATTCCTCATTGCTAGCACCGTTAATACCATCATTGGCCAGCGTCTGGTACGCCGCATCGGGCCGCAGCACGAGAATTACTGGTCGAACCCGCTCGAGACAGAGATGATCCTCAGCACTGTGGGGCATCTCTTACCCAAGACCAAGGCAGAAGCAGCCAAAATCTCGGCTGACCTTGGCTATACCGACTTGCCGCTAGCTGGCCAAAAATCCTACCGCTTAGTGCGTGGACGCGATACCGCCAACACACCACGGGGCTACAGCGGCCGAGCCGGACTCTTTGAGGTGATGGAAGTGACAGAGGAGATCCAGCAGCTCATTACTGCCCGAGCGTCGAGCACCGAGATCCAGAAGAAAGCCATCGAGCAAGGGATGATCACGATGCGCCAAGATGGCTACCTCAAGGCGCTGCAAGGGATTACCACCCTGGAGGAAGTCAACCGTGTCACATCAGACATAGCATAAGAAAGGAACTAACAACAACCATGGAAAATAGAGAATTACGCATAGAAGTCCTGCTCGAGGATGTGGTGCGCCGCCGCGCCTCAGACTTGCACATTCAGGTGGGGCTGCCCCCCATGCTGCGCATCGATGGCGCGCTGACCCCTGTGGCGGGCTTTGGCCCACTGGACGAAGCGCAGGTGGAGCGGCTCGTCTTTGCTATTCTCGACCAAGACCAGCAGCAGGTGCTGATGAAGGATAAAGAGTTCGACTTTAGCTTTGCCTTTGGTAATCTTGGGCGCTTCCGGGTGAATGCCTTTCATGAGCGGGGCAACTTGGCGGCTGCGCTGCGCTTGATCCCGAATGAAATCAAATCCGTGACCGAGCTCGGTATGCCGCCCGTCGTCATGACTTTTGCTGACTTCCCGCGCGGCCTGGTGCTGGTAACAGGACCAACTGGTAGTGGTAAGTCTACCACACTAGCTGCTTTGATTGATAAGATCAACACTGAGAAGTCGCATCACATCATCACCATCGAAGACCCGATTGAGTTCACTCACAAGAGTAAGCGCTCGGTGGTTGTGCAGCGCGAAGTGCACTATGATACCTACTCCTTTAGCGCCGCGCTGCGTTCCAGCCTACGCCAAGACCCAGATGTGGTGCTGATTGGTGAGATGCGCGACCTCGAGACGATTAGCGCCGCTATTACCATTGCCGAGACGGGCCACTTGGTGTTTGCTACCTTGCACACCAACAGTGCAGCGCAGAGTATCGATCGCATGATCGACGTCTTCCCACCGCACCAGCAGCCGCAGATTCGGGCTCAGCTGGCCAATATCTTGATGGCAATCTGTAGCCAGCGCCTCGTGCCAGCCATTGGTGGTGGGCGAGTGGTAGCCGCTGAGGTCTTGGTGGCCAACCCGGCGGTGCGCAACGTCATCCGCGAGGGCAAGAGCCACCAGCTTGACGCCATCATCCAGACTGGGGCCGACCAAGGTATGCAGACGATGGATCGCACACTGGTGAGCCTCGTCCAGAGTGGCACCGTGACGTACGATAGCGCTCGCGAGTTTGCGGTTGACCTCACCGAATTTGAGCGCTTAATGAGAGGATAATCGATGCGAAAGTTCAACTACGAAGCACGCGACAAAGCGACCGACACCATCATCAAATCTATCGTCCAGGCCGAGTCTGAGATGGCGGCGGCGCGCGTTTTGACCGAGCAAGGCTTCGTTCCGCTCGACATCAAAGAAATCGATGAGAGCGGTGGGCTCTTTGGTAGCCTGACGCGCCGTGTGACAACCAAAGACAAAGTGGTCTTTACGCGCCAGCTAGCGACGCTGATTGGTGCGGGGCTACCCCTGTCGCAGAGCCTTCGTACGGTGCTGGAGCAGACGGAGAATAAGAAGCTGCAAGAGATTATCCAAGAGATCATTGCCGATGTTGAGGGTGGTCGGCAGCTATCGGACTCCTTTGGTAAACATCCCGAGATCTTCGACAAAATCTATCTATCGCTCGTGACTGCAGGTGAGGCCTCTGGTACGCTCGATCAAGCGCTCAAGCGGGTTGCCTCCCAGCAGGAAAAGGACGCCGCCATGGTGAGCAAGATTCGCGGTGCCATGACGTATCCAGCCATCGTTCTGGCAGTGATTATGGGAGTGATGCTCTTTATGCTGCTCGTGGTGGTGCCACAGGTGGAGAAGCTATATAGCGACATGCACAAGACGCTGCCATTCCTCACTGCAGCGCTGATCGCCGTGGCGAAGTTTACTGCGAGCTTCTGGTGGGCAGAGCTGATTTTGCTGGTGGGTGCCATCTACTTCACCCGCCAATACGCCAAGACAGGCCCCGGCACACGCACCTTCGACACACTTAAGCTTAATATGCCCTTCGTCGGCAGTATGTTTCGCAAGCTCTATATGGCGCGCTTTACCCGCACCGGCCAGACGTTGCTTGCCACTGGTGTGCCGATGCTCGACATGCTCGACATCACCGCAACAGGGGTCAATAATACGATTATCGAGGCCTCCATCCGCCGGACTGCCGAGAAGGTTAAGGGTGGGCGAGCGCTGTCTGTCTCGCTGAGCCGCGAGGATTATATCTTGCCAATGGTGCCGCAGATGATCAAGATTGGCGAGCAGTCGGGCAAGATTGACGAAATGATGGGTAAGACTGCCCAAGTCTACGAAGACGAGCTAGACGAAGAGATCCGCAACATCTCCACTGCCATCGAGCCCGTGCTGATGGTCGTCCTCGCCATCGTGGCTGGCGGCATGGTGGCAGCCATCCTCTTCCCGATATATAGCTTGGTGGGGCAGCTGACGTAGTGCTTGCAGCCAGAATATTGAATACTTTGTTTTCTCTGTGCTAGCTCACTCTCCCACACTTCATCCGATGGAGTGTGAAAACCGGTCGTAATGACCGGTTTTCAGCCCTGGCGTCAAGAGGTCGACATCCAGCGAATGTCGACCCTTACAGTGTTCCGGAGGAGGGAGTGTGGGGAGGGTGAGCGTGAGAGGTAGTGAAGCTGCATTGACTATTGAATTATGCTTGATTCTTGAATCTTGTGACGATCCCATAAGAGAAAGTCTGATTCTCTATAGCCATTTATGATAGTATAAGAGTGCACTATAGTCGGGGTTGGATACGTGTCCGTGCCTCGGCTTTTTCATTGCCTAGCACAGTTCGCTTCAGCGCAACGAGCATGCTATACTATACCCATGCCCTGGTAGCTCAACTGGATAGAGCGGCTCCGTCCTAAGGAGAAGGTTGTAGGTTCGACTCCTATCCGGGGTACCAAGATTTATATAAATTAGTCGTGCAATATTATGGCGTGCTAGAGTGTGCTGACTTGCTCTAGCAAAAACTCGCCAAGGTAACGGCGAGTTTTTTTGTTTTGCTTGAGTATCTTGTGATGGTAAGCGCAGAGCTATGAAATGAAAAACGTGGGGTTTTATTACCCCCCAAACCCGCCAACTACCTCAGCTGCCCATCGTACCCAGTCGGACATATCCTTCCATCGGCTGCAGGCAGCGCCAACGAACATAATGGCGGAGGAGAAGAGGGCGAATGAGACGACCCAAGCCATAAAGTCGGCTGGCATGGCTCGTGTGCCGCCACTTGTCCAACAGAGGTAGCACAGCCAACCAAGCGCTCCCGCCGCAAGCATGCAGAGCGCTCGCACGATGCCATGGCCAAGGCGGCGCTGCCAGTCGGGTGCTGCGATTGGCTCGGTGGGGTCGACAGCCACTGGCGTTGGTATCTTCGGCACTGGTGGCGCAGCTGGTGGGTGGTGCGGCGGTGGCACCGGTGGCGCTCCGGCACCAGCAGTGGTGCGGCGCTTGTGGATAAATCGCCCTGCCGTCACCATATACAAATACTCCGCATACTATTCATGGCCTCATTATACGCAGGGGTTGTGGGGTGGTGTCAAGGGGGGGTGAATCACTGAAGCTTTTGCTTCTTCTGCGTTTGCTCTACTCTCATCACTTCATCCGATGGGGTGTGGGGAGGGTGAGCGTGAGATGTAGCAAGGATACTGCTGCTATAGGGCACTCACTAGACCGAAAATGTTCCGGCCAGAATATACCACAGAGTTTGTCCGCTTGCTTAGTCGCTGGCCTTCTAGAATATTTTCTTGTCCAGCGAGCGCCCTATAGCAGCCGGCAGCTAGGTTTGGCACCCAAGTGGAGGTGCGTTCGTGCTACAATAGACAGCAAGAAAAGCATAACAATCATCACACAAAAAGGCAGGGAATAATGGCACAGACCAAGGCATTTAATGGGCAGCGCGAGGGTGAGGAGCTGCTGTTTGTCTTTCGGCGGCATATTATTGCCATGCGCAAGGGTTTTTATATGCTGCTGCTGCCGCTGGCGGTGGGGGCGATTCCACCACTGATTTGGCAAGACACATTGGAGCTGTTTCTCTTACCGGTGGTGGGGCTCGTCTTGGGGTCTATTGGCTTTTGCTATCATTTTTTGATGTGGCGCTACACCTATTACATCGTGACCGACCAGCGCATTCGCCAGGTGACGCAAAAAGGATTTTTTGGTACCGATGTGGTGGAGCTGAGCTTGGCAAAAATTCAAAATATCAGCTATAATATACCAGGATTCTCGGGTGAGGTGTTTCATTTTGGTACGATTGTGATCCAAACATTTGTGGGCGATCTCATCATCCGCAATGTCGATCATCCCGAGCAGATCTACAATCAGCTGCAAGATGCCGTCAGCGAGGCGGAGCGCGCAGCACAAGCAGCAGGAGTATCACCATGAAATTACCAAGCAAAAAACCCAAACGCAGCCGCTACGGCGCTCAGTCTACATCAACTGCCCCAGCCGCTGGTCTGAAAGATCGCCTCGCAGCACTCAAGTCGCAGCGAAAGGGCAAGAAAGCGGGCAAATCCGCCAAAACAGAGGCGGGCACAGCCAACCCCAACACTCCCAAGAAGTTCGAGCGCATCACCAACGAGACAGTAGCGGCACATCGCGAAGAGATATTGGCTGGTGGGCGCAAGTTCAAACATCCCGTCCAGGTGTCGCGCCGGCGGGTGATCATCAATACGATTATTGTGGCGCTGGTAGCGGCCTTGCTGCTGGCGGCAGTGGCGTGGCAGCAGCTCTACATTGCCCAGAGTTCCAACAACCTCCTCTACCGCATGACGCAGATCTTTCCTGTGCCAGTAGCCAGTATTGATGGTGAGCTCGTGCGCTATAGCGACTACCTAGTGCAGTATCGGGGGTCGAAATTCTACCTTGGTAAGTATGATGAGATCCGCATCGACAGTGATGATGGCCGTGAGCAGCTCAAGCACATCAAGCGTGAGTCGCTCAACCGGGCGCTGGTCGACACCTACGCCGCCAAGCTGGCACGCCAGCACAATATCACGGTGAGCGACCAAGACATTGATACTGTCATCGAGCAACAGCGCAACACCGCTAATGGCAAGATTAGCCAAGAAACGTATGATGCATCATCGCGTATGATGTACAACTGGTCACCATCGGACTATCGCCAAGCGGTGCGGCGCAGCATTGTGCGGGCTCGAGTAGCCTTTGCGGTTGATAAAACAGCCGATGAGCTGCAGCACAAAGCCGCGGGGCTGGTGGCAAGCAGCAATGGTGAGTTTGCCAAAATCGCGACCCAGCTTGGTGGCAGTGGCCGCAGCAAACCGCAGGTAGGGGATTCTGGCCTGATCAACCTTGCTAGTAGCTACAACGGCCTCGCGGTCAGTGAGATTGCCAAGCTCGAGCCTGGCAAACCCTCTGGTGTCATCAAGAGCACGACCGACAGTGGCTACTACTTCGTCAAAGTAAGCGAGAAGAACGATAGCAAAATCCGCTTCACCTACCTCTATATCCCCCTCACTGAGCTTACCAAGCAAGTTGCCCAGCTCAAAAGCGACGGCAAAGTGCAAGAATACATTGATGTGCCACAGAAGTAGGGGATAGTTTATCCAATGCAGTATGAAAACCGGTCGTCATGGCCGGTTTTTAGCCTGGCGCTGGGAGGTCGATGCTTGGGAAATGTCGACCCTTATAGTATATCGAAGGAGGGAGCGATAAGGTGTAAGTGTGAGATAAAGTGGGCGGATTCGACTAATGTGTAGTGTCTATGATTTTTCAATAGGAAATACGTAAGAATAAGTCATTTTGATACATTTTTCTATAGTAATTATTCCAAAAATACCCGTAATATAGTACCGTTTTGCACCTCTCCATATAGGCTCATCATCTCGTGCGAACAAAACCTAGACAACGCTGCCATTCTACGCTATGATAGCAGTAACGTAAGCATATTCGTACATTGGTACAAAGGAGAAGTATGAAACAACACCAAGCGAAGCAAGAAGGGTTTACCATCATCGAGGTGATGTTGGTGCTGGCGATTGCCGCCTTGATATTCTTGATGGTCTTTGTGGCGCTGCCTGCCCTGCAGCGGGGTCAGCGCGACACAGCGCGCAAGAATGATGTGCAAAACATCGCTGCTGCTGTGACGCAATACACATCAAACAACCGTGGGAAGTTCCCCGACAGCAAGGGTCTCAAGGGTTATCTAGGCGACCTCTCGAACCTCGACAAAGAGAGCATCTCCGTCCAAGACAACGCGGGCAATGGCACCGTAACGCCTTCCACCGAGAGCGCCATCGTCGTCAAGGGTGTGCGCTGCGACGCCACCAACTCCGACGGTGCTACCCTCAAGAAGGGCACATCGAAGCAGTTCGTCGTCGTCACCAAGCTCGAGGCTGGCGGCAACGGCGTGGCATACTGCCTCGAGTCGTAGCAGGAACAAAAGACACACAAGAAGATGGCTGGTACCAAAGGGTGCCAGCCTCTTTTTATGGTGAATGACACGGACTGCTGAATCGTACTTGTGTAAGAAAATTTGCGAAGGCCAGTAAACGAGTGGGTGGGAGAACCTGCTGCATATTCTAGCCAGATGGCACGTCTATATGAGCCTTTGGTAGAGTGTGATGATGTAGCACGTTCTTGCATATCTTTGCTATACTAGTGAGGTATGACGATCTTGATAGCAGGCGCACTGCTTCTTCTTGGTGTAGTGCTGGGTAGCTTTGCGGGCGCGCAAGTGTGGCGGGTGCGCGCGCGGCAACTGCGGACTGATAAGCAAACCGGCCACCCCTACGACAAACACGAATGGCGCCAACTACGCGTCCTCTTGCAAGGCACACTGCGAGACGACCGCTCGCGCTGCCTGCACTGTGGGCATGTGCTGGCGTGGTATGATCTACTCCCAGTAGTGAGCTGGCTGTCAACTGGTGGGCGCTGCCGCTATTGCCAGCAGTTCATTGGTTGGTTCGAGCTGGTGATGGAGCTGGTGCTGGGGGTGGGCTTGGCACTGTCGTACCTGGTGTGGCCATGGGCATTGCCAGCCAGTAGCCTGCTCTTTGCTGTGTGGGTGGTGGTGGCCTTGGTGCTGATGATCCTCGCGGCGTATGATGCCAAGTGGCAGCTCCTGCCTGACCCGCTCAACTATGGCTTGATGGCACTGGGTGCACTCTTCGTGCTGGTGCGGATGACGACGCTGCACGATGTTGATCTTGTATCACTCACGGGGGCGGTGGCGCTACTGGCGGGGTTGTATGGTGGGCTGTATGCCGTCTCGCGCGGGGCGTGGATTGGCTTTGGTGATGTGAAGCTCTGTGTGGGCTTGGCACTGCTGCTGGGCGATTGGCGCCTGGCCTTTATGACGCTGTTTTTCTCTAACATGCTGGGTTGTATCATCGTCCTGCCGGGCCTAGCGCGTGGCCAGCTCAATACACGCTCGCAGGTGCCATTTGGGCCACTGCTTATCATTGGCTGCGTTATTTCACTCTTGTTTGGTGGGCATATCTTGCGCGCGCTGGTGGCATTGCCGCTGGGCTTTTGAGGCTCAGGCTGGGTAGATTTGCTCCTTCTTATAAACCTGATGTAATACTTGACAATCCAGAGAGAGAGAGAGAGTACTATAGGCATCATAAACACCTAACTCCAAGGAGATATGATGTCACGATATGACCAGCCACTTAATGGTGAGACAGACCAAGCAAAACCGTATGAGCCAGAACTGCAGGGCTTTCCAATGCCAAAGACCCAAGAGTTTAGGAAGGGAATACATGATGAGTATACTCGGCGAATGGAAGAGGCTGAACAAAAGATTAAAGCAGACCTTGCCAGAGAAGACAATGAACGCCGATGTGAGGATATCGTCGATGAAATACGGCGGATCGGCAGAGTGTTGGCAGAAAAAGGCTTTGGTAGCCGGTCTGAGGACAAGCATGTTGCCGTCACTGGCCATGTTGGTGGTGTGAACACATATTCGCGCGGGATCGATGTTCAGTATGTGACGGCCGTTGCAGCGCGGCTTATCCTCAAGGGTACATATGATGATAGTGGTTGGCAACAAGCTCAAGAGCACTTGATATATAAAGGGAGCGACTTGGGTATCACTAAACCACGTGATGAAGATCAGTATAACAACTCAAGCCAGCGTGGTTACGTCATTAGCATTGTAACTGGCCCACCAGTCGAAGTGTATTCCGATCGACCACTAACAGAGGAACGGAAGAATAGCTTCCATGGTCCTCACCAGACAGGGACAGTGCTAGTGAGCTTTGCTGGCCGGTATAATGACGAGGCAAAGGTGCTTCGTGTTGGCGAGCTAGGTAAGTCAACTAACCCAGAGGCATACGAACGCGTCCTTGCTGCTATGCAAGATATTGAGGAAGAGCTGCTGGCTAGCAAAGAGACGCAGTAGGCAATAAAACCCTTCGAAGTGAGCCAAGCAAAGACCAGCCCATGAGTGGCTGGTTTTTGCGCTCTATACCTAAGCTGTGCAGGGGTATTATCTCTCCCCAGAATCGCCCCATCGCCCTGTGCTGCTAATGCTGCTTGTGCTATACTAGAGAGGTTATGAGTATGCCAGTGAAGCCAGGGTTCACCATTATTGAGATGATGCTGTTTTTGGCGGTGAGTGGGGCAATGGCAGCCGGGATTATGGTGGGTGTGGGCGCGACGGTCAATGCCCAGCGCTACCGCGATGCCACCCATTCGCTGGTGAGTTTCTTCCAGGGGGAGTATGACCGGGTGGTGAATGTCCAGAATGATCACGACCGCAACCTTGGCTGTAGCACCAGCGGCATTAGCCAGAGTATTACCCCGCAGGTGCCGGGCACGAGCGAGTGCACTATTATTGGGCGGTTCATTACCACTGGCCGTGATGGCCGAAGCCTCATCGCGCGAACAATCTATGCCACGCGTGATGGCTCGACTGCAGCAACGGATTATGAGGCGCTAACTCACTCGGGGCTTGTCCAGTCGGACACCGCCAGCCAGACAACTACCTACGAACTAGCGTGGGAGACGGCGCTGCGGCAGGGTGCGCGCCACTCGTATTTGATCGTGCGCTCGCCCTCCAGTGGTGCCATCAAGACCTACATTGGTAACACAGACAACCCGATGACCGTCCTCTCGCCTGATAACGACGCCCAAAAAGGCGACACCAACCTCTGTATTGACCCCGATGGCTTGGTCTTTACTGGCATTAGCGGAGCGGTGATCGCCCGGGGCGGCAGCTCGGCCAGCAGTGTGAAGTTGATCGGTGGAGGGATAGGACAATGCTAGAGCGTCGCCACGAGCGGGGTGATACGATCATTGAGGTGATGTTTGCCTTCGTGCTGTTTAGTATGGTGATTGTGGGGGCGTTTATGATTATGAACCAAGGTATGGCACTGGCGCAGCGCTCGCTGGAGGTAACGCAGGTGCGGCAGCAGATCGACTCGCAGGTGTTGCTGATTCGGACTGCTCAGCAGGCAGTCAACCAGCAGCTGTGGGAGACCATCAAAGGCAAGGTAGGTACGACCACGCCCATTACGCTGAGCGAGCTCGCTGAGAGCAACTGCCGCCTTTCGCCAGATACATTGCGGGGGCGCGGCGCATTCTTTGTTGCGCCGCGGGCCGATGCAGCCACGGGTAAGCAGGTCATCCGTCTCTTCGAGCCGACCAACGCGAGCTACCAGCCCGAACCGACGACCTACAGCAAGGTAGACTTTGGCAACGATCCGCGGGCACAAGGGCTCTTCGTCCAGATTGTCAAGGCAGAGGGTGCCAATGCCAACCTCGCCTACGATGTGTATGTCTCTGCCTGCTGGCCCACCGTGGCGAGTGATAAGCCAATGACGATTGGCACAGTAACGAGGTTGTATGATGTGGCGCGCTAACAGGGGTAAAACACAGGGAGAGAAGCCGCGGCAACATCTAGCGCGGCAGGCCGCACGGCGCAGAGAGCTGGGCTTCACTCTCATCGAGCTGCTGCTGGCGATGAGTTTCCTCTCAGTGCTGCTTATTGCCATTACGACCTCCACGCTGCAGATCATTGGCCTGTATACGAAGGGGGTGACGCTCAAGTCGATCAACCTCGCAGGGCGCGATGTGGCCGATTCCTTCCGACGCGATGCCTTGGCCTCAGCAGATGGGATCCGCTATGTGTCGCCAGACAAAGGCGGTGGGTTGGGACGTCTATGCTTTGGTACGATGTCGTATGTGTGGAGCCCAGCCGCCAAACTACAGCAAGGTAGTGCCATCCGCTACCAAAACGACACACGCCAGGGTGATGTGCGCGGCGATATGATTGTCCTAGCCCGTGTGGCTGATGCTGGTGCACAGTATTGCAACCCAACGGCTCGTGGCACGTACTCGACCGATGTATTTCTTAGCAAAGCAACGGAGCTGCTGGGCTCACGCGAGGGGGATTTGGCGCTGCGCGATTTGCAGATCAACCCCATTATCGAATCGACCGAAGGCACACACACTATCTACCGCCTCCGCTTCGTCATTGGCACCAACCAGCAAGATACGATCAACACCGCCAACCAGACCTGCAAACCACCCACGAATGACAGTGCCAATTATAACTTCTGTGCCATTAATATTTTTGAGACATTGATACAGGGGTAGAATGATGAGGTGGATACAACAGCAGAGCAACAAGCAGCGGCAGGCCGGTATGGTGTCGCTCTTTGTGGTGATGTTTTCGACTGTGTTGATTGCGGTGGTGACGGTGAGCTTTATCCGCCTGATGGTGCAGGAGCAGCAGCGTGCCAGTAATAACGACCTCTCGCAGAGTGCCTACGACTCGGCGGTTGCTGGGGTAGAGGATGGCAAGCGCGTCATCCGTGCGGCGCTCAAGGGTAATGAGCGGGCTCGCCGTGCCATTGAGCAGCAGCGTTGCAACACTGTGGCGGCAGCTGGTGTGGTGTCGTCCGTCAGTGGTGAGACGACCATCAAGACGAGTAGTGGCAGCAGCACGCTCAACCAAGCCTACACCTGCGTCAAGATCGAGGCCAAGACTGAGGACGTCAAGCTTGACCTAGCAGAAGGGGAGTCCACCGTCATTCCGCTGGTTGGTGCAGATGCCTTTGATAGTGTGCAGATCGAGTGGATGCGCAAAAAAAACAGCGACAACGAAGTTGCCTCCATCGAGACACCAACCTCTGGCGACCTCCGCTCATTGCCGCGCAAAGACCAGTGGAGCCCCAACGCCCCAGCTCTCATCCGGGCCCAGGCTGTCTTGCCCACCAAGACAAGTGTGAGCCTAAGCGAGCTCGATAGCGCTCAAGTCTCGACCAACTTCTTGCGCCCCAGCATCATCACCGACAATGCGAACCCACTCACCATCCAACGCCCTGGCCTGCGCGCCAATAGCGACAGTGGTGCTCAGACGACCGTCAATGCCGTGCCGTGCTCCAACGCGCGCTACACCGGTGGTGGCTACGCTTGCCAAGCTGTCCTCCAGATGGCCGGCGGTGAGTCTGTGCCAGCGGGCTCGCGTGTGGCGTTCTTGCGCGTGACTAGCCTGTACAAAGCCTCGGCTGTCAAGATCTCGCTCAAACGAGCAACTAGCGTAACGAAGTTCGACACCGTTCAGCCCGAAATCGACTCCACCGGCCGGGCAGACACCATCTTCCGCCGCATCAAAAGCCGTGTCAATGTCGGCTTCAATACCAATGGCAGCTTCACCTTCCCGGAGCAAGGCGTCGACATCACTGGCAGCCTCTGCAAAAACTTCTACGTCACCAACGACGAAGCAGGGCCACTGGGCACGTCGTGTAATCCGTAGAAGGTTATCTTACGCTCACCCTCCCCACACTCCCTCCGACGGAACACTATAAGGGTCGATGTCTCCCAGACATCGGCCTCTTGCGCTGGGCTAAAAACTCGTTATTACAACGAGTTTTCACACTCCATCGGATGAAGTAGTGGGGAGAGTGGGCTAGCGCAGGGTTCTCTCAACACACCTTATTTCATACAAGATGCTACGACGAAGAGGGAAGAGACGATAAAATATAGAGTCTCACAATAATACTACTCTACCCCTGTTCTCTCCCGCTATGAAACTGCTCGAAGATGTCGCGCAGGTGTTGGTCGGTGACGTGGGTGTAGACCTGTGTGGTGCTGATGTTGCTGTGGCCCAGCATGCTCTGGACGCTGCGTAGGTCGGCGCCGTTCATCAGGAGGTCGGTGGCAAAGCTGTGGCGCATGGTGTGGGGGCTGACGTGCTTGGTAATGCCAGCGAGGCGGGCATATTTGCCAATCATCGATTGCACACTGCGCGTCGTGAGGCGGCGAAAGTCGCCACTGGTGTTTGTGGCACCGTGGTTGCGACTATAGCTGATGAAAAGCGGGTCGAGCGAATCATGCCGGGCGCTGAGGTAGGTCTGGATCTGCTCGGCGGCACGGCTACTGACGAAGACCGGACGGTCTTTTTGGCCCTTACCACGCACCATGAACTCGCGGCGCTTGAGGTTGATGTGGTCGCGATTGAGATTGACAAGCTCTGAGACGCGCAGGCCACTGGAGAAGAGCAGCTCGATGATGGCTTTGTCGCGCAAGTTGGCTTCTTTGCCATCGCTTGGCACGGCATCAATCATCCGCTCTACTTCGTCATAATGGAGGAAGGTAACTTGCCGCTTGTGTGTCTTGGGGAGCTCGATCTTGCTCGGCGAGAGGCTGGTGATGTCGCGCTTGGAGAGGTAGTTGAGAAAGCCGCGCAGCGCGATGAGGTGGTAACTCTGGGTAAGCATGCCGAGCTCCTCGCCATAGACGCTTTGGTAGCGGTTGAGCCAGAGGCGGTAGCGCCGCACCAACTCGGGCGTGATCTGATCGACCGTCAGCTCAGCACCAGCAAACTCAACGAAGCGCTCGAGGTAGTGCTTGTAGTTCTCCGCTGTCTTAGACGATCGACCACGCTCCACCTCCATATATTCGATGAAGTCGATGATCAAATCTTGCATATAATAGTGCTGTGCCATTTGCCATAGTATACCACAATATATAGATAAAGAGGTAGAGCATCAGGTGTCGGCAGGGTTATCGTATCTAACTATATGATTTTTTTGTCAGCTAGCATCGTAGCCTACTGGACAAGAAAATATCTGAAGGCCAGCAATAATGTATGCGGGTATGCTCTATCGTCTAATCTGGCCGGAACATTTTCGATCCAGTAGGCTACGATGCGATGCACCACAGTTCTAGCACTTTCCATTTTCGCGATTACCCACAATACGCTATAATACAAGCAAACCTAACGATAAGGAGCTTTATGAGCGAAACAACAGCGGTGCCCAACAATAATAATGTGCAAAAGACATTGGTCGTCTTCAAACCAGACGCTGTGCAACGGGGAATTGTTGGCGAGATTTTGACCCGTTTTGAGCGAGTAGGCCTCAAGATTGTGGCCGTTAAGATGATTGCTCCGACGCGTGATCATTACTACCGCCACTATGAGGAGATCGGCAAAATGGTGTCGCGCCGTGGCAAGCACGCCTTTGGGGTGACGTTGGACTTTATGATGCAAGGGCCAGTTATTGCCATGGTGTTTGAGGGAGTAGAGGCTGTCAAGCTGGTGCGCAAGCTGGTGGGCCCCACCGAGCCAATGGCTGCCGAGATGGGGACGATCCGCGGCGACTACTCGCACATGAGCTTTGGCTATGCCAACGACGAAGACAAGGGTGTACCCAACCTCATCCACGCTTCGGGCAACCCCGAAGAAGCCGAGCAAGAGATTAACCACTGGTTCTCAGATGACGAAATCTATGAGTACCATGCGTTGCACGAGAAGTTTACGCGCTAAGCGTTGGCATCGGACTACTGCAAAAACACCTCTCTCAGAGGTGTTTTTGTGATGTGTGAGGGTTGAGGTGAAGATGATGTGAGCTACAACAGGGGTTATTCGTGCACTAAATAAAAACACCCACTTGACGCACTGCAAGAGGGTATATCGTATCCAATACTGGCGCGCTCGACCGGATTCGAACCGGCGATCTTCTCCGTGACAGGGAGACGTGATAGGCCATCTTCACTACGAGCGCATAGGCTAGATCAATAGTAGCAGCAATTACCAAAAATCGCAAGAGGTTCACGAAAGGAATCGCAGGTTTTTTGCTTTTTCTAGCGCTAGCTCACCCTCCCCACACTTCATCCGATGGAGTGTGAAAACAGATTGTAATAATCTGTTTTCAGCCCAGCGCAAGAGGTCGGTATCTGGGAGATATCGACCCTTATAGTGTTCCGGAGGAGGGAGTGCGGGGAGGGTGAGCGTGAGAAGCAGTGAAAATTAGGTTATTACCCTGCAGCACAAGGTAGCCTCTACAGGCTATCCCTGCCGCACCACCTTCCATTTTCGTCTCGCCTCTAGTATAATATAGCGGTGATGCCGCTGTAGCTCAGTTGGTAGAGCGGCGCTTTCGTAAAGCGTAGGTCACCGGTTCGAGTCCGGTCAGCGGCTCCATTTGTTTATGACCAAAGAGAAGAAGGATTTTTTGCGCACCCCTCTCCGCACGATTGCAGCCGATCGGCCGTTCTTTGCGGCGCTGATTGGCGTGTTTGTTGCGGGCATCATCTATATGCTGGTGATGGGCTTCACGCTGCAGGTGCGCGATGTGCAGGTCTATGTGCGCTACACCGCCTTTGGCGAGGCGCATTTTTATAAGAGTTATTGGTATTATTTGCTCAGTTTTGTGTTGTTTGGTGCGCTGGTAATGGTGGTGCACATTGGCCTGATGGTTAAGCTGTATAGCCTGCAGCGCCGCCAGACAGCGCTTTTTGTGGGGGCGGCAGCAGTATTGGTGCTGCTGGTTGCTGCCTCGTATGGATTAGCAGTAATGCACCTGGCGTATCGATAAATGAACCACAACGATCTCGAGCTGCCCATGGGCAAGCGCACTCTCCTCTACCGATTATTTGAAATTCTCCCAGCATTCCTCAGCTACGGGATGCTGATTTTGTTTGTCATTTTGTCTTTGGTCAATCCGCTGTGGGCGTCTATCTATCTCCTCGTCTTGGTGATGAGTGTAATTGTCCGCTCGATTGGCATTGCCTACCGTACACTGACAGGCCACCACCAGCTGGAGAAGGCGCAGATGGTCGATTGGCGGCAGCGTCTGGAGCAGCTCGAAGACCCAGTAACGAGCTATGCTGCCATTCAGCAGCAGCCACTACCGAAGCGGCATCAACGCGAGTTCCACGCCCAAGAGCACTGCGAGAATCTCCGCCTTATGGCGGCCGACCCAGCGAGCTTCCCGCGACCATCGCAACTCTACCAAGCAGTGATTGTAGCGGCGTACAATGAGTCGTATGATGTCTTGCAGCCTACCATCGAGTCAGTTAAGAATACAACGTACAACAACAAACAGATTATCCTCGTCCTTGCCTACGAGGAGCGTGGTGGGGTGGATATTGCCCGCACAGCCGCTCGCCTCCAGCAGGAATATGGCGATGTATTCTTCACCTTCCAGACTATCATGCACCCTAAGGACATGCCTGATGAGGTGATTGGTAAGGGTGGTAACATCACTTATGCTGGTAAGCAGCTCCAGCGCTATTGTGACGAGCAGGGGATTGCCTACAGTGATGTGATGATCACCACGCTCGACAGCGACAACCGCCCATATCCATCATACTTCGACTACGTGGCCTATGAGTATATCGTCCATCCCGAGCGCAAGCGTCTGTCGTACCAGCCGATTGCACTGTACTTTGGTAACATCTGGGATGCGCCAGCGCCGATGCGGGTGATTGCGACCGGTAACTCCTTCTGGACGATCATCAGCAGCATGCGCCCCCACACGTTGCGCAACTTTGCCTCGCACTCGCAGCCAATGGACGCTTTGGTGGAGATGAACTTCTGGAGTACACGCAGCATTGTGGAAGATGGCCACCAGTACTGGCGCAGCTACTTCTACTTTGCGGGAGACTACAGCGTTTTGCCTATCCATGTGCCTATCTACCAAGACGCCGTGATGGACAACACCTTCTGGGGGACAGTGGTGGCGCAGTTTAAGCAGCTCCGGCGTTGGAGCTATGGCGCATCGGACATCCCATATGTGGCAGTGCGTACCTTTACGCGGCGGCGCAATGTGCCATTTGCTGAGGTGTTTGCCCGCTTCATGCGCTTGCTCGATGGGCATGTGACCCTGGCTGTGATGGCATTTTTGGTCACCTTTGGTGGGTGGGTACCACTGTTGATCAACCAAGAATCATCACGCAGCTATGCGGTGCACATGCTGCCCGAGGTGATTAGCAATTTGCAGCGCTTCGCGATGATCGGTATCTTTATTACCGTCTTCTTGATGCTTAAGATGTTGCCGCCTCGCCCTGAGCGCTACAAGCGCCGGCGCAGCTTTGCCATGGTGGCGCAGTGGATTCTTATGCCCGTCACGTCCATTTGCTTTAGTGCGATTGGTGCCTTTAATGCGCAGACGCACCTAGCATTTGGCCGCTATCTCGACAAATTTGACGTAACCGTCAAGGCCACTACCGGCTCGCGCGACCGTGCCAAAGCCGCCAAACAAGCCCAAAAAGCCGCTAAGAAGCAGCGTAAGAAAGAGTAAATAAAGTACACCGTCAACTCAATAGGCTAACGTGTACCTGTAGATGCAGCAATTTAGCACATAGTAAACACAGTCACGCCACAGACTCTGATGAATAGTCTATGTCGATATGACATCATCAATGACTATTTCTTGTCCTCGGAATGGCCTGTCTAGTTCTTCATCGCTTAGGTAACCGAAGTCAGTGTCGTCAAAAATGTAATTTCCAATACAGCTATTAGAGCTACCGTAGTCACCGTATGGGTGATCAATAGAAGGCCAAACATCTGCATCGAGAAGAACATCTTGAGCAAAGTCATAGATTGCCGTTAGATCGAGCCACTCCAGTACAAGAGGTTTTACCCCAGGATACTGTTTCAGTACTGGATCCAACGATATCTTGCGGACACTATCTTCGAGAAAGGATGGTGAGCATACCACCATACATCTGGCGCACCCCTCAAGAAATGATGTACTAGACAGCATGTATAAAGTATCTCGGATTTCCTTTGATTCGGGGAAAATGTTTAGAGACACTTTAATGTACCACGGCGTGTTTCTACTGCCAAATGTCTCTGAATGATCAAAATCAGTCGGTTTGTTCTTGGGGTATACAGGAACAAATAAATCATTCGTTTTGGAGTAATCATCGTCAAACTTCCAAGCTGAACCAGTGTACTGTTCTATGACAGTACAGCCATTGACTCGAAAAGGAAACCTAACTTTGGAATTCTGTCCATGCATAACAGTAGAATAATACTATGATGGTATTAAAATTACAACCCGTCAGTCGGGGGTAGGACATTTTTCCTGTCATATTTTCCAGAAAACTTTGGAAAGTGGATTTCGTGTCTGCTGTGGTAAGTGTAATAGGGATCGAGACCAGAGAGTAGAGCACAAAAGGCTATTAATGTAGGTATGAGTGGTATTCTACGAGCCATGCTGGGCTGAATTACCTTTGGCAATATCCACGCGAGCGACTAAGAGTGGTGCCGCCCACTTCCTGATTTGTCTTGTCTGTCTCAGGTAAGAGATGGATAGAGAGGCTAAGTGTATAGGTAAGTCATGGACTCCATAATCTCTTTCTATAGTAGGAAGATTCCTTTTGGTGGAGCAAGTATGAGTGTTATTTCTGGTGAGGTTTCTAGCGTACTGATGGAATTTTACAGAGGTCATGTTATTGAAATAACTATTATGCTACAAAAATACCAAAACACAAATGAGAACTATGTATGCGTTATATCACCACACGCATATGATGAGCAGTAAAATGGCCATGTGTAATGTGGATAACTAATAGCCTGGTGTGGATGAATATTGGTCAAAGAATTGCAGATAGTTGCGCTATAGGAGAGGATAAGTACTTTAGATGGATAGTGAATTGCTCGGTGAGAAAAAATGGAGCGAGGCGTATGCGGCACTAGGCTGTTGGATGCGGGTGCTATATAGTGCATAGTATTGATAAACATATGCGTTATATTGTATGGCTGATACGTGAGTTTGATCAGGATGTAAGCCGCCCCTTAGGCTGTGCGGATAAGCTAGGTAAGTGTAAGGCAGTGCGTGAATATGTGTGTATTATGTTCATCATTAATCAACAAAATAGATTGTAATGTAGCTTACTATCTTGCTTGTAATATACAAGTGATGCGATTAATTAAGGGATCGTAGCGGGAATTAAATACGAGGATGATGAGGTGCTTATGGGCGAAGGATATGCGACTGCCTGACATATGATTATATGAATATTTTTTTGCTTCGATTCATAAAGTAGTAATCTTTGTGAGTGAGATAGGTAGGCTTATGAGGAGAAGCAGCTATACTAAGGAGGGTATGTCACTTGCAATTTGCAACCAAAATGTACTATGTATTTCTGCCATATATCAATTTTTGCGAGAGGATCTACCCCTGTATGCCCATGGTGTTGTGGTAGTAATCGACGAAGGTGCCGGTTTTTGCGGCAAGCATGATTTCTTGTTTGAGCAAATCTTTTTCGTGGGCAATGGTGGTGCGATAGTCATCGCTCACAGCTGCGTGTGGGTCGGCGCAAGCACCCCAAAAGAGCAGTTCGACGAGCAGCGGCAAGAGCTGCCAGCTGCTGTCCGTTGGGCTGTAAATGTATTGATTACCTTGGAGTGGATCGCGCTGCTTATCAAGCAAGCCGGCCGACTCTAACCGTGCCAAGCGATCGGCCAAAATATTGCTCGCAATGCGCTCATCGCGTGCGAATTCGCGGAAGTAGCAGCGCCCAAAGAGCAGCACGTCGCGCATGATAAGGAGTGTCCATTTGTCGCCAAAAAGGTCGAGGCTGTAGCTAATGGGGCAGGCTGAGCGTTTGTGAGCTGTTCGTGTCATGCCTTTAGCGTAGCATCAAGGCTTGCGTTTTGCAAGTTTGTGGTGTGAGCTGGTAGCGAAGTAATGTTACCAGGCTTTGCTATAACAAAAAGCACTTACTATAGCAGTAAGTGCTTTTGTGTCGATACACCCTACAGACCGATAATGGGTATATCGGCAAATAGACCGAAATGGTGGGCAATAGAGGATTCGAACCTCTCACCTCTTCAACGTCAATGAAGCGCTCTAGCCAAATGAGCTAATCGCCCGACACGTGTATTGTAGCAGAAGATGTGGGGGAGGGCAAGGGTAGATAAATGAAAGATTCGAGCAGTTATTGTGCATTCGCGCGCCCCGCACTTCATTCGATGGAGTGTGAAAACAGATTGCAATAATCTGTTTTCAGCCCAGCGCAAGAGGTCGATACCTGGGAGGTATCGACCCTTATAGTGTTCCGTCGGAGGGAGTGTGGGGAGGGTGAACGCGAAAATGCTACATGATTTATGCTTAGCGATATAGCGATATTTGCACCCACCCCCACTCTCGTTATACAATAGACGGTAAGTGCTGACGGGGCCTCACCAGCCTCCCGAGCTTCGTGGGCTGTCGTGATGTGCGAGAACGTTGCGTCATGAGTGCTTGGCGGTTAGTGCCAAGAAGTCCGGTGGAACCGCCGTTTGCGTGCAAGCGGCCCGAGACATGCGAGATTGGTCGGATGGCGTATATCCGTGCCAGGGCGCATGTTTTTTATTTTTATCAACATAATTTATATCCAAGGAGGAGCGAATCGGCTTCTGGCTGCCAGTGTGCGGCGGAGGAGTTGATGAGCAGACAAAGAAATGAACAACGAGCAACAAGCAATGCGCCACAGCCTGGCGCATATCATGGCGCAAGCCGTCCAGCATTTGTGGCCGCAGGCGAAGTTTGGCGTGGGGCCAGCCATCGAGCAGGGGTTTTATTATGATATTGACCTTGGTGATGTGACGATATCTGAGGCGGACTTTGGCACAATCGAGAAGGAGATGCGGCGCATTATTGCCCGCGATTTGCCCTTTACACACCGCGATGTGCCGGTGGATGAGGCGATTGCCTGGGCAAAGGAGGCAGATCAGCCGTACAAGATCGAGCTGCTCAATGACCTGAAGCGCTCGGGGACGACCATTGCCAAAGAATTGGCTGGAGAGGCCCTTGGTAGCACCGCAGAAGGCGAGAGTAAGGTAAAGACGGTATCACTCTACTCTCAGGGCGATTACACCGATCTGTGCCGTGGCGGGCACGTAGAGAGCACAGGTAAGGTGGGAGCTTTCAAGTTGCTGCGCGTGGCTGGTGCGTACTGGCGAGGCGACGAGACCCGGCCGCAGATGCAGCGGCTCTATGGCGTGGCCTTTGCAACACAAGCGGAACTTGATAGCTACCTACAGATGCGCGAAGAAGCCAAAAAGCGCGACCACCGCAAGCTTGGCAAAGAACTCGACCTCTACACAATGTCGCCACTGGTGGGGGTGGGTTTGCCACTCTTTACACCGCGTGGCACGATCTTGCGCGATAAAGCAGCGCAGCTCTCTAACCAGCTGCGTGAGAAATACGGCTTTGCCAAAGTCTGGACGCCGCACATTACCAAGAAAGATTTGTATGAGACGAGTGGGCACTGGGCGAAGTTTGGCGACGAGCTCTTCCTTGTGACGAGCCAAGAGACGAGTGACAAGATGGCCCTCAAGCCGATGAACTGCCCGCACCACACACAGATTTTTGCTAGCCAACCGCGCAGCTACCGCGATATGCCTGTGCGCTACCTAGAGACAACGACCGACTACCGCGACGAAAAAACTGGCGAGCTGGGCGGCTTGAGTCGGGTGCGCTCACTGACGCAGGATGATAGCCATGTGTTTTGCCGGCCGGATCAGATCGAGCAGGAGATGAGTAATTTGTTGGCCTGTGCCGAGGAGTTGTACCACATTGTGGGGATGAAGCTGCGTGTCCGCCTGAGTTATCGCGATGAGGGAGAGGGCTACCTTGGGGCGCCAGAATTGTGGCAATCGACTCAGGCTCAGCTCAAGGCAGCTGTGATGGCCAAGCAGCTGGATTATTTCGAGCAGGAGGGCGAAGCGGCCTTTTATGGGCCGAAGATCGACTTCATGGCGACGGATGCGATTGGCCGCGAGCACCAGGTGGCAACGGTGCAGCTCGACTTTGTCCAGCCCGAGCGCTTTGGCCTCGAATATACCGATGAAGCAGGTGACATGGCTCGGCCAGTGATGATCCACAGCGCGCTGCTGGGCTCGATCGAGCGCTTCCTGAGCGTCTTTATTGAGCACACGGCGGGGTGGTTCCCCTTCTGGATCGCGCCCGAGCAAGTCCGTATTCTCACAATTAACAACACCGTAGAAGACTATGTTGATGAAATCACATCGGTACTCAAAACAGTGGTACTAATGCGTCCTATAAAATACAACGAGGTAAGATACACAACAGATATGCGCAATGAATCGCTTGGCAAAAAGATCCGCGAAGCTACTGTTGTAAAAATTCCGGTGCAGATTATCGTTGGCCCGCGCGACAAAGCTAATCGCCAAGTAAGTGTGCGCACCCAGCAGGGTGAGACAACGGTGCCATTGGATGAGCTCGCGGCGTACCTAGAGGAGCTGAGCTAATGCGCCGCCTGCGCATTGCTGTGGATGTCGACGATGTGCTGGCGGAGAATGCCGCTGGCATCGTCGCCTTTAGCAACCAGCGCTGGGGGACGAACCTTACGGTCGATGACTACGATGAGCACTGGGCCAAGATGTGGCAGGTGGATAATGCCGAGGTGGAGCGTCGCACTGCCGAGATTGTGAGCACGAGCCTAAGCGCGGGCTATGGGCACATTGGCGGCGCGCTGGAGGTGCTAGAGCATTTGGCACAACACCATCATCTGATGATTGCAACGTCACGCTGCCTACAAGTAAAGGGTGATACAATGGCTTGGATTGACGAGCATTTTCCAGGTATCTTTGCGAGCACGGCGGTTTATTTCTCGGGTATTTGGGATGAGCTGACGGATGGTTCGCACCTTGCCACCAAGGCAGAGTTGATGACGCAAATCAACGCCGATGTGCTGATCGACGACCAGCTCAAGCACTGCCAAGCGGTGGCAGCACATGGCCGCAACGCACTGCTCTTTGGCGATTATGCCTGGAACCAAGCCGCAACATTGCCAGCTGGGGTAGTGCGCTGCACAAATTGGTACGAAGTGGAGGTGGCAATTGAGCGACTTGCCAGCGATGAGCCTGCGTGATGCCGTCTACGAGCTGATGGCGCAGCTACCGGATGATACAGTGACAACCTATGGCGACTTGGCAGCTTTTGCTGGCCACCCATATGCTGCACGGCGAGTAGGAGAGATTGCCCACGGTGGGCCGGAGGAGTTGCCGTGGCATAGACTTGTTAATTGCAAGGGAGGCCTTGCGGTCGGCTTTCCGGGTGGGCAGGTGGTGCAACGGCAATTGCTCGAGCACGATGGGATCCAGTGTGATGATTCGTACCGCGTGGTTGATTTTGCACAGCGTCGCTGGCGGCCACTTGCTGCGCAGCATAATAATCTGAAAGGTAGCTCGCATGCTCACAAAAAATAACGCACCGCCTACCGTGCCGCTTATTGCCATCGTTGGGCCGACTGCTAGCGGTAAGACTAGCTTAGCGATTCGCCTTGCGAGGCAGTACGGTGGTGAGATTATTTGCGCCGATTCGCGCACCATCTACAAGGGTATGGATATTGGCACCGCCAAGCCATCGCCGGATGAGCAAGCTCTCGTGCCACACTGGGGGCTGGACTTAGTAGAGCCAGGTGAGCGCTACACAGTCGTGGATTTTCAGCGCTATGCTAATCGGCAAATTGCGGCTATTCGCCAGTGTGGGCGTATCCCGTTTCTCGTCGGTGGGACGGGCCTGTATGTCGATGCAGTGTTGTATAAATTTCAATTTCCGATGGTGAACAAAAAGCTTATGCAGCAGCTACAGGGCTATTCTATAGAAACTTTGCACGAACATTGCCAAAAACACAACATAGAATTACCTAGTAACAAATACAACAAAAGGCATGTCATTAATACAATAGTGCGAGAAGGACAACAGTTACAGAGGTCAGCGCATGTTGATAAAAATACATGGGTTGTAGGTATTGCAACACCGCGTGATATCCTGCGTGAGCGTATTGCTGAGCGGACAGAGCAGCTTTTTGCGCATGGTGTTGTACAAGAAGCAACGGAATTAGCCGCCCACTATGGCTGGGACAGTGAGGCTATGACGGGGAATATCTACCCAATTATACATAAATTACAACAGGGCGAGTATACGCTCGAGCAAGCCAAAGCGGCATTTTGCACAGCAGATTGGCGCCTGGCCAAGCGGCAAATGACCTGGCTGCGACGCAACCCAGACATCATATGGCACAGCCTGGAGGATGCCGAGACGTACCTTGGTGAGGTGCTCGCGCAAGCGCGCCAGATGTGATACCATAAATCTAGTTGGTGACCGTATGATAGATGCACTGTTTGGATCAAAAACTCGTGTGAAGTTGCTCCACCTTTTCTTGAACAATCCAGGAAAGGCATTTTATGTGCGCGAGATTACGCGGCTGATTAATGAGCAAATTAATTCGGTGCGCCGCGAGCTGCTCAATATGCTGGAGGTGGGGATCATTACGAGCGACAGCGTAGATAACAAATTGTACTACGAAGTAAACCAGCAGTACGAATATTACCCACCACTGCGCGTCATCTTTGCTGATCAAAAAATCGCTCCAGCCAAGAATAAGTCGGGCTACCGGCCGGCTTGGCAAGATGCGATTATGCAGCTGCCGCGCCTGCGTGTGGCGATTGCGGCGGGGGCGTTGGTGAAAGGATCAGCCAGTACGATCGATCTGCTGCTCGTGGGTAACCTCTCGGCTGCCAAGGTGCGCAGCGTGGTGGCAGTTATCGAGCGACAGGAGGGGCGCGAGCTGACGTATAGCATCCTGAGCTACGACGAGTTCTATTACCGGCTGAGCGTGCGCGACCGCTTCATTACCACCATTCTGACCAACAAGCATACCGTATTGGTAGACGTTGATAATATATTAAAAGAAGATGAAGGAGAGAATCATGCTTGATATCGAATACAAAGGCGGCAACACAGTCATCATTGCGACGAAGAAAACCACGCTTGCAGTTGACCCCAAGCTATCGCTGCTCGGCCTGAAGGACGCCAAGACGAAGGACGCAGTAGAGCTTGCAACCGAAGAACGCTTTGCGGTGGCTAACCCCGAGGCGCGCCTTATCATCGACCAGCCTGGCGAGTATGAGGTGGGTGACTACACCATTCGCGGCATTGCAGCCACGCGCCACATCGACACGCCAGAGAGTGAGCAACTCTCGACGGTGTATCGCATTGAGTGTGGTGATATTCGCATTGCGGTGATTGGTAATATCGCGCCAGAGCTGACTGACGCGCAGCTCGAGGCGCTGGGGGTGATCGACATCATCATTATCCCAGTGGGTGGCTATGGCTACACGCTGGATGCGACAAGTGCCGCCGCTATTATTCGCAAGATCGAGCCACGAGTAGTAGTGCCCGTTCATTATGCCGATAGCACGCTGCAGTACGAAGTACCGCAAGACACAGTGGAGGTCTTTGAGAAGGAGCTTGGTGCGCCAGTCGAGCAGAAACCTAAGCTCAAGATCAAAACAGCGAGTAACCTACCCGAAGTGCTGACGGTGTTTGAGCTGGCTCGAAGCTAGGACTCATATACCCCCAAGCACAACCAGCCTCGTGGAGAGGCTGGTTTTTTTGTGATATATCTCTACTCCGTTTTTCTCCTCGCTGCTTTATCTGGTGGGGTATGAATATTAGTTGTAGTCGGCATGAGTGTTGGTGGATCGATGGGCAAGATGAGGCCAGTCCCTATAGTTTTCTCAAGGAATGAGTGCGAGACAGTGATGAGGATTGTGAGATTCATAGTGAAATCATTGTCATAATGTGGTCGATTTGACACAACGCACTAAATTCGATACACTTCGAAATACCACTATTATTTCGATTTATATCGAAGAAAGGAACGGTTTTATGGAACAACAATCAACCACGCCGTGGGGTAAGATTGCGGTGCTAGCGCTGGGAGCCTTCGTGATTGGGGCTGATGGCTTCATGCTGGCAGCGGTATTGCCACAAGTGGCGCAGCAACTGGGGGTGTCGCTGGGGCAGACTGGCCTCTTGGTAACGGTGTTTGCGTGGGTGTATGCACTGGCAGCACCATTGTGTGGCATGCTTATGGGGCGGCGCAATCGGCGGTCGACCTTGGTGCTAGCACTAGCGATATTTGCAATTGGTAATGGAGTGGCAGCGCTTGCGTCGTCATTTGTGTGGATGATGGCAGCTCGAGTGATGGCAGCCTTGGGCTCAGCCATGATGATGCCAACGGCGATGGCTTTGGCAACTAGCCTTGCCCCAGTCAAGCATCGTGGCAAGGCAATCTCCGTCGTTACAACAGGCATGACGATGGCAACGGTGCTCGCTGTGCCGCTGGGCTCGGTTATGGGGGAGCGCTATGGCTACCACGCGCTGTTTTGGGCAATGGCGGTGGCTGCAGTACTGGTGTTGTGTGGCATTGTGCTGGGCATTCGGGCACGTGAGGCGCAGCCAGCGCAGCAGGTGCCAACCGTTCGGGCATTGGTGGCGGGCCTGGCTAATCGTCAGGTTGCACTGACGTTATTGATAACAGTAGTGATATTTGTCGCTGGCACCAGCGTGATTTCGTATCTGAGTGCGGTGGTGCAGCAGGCGGGTCTGCACGAATACTTTAGCTGGATTTTGCTCATCTTTGGTGTGGGCTCACTCCTGGGTGGTGTGCTAGGCGGCTGGCTGACCGATCGTTTTGCCCACATTTGGCTGGCCCGCTGGGCAATGCTTGCCTTTGCGTTGGCGCTTGCTTTGCTTGGTGTGGCGGCTGGGATGCCAGGTGCGCTTGGGCTCGTTGGTGGCAGTGTGTTATTATGGACGGCTAGTGCTTGGATTGCCACGATTGCTCAGCAATACCGCATCATTGCGCTTGCTCCAGAACGGGCTCAGCTGAATCTTTCACTCAATTCATCCAGTATTTACATTGGTCAAGGCTTTGGTGGTATGCTGGGCGGTGCGATTATTAGTGGCCAGCCAGCGCAGGTAATTCCGTTCGTGGCGTCCGGCGTAGTAGTGCTTGCCTTGGCAATGACCAGCAGGTATGAGACAATACAAAGGAAATGACATCCCAACGAAACACCCCAACTGACGCACTCGCACCAGAGCATGTCTTTGCCGCCCTGTCCGACCCGCTGCGGCTGCGGATTGTCCGTCGCTTGGCTGCGGAGGGGCGGCTGGGCTGTAGCCAGATCGATCATAATCTCTCACTCTCGACTGTCTCGCACCACTGCAAAGTCCTGCGCGAAGCAGGCATTGTCACGAGCGAAGCGGTTGGCACCCAGCGTGTACTGGTGCTGCGGCCAGAGTTTGCTCGGCAGTTCGCTGGTGTGCTCGCGACAATTGCTGAGTTAGATAAAGCGAAGTAACCACTAAAATATCCCCTATAAAGGGGATATTTTTACAGGTGTCGTTTACTTAGGGCGGCTACGCCGCAGCCTTGGCCTTTGTCTTGGCGCTGGTGAGCAGGCCTTTTTTCTTGAGGGTACGGATCGCCTTGGTCGAGAGAACCATAGTAATCTTTTGCCCATCGACAACGAAGGTCTTTTTCTGAAGGTTTGGTTTGAAGACTCGCTTGGTGCGTCGCAACGAGAAGCTCACATTGTTGCCGAATTGCTTGCCCTTGCCAGTCAGTTCACATCGTGCTGCCATATTCTTATTCCACTTATAACTTATATTATTACAATCTGTATTAGTATACGCTGCCAAGGAGGCAATGTCAAGATGAGTAGGCAATGTGATACAATAAAGAAATGCATATTGATATCGCTCACCTCATTATCGTCCTTGTCGTTATTCTTGTCTCGATGACGCTGCACGAGGCGATGCATGGCTTTGTGGCGTACTGGCTGGGCGATGATACGGCTAAGGAGCAGGGGCGCTTGACGCTCAATCCGCTGCATCATATCGATCCATTCTTGACCATCCTCCTGCCGCTGAGCTTGGCGCTGCTGGGCCTACCAGTGTTTGGTGGGGCCAAGCCAGTGCCATACAACCCCGAGCGAGTGCGCGGTGACGAGTGGGGCGCAGCGCTGGTGGGGCTGGCTGGGCCACTGACGAACTTCGTCATTGCCTTCATCTGCTTTGGCTTATATGCGACGATCGCTGGGCCAGCAGTGCAGCCGCTGCTTGCTACGGCGGTGAGTGTGAATCTTGGCTTCTTTGTCTTTAATATGCTGCCAATCCCACCGCTAGATGGTTCGCGTGTGCTGTATGCTTTGGCACCAGAGTTTGTGCGCCGCGGCATGGAGGTGGTGGAGCAGTACGGCGTGATGCTGGTCTTTGTGCTGGTATTGGTCGGTAGCTCGGCTATTGGTAATGTAATGATGGCAGCTATCAGGGGTATTTTGCAGCTTTTCTCGCTGGTGTTTGGCGTGTCGCTTGGCTAGGAGTAGGAATTGGGCCTTTTGCCTTTTTCCTAGCTTGGTACAGGGTTTAGATTGTAGGCTAGCTTGGTGGGAGATTGAATGAGGCTGTCTCTCGTACAAAGGTGAGAGTCTGTTATGAGCACTAGCAGAGTTTTAAACATCCAATACAAGAGGTGCTAATATTCAGCGGATATTGACTTGTTTAGCACTAAGGAAGAGGGTATGAGGATCTCAACCTCGCAAACGTGACGCTGCTTACTATTCTGTGGTATACTAAGAGTGTCCCAGACGAATATCGGGCGTGTATGATTTTCCTAACATCATATGATAGGGATTCCAACATTCACCATACCCGTGGGTATGGATGAGGAAACCCACCTTGCATCATGCAGGGGAATATCAAGCGCCTGGGGTGAGTCTGGGATTTTTTGATGGTTGAGAGTATTGTGCTCACTCGTCATAAATCCCTTATGCTATAATAGGGAGGCAGTCTATTAGATGATCGCTTGCTACTTGGCAAGAGGAAAGTCCGGGCAGCACAGGATACGACAGTCGCTAACGGCGACCGGGGGCAACCCTAGGGAAAGTGCCACAGAAACGATACCGCTCCGCAACACCAATGCTTGCGCGCAGTAGCGCTTGAGTAGCGGGGTAAGGGTGAAAGGAGTGAGGTAAGAGCTCACAGCGCTGTATGGTGACATGCCGCGGAGGTAAACCCTGTCGGCTGCAAGGAGATAGCCACGGATGAGTGATCCGCTTGTGGCTATCGCTAACCGCTCGATTTGCAGAGCAATTTGCAAACTAGATAGATGATCATCCACGACAGAACCCGGCTTATCGATAGGCTGCTTTATGGTATGATGTGTTAGCTCCAACTTTGGAGCTTTGTTATTTTCTCAACCTCCTCGCCGAACAAGAAAATATTCTAGAAGGCCAGCAACTGTGGTGACGGATAAGCTCTGTGATTCATCTGACTGGAACATTTTCGGTGCGGGAGGCTCCAGAAATGAAACAGCACAGGATAAATGCTATACCCCACCAAGTGGCCACTCATCTACAAATGAATACACACCTCTGTTACGGAGGTGTGTATTCTTCACAACGTCGTATAAATTGCTACACTACTTGCGAGTGACCTGCTTCACGACAGCTGCAAAAGCCTGTGGCTCGTTGACGGCGAGCTCGGCGAGAACCTTGCGGTCGAGCGCCACACCAGCGGCCTTCATGTCGGCAATCAGGCGGCCGTAGGTGGTACCATTTTGCCTGGCAGCAGCGTTGATGCGGGTGATCCACAACTGGCGCAGGTCGCGCTTGCGGTTGCGGCGGTCGCGGTAGGCATATTGCAGGGCCCGGATTACCCCTTGCTTGGCAAGGCGGAAGCTCCGGGTGCGATTGTGTTGCATTCCTTTGGCAGCTCGCAGCATCTTGGCGTGGCGAGCGTGGGCGGTTGTTCCTCGTTTGACGCGCATATGTTAGACTCCTAAGGCTCGTTTAGCATTTTTGGCCATACCACCAGTGATGGTAGCAGGGGTGTTGATATTGCGCTTGCGCGATTTGCTCTTTTTGGAGAGCATGTGGTTCCCGAAGGCACGCCGACGGGTCAGTTTGCCGGTACTGGTTAGCTTAATGCGCTTAGCAGTGCCCTTGTGGGTCTTGAGTTTTGGCATTACTTACTCCTTATTACGATGCTGAGGTTGCGCCCAGCCATCAGTGGTTTTTGCTCGACAATCGCTTCGTCCTCAAGGGCGGAGACGACCTGGCTAATCAGGTTGTAGCCAAGCTCACGATGCGCCATCTCGCGGCCGCGGAAGAAGATCAAAACCTTGACCTTGTGCCCCTCAGCCAGGAATTTGCGAATCTTGCGTAGCTTGATTTCAAGATCATTAGCGCCAATCTTTAGGCCAAAACGCATCTGCTTGAGCTCATTGGCTTTATTGCTTCGCCTATTGCGCTGCTGCTCCTTCATCTTTTGGTACTGATATTTGCCCCAATCGATGATCTTCACAACGGGTGGGTTAGCATTGGGCGAAAACTCCACCAAGTCTACGCCAGCTTGCCGCGCCTTATCCAGTGCTGCTTGCCGGCTCATGATGCCAAGTTGTTCGCCGCTTTCACCAATGACGCGCAGCTCGCGTGCGCGGATGGCTTCGTTGATGCGGGTGGTTGATTTGATTGTGCTCTCCTTTGCTTGAGCTTAAAACGAATTGACTCCCCAAAAGTTTACCAGATGTCGCCGCAAAAGGCAAATAAAATATGCCGTGGTTTGGTGATTTTTTGCGGCGATTACTTGGTGATAGACGCTATGGGTGGGGTCTTATGAGAATGAAAAGCCCCTTGGTTGACAGCGTTTTTCTCTTCTGCGCGTTTATAGATAACGAGCCTCACACCCTACCAAAGGAAATGTGAGAAACCGGTGGGGCGAGATGCAGACGGGCGGCTAATTGTCCTGCATCTGCAGCGCCTTGGTACAGGCAATTGCCTGCGTGATCGTCTCTTCGAGTGTTGTGCCTGGCTGCCGCCCAGTGTGCTCGGTGTAGAGCGCGTCAAGGTAGCGCGTCTTGGGTGCGCCCTCTGGATGGCCGTAAACGACCTTGGCGGGGTTCTTGCCGATATGGAAGCCAAATTCTACATTGGTGGTAAAGGCGGGCATACCCAGTGTGGGTAGCGACCGGTCGATCACGCGTGGCACCCAGAAGAGCACCACTGTTGCTGCATCGAGTGCCTCCCACTCCCAGCGTGCCTGCTTGAGGAGGTCGAGCTCGCGCTGGGGTGAGGCATCGTGGTTCTCTGGCGCATAGACGATCCCCTCGTAGCCCAGCCTCGCAAAGATCCGCACGGCCTCGGGCCGCCACGACGCAGAGATGAGCTGCTGTGATGCTTCATCGAAGCGTGGGGTGGGGCCTGCGAGGAAGATCGCTGATTGGCCTGGAGTAGGGTAGTGGAGGGGTTGGTTGGAGTAGTTTGCTTGCATGGCTCTAGTATGGCTGGCTGGTGAGGAGTTTGTCAAATGTTGTGAATCGCACTTAATTGCCAAGTTCTCGCCAACATACAGAAAAAACAGAGGTAGAACACGATGTAAAATACACGACGATATTTTTACAACGTTTTGACAGGTGCTGGTTGTCGATATTGCAACGCCTCGGAGATGTGAGCAATGGTGATGTGCGCTGCTTCGTCAAGATCGGCAATGGTCTGGGCTACCTTGATAACTTTGAAGTAACCGCGCGGGCTGAGGCCAAGCTTGGTGCTGGCGGCATCGAGGAACTGCTTGACCTCTGGCGAGAGTGGGATAGAGCGCCGTACCTGGGCCGAGCTGAGGCGGCTATTGCGCATAGCGCTGCCACCATAGCGAGCGGCTTGAGCGCGGATGGCAGTGGAGATAGCGGCTATCGCGTGGCGCTGCTCGTGATCGGTGGTGGTGCGGTGTGAGAGCAATTGCTCGGTGGGGATGCGGTTGACGGGGATGATCATATCAATCCGATCCATCAGTGGCCCCGACAGGCGCTTCTGGTAGGCGATGATCTGTGTGCTGCTGCAGGTGCAGGCGTGCGTTGGGTCGCCGTAGTAGCCACAGGGGCAGGGGTTCATCGTAGCCACCAGCATAAAATCGGCCGGGTAGGTGGCACGCCCTCGCGCCCGGGTGACCGTCACTGTAGTGTCCTCGAGTGGCTGGCGCAGCACCTCAAGCGTCGTGCGCGGATATTCGGGCAGCTCATCAAGGAAGAGCACGCCCAGGTGGGCCAAGCTCACCTCGCCCGGCTGCGGCACCGACCCACCGCCAATCAGCGATGCGCGGCTTGCTGTGTGGTGCGGCGCTCGAAATGGCCGCGCTTGGACACTCTGGCCGAGCGAGAGACCAGCCAGGCTGTGCAGCTTCGTCACTGCCAGCTGTTCGTCTGGAGTTAGGGGCGGCAAGAGGCTGGGCAGCGTCTTGGCCAGCATCGACTTGCCGGTGCCAGGTGGCCCAGTAAAGAGGATATTGTGGTGGCCCGCTGCGGCGATGGTGAGGGCACGCTTGGCTTGGGCTTGGCCGTAGATATCGTCGAGCAGGGGTGATGGCGCAGATGTTGTTGGTTTATCATCAGTGGGTGATGGCGGGTAGATTGGCAGCGGTTTTTCGCCCTTGAGGTGGAGAAAGAGTGTTGTAAGATCTGGTACACCATAGAGCGTCACCCCTGATACGAGTGAAGCTTGGGCAAGATTCTCTGCGGGCAAATAGACAGTGTTGTAATTATTATCACGAGCTGCTTCGGCAATGGTAATGGCACCTTTGATCGGGCGGAGTGTGCCGTCAAGCGCCAGCTCGCCAGCAAAGACTGCGCCAGCCACTTGCTCGGGCCGGAGCTGGCCGCTGCTCGTCAGGAGGGCGAGGGCAATCGGCAGGTCGTAGTGTGTGCCATCCTTGGGTAGCTCGGCCGGCGCGAGGTTGATGGTGATGCGCTGGGCTGGATATTCCAGCAGGGAGTTGGTGATGGCGCTGCGCACTCGTTCGCGTGCTTCGTCGATGGCTTTGTTGCCCAGGCCAACGATCTGCAGGGCGGGCAGGCCCTTCGTCATGTCGCTCTCCACGTCAATCATATGGCCAGCGAACCCTACGGGTGCAACCGACCTGATTTTTGCGACTTTGTTCATGCTGTCTATAGTTAAGCATATTGGTGGGGTCTGTGCAAATTGTTTTCGTATGAGCCTACAAATCTGTGAGAATACGATGCTGTATACAGAGATAGAGAAAAAGAGCGCTGCGATGGAGATGAGGGCGCTTTGGCGCTGTGAGATGATCTGGGGCTTAAACCTCTCCAAGAAAGCCAACTTCAAGTTGCTCATAGTTGCAAGATCCAAGCTACGGGAGGTTATACATGAGCAAAACCGTGCTATAATATGTGCAGACGTGGGGCTGATATAGCGTTCGACGTTTGGACTTTGTCATTGTATTCTGCGAATCGGATATGCACGACACGCATAGATATAACTGCAAAAAGTAAAGTTGCAGCAGCATTCCGCAGTGTTGAGGAGATCTTCGCATCTTCCAAGACCGCGTTTGCACTCGCCGCTTAGTCTGGCGATCGCTATGAGGTGCATGGCAACAGGGCATCTCGTAGTGTTATAGCTATGTTGCTTGCTCTCCTGGTGGCAGCGGCACGAGGAGAGGACATATACCGCGCAACGATAGGCTGTATTTTTGGTTTGTTTCTGATCGGCCTCGCGTTGTCAAACACGCAAACAAACCTACGTTCGTAGACGAATACGAGGGCACCAAGCGGACCCGGGGGCAGTACCCGGCAGCTCCACCAGATAGGAAATGATTGCTCACCGAGGGTGGGCGATTTTTTATTGTGCCACAATCCAGGGGGCTGCGTACGTACAAATCACAAACACTACTGCGAAGTATCACCAAGGGCCGCGTGCTAGCCAAGCTCTCTCACCAAAAAAACAACCACCTGCGAGTAGTGGTTGTTTTTGGATGTGGAGTTTTCGTATGTTTGTTTATTTTTGGCCTCTGCATAATTTTTTTATTCAGAAGCTACCCTTATGATATGGGAGAAAACCGCTTGTGTCAACGATTTTTGGCAATATTTTTGCGTAAAAAATACCACATCGAACAGACACCCTGGTTGGCCTCATATCGCCAAAAAACTGCGTAATAAACACAACACGAGCAATGAAATACAACAGAGGTAGCATACAGTCCAGAGCCAAAAACGAACAAAAAATTATTGCACTATATACAACAAAAACGCCTGTGCACAACTCTCGAAAGCACAGAGGTGCGAGGGGTGGGCAAGCCGCCAATGTTCGCGTGGGCGAGAAAGAGGGTGGCGAGGCAATGTTTTGCGATAGTTCGCATGATAGTGATGTCGCTTGTGCTTTGCGTTGGTGCGATGTATGGCAACCGCAAACAACCTGTGCGTTGGTTGAGCTACCATAAGCAATAGTGGCTCGATGCCCATTGCTGAGCGTCAAAGCCGAATATCGTCATAACCAAGCGTGCTGCATACAATAACCACAGCGTAAGCACTGCTGGGGTTTTGTAGTTCAGCCGCAAAACACATTGACTTACCATAGTGCTTGTGCTAACGTAGAAGTAAGCTTTGACAAACATAAATACCCAAGAAAAATAAAACGGAAAAGCTTACCCTACATAACCCAACATGGCGTCGCCATTGGCGCACACCAGGCAGCGGCACAGCGCTGAGCTTTGGCACTGCCTGCGCTCCGCCAATACTATAGAGTACCCCCCAATAGAAGTACTTTTGTCATCGTTGGCGTCGACGCGTGGTGGCCTCGTTCTATATGGCGCATGCCAGAGGCGCACCACTCATGCTCCACACTGTGGAGCACCTCTAGCCCGTAGCGGCTGCCGGGCGTCCTAATTATATATCTATAGAGGACGCTGCAAGCGCGTTGCTTTGTGCGGCTGCTCGGGCTTCTCACCAGGCGGATTGCTTGGTATAGTGATAGATATGTCTCGAAGAATCCTGCTTGCCAGTATGAGCGCGGCTGCAGCGGTGCTGCTGGCTATTGTGCTGCAGACCACCACGCCAGCGACGATTCACCCCCTGGGGATCGTCCTTGTCTTTGTGCTGTGCTATGTGGTAATGCTGGGGTTGCTAACGTACCTGCTGGCGGGTATTGCAGCGGCACTGCGGCGTTGGTTGCCCGAGGCGCAGCGGCGAGTGGTGACGCTGAGCTTTCGGCGTTGTTATTATTTTGGCTCGGTACTGGCGCTGGCACCAGTGCTGCTGATTGGGGCGCGCTCGGTGGGGCGTGGTGGCTGGTACGAGCTGGCACTGGTTTTTGCTTTTGAGGCAATTGCATGTTTTTATGTGGCAAAACGGTGATGAGGCGCGTATACTAGGCAGAGGAGGACGGTTCTATGCCACGAAAAAAATCAACCCCAGCAGCGCCCACCGCGCCAGAGACACAAGCGACATCATCCCCAAAGAAGCGCAGGGCGCAGCACACCAAGCAAAAATCACAACAGTCACAATCTATTGCGAAGAAAACAACGAAGGCAGATACGACCTCTGTTGCGCCAGCCAACGCACCAGCAAATAGCGAATCGCAAGCTGTCGTAGATAATACATCATCTAGTCAAACAAACGTTCAATCCCCATCATCTACCCCTGTTACGTATGCAACAGCCCGCCGCCGACCAGTGTTGGAGGCGTTTATTGCAGCGGGGGCAGCAGGAATGCTGATGTATGCTGCAATGGTGAGCTTCTATGGTGCACTGATGGTGGGGCAGGTAGACCGCACGTCACCAGAGCGGGTAGCTGGTTGGCTCATCCTCATGTGGAGCGTGAGCTTGGTAGTACAGGGAATTAGCACGCTGATGCAGCTCCACCGGACAGATCATTATATACAGCGGTTTCTTGCCTTGCTCCTAGTGGCGGGTAACCCAGCCGCACTCATCATAAGTGAATGGCTATACAATTTGTTCTTTGTGAGCCCTGGGCAAAAGGCGGTTATATGGATAAACAGTACAGTCATGCAGGTAAGTACTGTCATTGCTGTGTTTGGCTCCATCTACCTCTGGTACTTATTACTCTGTACGAAGCGGACAATCGCGCCGCGCACTGTACCTGATGTACCTGCCACAACATATGCTCGTTTAATGCGGCGTCGACGTATCGGTCTCTGGCTGATTGTGACGGCATTTGTGCTTCCGGCTCTTGCGCAGTTTTCAGGGACGTTGATGCTGATGAGTAGCACAAGCCGAGGTACTACGATCTTTACGTCAATACTATCGTTTTTGGGCATGATTCACCTTCTCTTTATGATTGCTGGCATGATCTTGATTGTGCCATGTATCGTCATGCTCATCATTGGTATGGTGCTTGTAGCAAACAGCCAGCGCGAATAACCAAGCACCAAAACCACCGCCTAACAGAGGAGAACCACCCCATGCCAACGCAATCCATCGCTACAACTACTGCAAAACAGCATAGCCACACAGGCACATCTGATGTGTCTGCGCCGCCGCGCCGGGCTTGGCTCGAGGCCTGTGTGATTGCTGGTGGGGTGGGGACGATTGCCAGTGCAGCGGTGCTGTGTATGCACAGTGTCACGCTCGTGAGTAGCCGGACTATCGGGGAGCGGGCGTTTGGGTGGCTGCTGGTTGTTTGGAGTATGAGTGTGCTGGTGCAGGGCTACCTTGCACTGCGGCAGTCGCACCGCACCGATCGGTATTGGCAGAGGATTGGAGCGCTGAGCTTGCTTGCAATCAATGCTGTGTTTATGACCGGCTCGACGCTGTATGCTTTTTGGGTGCTGCAGATTCCACTTAAGGTGGGCGTACAGAGTAATGCGATGATCATCGTTAGCGATGTGCTTAGCCTGGTTGGTTCGCTCTACCTCTGGTATCTCCTGCTTGGCACGCAGCCAGCCCAGCCAGTACGATCCAAAGATGATGGAGATTGCACAACAAAGAACCAGATAATGAAGCGCAAAGTTGGCTTCTGGCTGATGGTTGGGCCAGTCATACCACTGATGATGATGCATGGTGTGTTGCTGTTTGTGCTGCTATGTGCGCATGGGTATGACCTGGGTCTCTTTACTTCTGATGTAGTGAAGTGGCTGGGTACGATGAGTGCTGTGCGGGGAGGTGTCTTGTTCGTCATATCGGCTGCGATATATGGCGGCATTACGTGGGTCGTGATTGCGCCGATAGCGTTTATCAGTGGCCTATGGCTCGTTGCGACGAGCAAATATGAATAAAAGCCGCTAGTATGCAGACTATTCTACCCCTGTTATTTTCGCTGATTCGGCGATTATGATACAATAAGGTGCGTGTAATGTAACCCGAATGACCTAATAGTGAGGGAAATGAATGAACAAACAAGTAGATAATGGATCGTATGACGGTTCGCAAATTCAGGTGCTCGAGGGTCTCGAGCCAGTCCGCAAGCGCCCGGGGATGTATATCGGTAGCACGGGCTACGATGGCGTACACCACTTGATTAAGGAGATTGCTGATAACTCCATCGATGAAGCGATTGCCGGCTATGCCTCGCGCGTCGATGTGCGCATCTTGGCCGATGGTGGCCTGATGGTGACGGACAACGGGCGCGGTATCCCGGTAGACAAGCACCCCAAGACTGGCCTGAGTACGCTCGAGACAGTACTGACGGTGCTGCACGCTGGTGGTAAGTTTGGTGGCGGTGGCTACAAGGTGTCGTCTGGTTTGCACGGTGTGGGCTCGAGCGTAGTGAATGCGCTGTCCAGCCGTCTCGTGGCAGAGGTGGTGCGCAAAGGACGCCTCTATCGGATTGAATTTGAGCGTGGCCACACCACTGTACCGCTCAAGAATAAGGGCAAAACCGATCGGCCCGATGGTACAACGATTATCTTCTATCCCGACCCAACCATCTTTAAAGAGACAGTCGACTTCGACTACAAGTGGGTGGTGCACTACCTTCGCCACCAAGCTTACCTCACGAAAGGCGTCTACACCACTGTGTATGATGAGCGCACCACGCAGCGCCAGGCCTTTTATTTCGAGGGAGGGATTCGCAGTTATGTCAAGAACCTTAACGTTGGTAAGGATGTGCTGAGCGACGATGTCTTTTATGTGGAGAAGCAAGTCGAGGACTCGATGATCGAGGTGGCAGTGCAATACAACGATACCTATGTCGAAACCGTCCGACCTTTCGCTAACAACGTGCTCACCCCTGATGGTGGGACACACCTGGTGGGCTTTCGCGCAGCAATGACCCGTGTTATTAATGACTATGCGCGCAAGAATGGTCTCCTCAAGGAGAAGGATGACAACCTCTCGGGTGATGACATCCGCGAGGGGCTCACCGCCGTTATCCTCGTCAAGCTGCCCGACCCGCAGTTTGAGGGCCAAACCAAGAATAAGCTTGGTAACCCCGAGGTGCGGCGTTACGTTGACCAAGTAATGAGCGAGTATTTCTCGTACTATCTAGAAGAAAATCCGGCGGTGGCTAAGAAGATTGTTGGCAAGGCGACGCTGGCTGCTCGAGCTCGCAAGGCTGCCCGAGCGGCGCGTGATACCGTGATCCGCAAAGGGGCGCTTGATGGCGCCAGCCTGCCAGGCAAGCTGGCCGACTGCTCCAGCAAAAACCCCGAAGAGTGTGAGCTCTACATTGTGGAGGGTGACTCGGCTGGTGGCTCGGCCAAGACTGGGCGCGATAGCCGTACTCAGGCTATCTTGCCACTGCGTGGTAAGGTGCTCAACACCGAGCGTGCCCGCCTCGACAAAATGTACGCTAACCGTGAGATCCTCAGCCTCATCAAGGGTATGGGTGTGGGGATCGGTGACACCTTTGACATCAAGGGGCTGCGCTATAACCGTATTATCATCATGACCGATGCCGATGTCGATGGCAGCCACATTGCCACACTGCTCATGACCTTCTTCTTCCGCTATATGCAGCCGGTGGTGGAGGCAGGGCATATCTATTTGGCCAAACCACCTCTGTTTAAGCTCCGTCTCTCGGGCAACAAGCAAGAATATATCTACAACGAAGAAGCGCTCGAGGCCTACTACGACGAGCAGATTGCAGCACGCAAGGCTCGTGGGGTAGAGATAGACCCAAGCGAGCCCCGCATCAAGCAAGCTGGCCTGAGTGAGTCTGCCTTGCAGCGTTACAAGGGTCTCGGTGAGATGGATGCCGACCAGCTGTGGGAGACGACGATGAACCCCGAGCACCGTGTGCTCGTGCAAGTCCAGTTGGAGGATGCCGAGCGTGCCGACGCGATCTTTACTAAGCTAATGGGCAACGAAGTAAGCGTGCGCAAGAACTTCATCCAGGCCAACGCTGCAAAGGTCAGCCTAGAGGAGCTTGATATCTAATCTATGAACGAGGAACATACAATGCAGCCAGAAGATAACCAACCAACCACCCCAGCCACTGTGCCCGACCACAGCCACTCGCGCCGTGTGGAGGTACGTACTGTCGAGGACGTGATGGAGGATAACTTCCTGCGCTATTCGATGTCGGTCATCGTCGACCGCGCGCTGCCTGATGTACGTGATGGTATGAAGCCCGTCCACCGCCGTATCGTCTATGTGATGGACAAAATGGGCATTGGCCCGACATCTAAGACGATCAAGAGCGCCCAGATCGTTGGTGAGGTGATGGGTAAGTACCACCCACACGGCGATAGCTCCATCTACGATGCCATGGTGCGTATGGCCCAAGACTGGGTTGAGCGCTACCCACTAGTACAGGGGCAGGGGAACTTTGGCTCGATGGACGGTGACCCGCCCGCCGCAATGCGCTACACCGAGGCTAAGATGACACGTGTGTCGGAGGCGCTCCTGGCAGATATCGATAAAGAAACCGTCCCATTCCGCGACACCTACGATGCCACGCGCCAAGAGCCGACCGTCTTGCCGGCCAAGCTGCCTAATCTACTACTTAACGGCCAGGTTGGTATTGCCGTTGGTATGGCAACGAACATCCCCACCCACAATCTTGGTGAGGTGGTCGATGCCACAGTCGAGCTTATCAACAACCCTGATGCCACGCTGGATGACCTCATGCAGCACATTAAAGGGCCAGACTTTCCAACTGGTGCCGTGGTCTATGGTGGCGCGCCAATGCGTCAGGCCTACGCCACTGGTCGTGGCAGTGTGACGATGCGCGCCGTGGCAGCCATTGAGGAAACGAAGAAGCGTGGGCGCTACCGCATCGTTATCACAGAAATGCCCTATGGTGTGAATAAAGCAACACTGATCGAGAAGATTGCCGACCTCGTCCATGAGAAAAAGCTCACTTCTATTAGCGACTTGCGCGATGAGTCGGCTCGGGGTAATGTGCGTGTTGTTATCGACCTCAAAAAGGATGCCTATCCCAAGAAGGTGCTCAACCAGCTCTACAAGCTCACCGCGCTGCAGACTAACTTCCACTACAACATGCTTGCTCTTGTGCCCAGCAGCGAGAACGCGATGCGTCTCCAGCCACGGGTACTTGGCTTGCACGATATCCTTGGTGAGTTCATTACCCATCGGCGCATTGTGGTGCGCCGCCGGACTGAGTATGAGCTCAAGAAGGCGAAGGCACGAGCTCATATTCTTGAAGGGCTCAAGATCGCGCTTGATAACATCGATGAGGTCGTCAAGCTGATTCGAGCAAGTAAGAATTACAATGATGCTTTGCAGGGGTTGATGGAGCGTTTTGCGCTCAGCGAGATCCAAGGTAAGGCGATTCTTGCCATGCAGCTGCGCAAGCTGACTGGCCTTGATCGCCAAGAGATCGAAGACGAGCTGCGCTATCTGCACGAGCTCATCAAGCAGCTAGAGGCCATCCTGGCTGACGAGAATGAGATCCTGCGCCTTATCAAAGAGGAACTGCTCGAGATGAAGGAGAAGTACGGTGACGAGCGCCGCACCAAGATCATCGACCACGAGCTCGGCAAATTCAGCGACGAAGAGCTTATCCCTGAGGAAGAGACCGTTGTTATTCTCACAGCAGAGAATTACATCAAGCGTACTTTAGTGAGTGAATACCGCCGCCAAAACAGAGGTGGCAAGGGCAAGCGTGGCATGTCTACCAAGGAAGAAGATGGCATCGACCAACTCATTCCAGCCAACACCCATGACTGGCTGCTCTTCTTTACCAATAAGGGCCGAGTCTTCCGCCTTAAGGCGTACGAAGTGCCTGCTGCCAGCCTCGCAGCCAAGGGTGTTGCAGCTGTCAACTTGCTCCAGCTCCAGCCTGAAGAGAAAATTACATCAATCATTAATCATGCTAAGGATGCGAGCGATGATGGCTACCTCTTTATGGCCACGACCAAAGGTACTGTAAAAAAGACAACACTGCGCGACTACGCCAACATCCGCACCAATGGCCTCATCACCATCAAACTCGACGATGGCGATGAGCTGCGCTGGATTAAACAGACCAATGGCGACAATGATGTAATAATCTCAACATCAGCTGGCCAGGCCGTACGCTTTAGCGAGACAGAGTGTCGACCAATGGGCCGCGTTGCTCGTGGCGTGCGTGGTGTACGCCTCCGCCCTGATGATACGGTAGTGGGGATGGACATCGTCACCAGTAGCGACCAGCAATTGCTCGTCATCAGTCAAAACGGTTACGGCAAGATCACCAAAGCAGCCAACTTCCCCTGCCACAAGCGGGGTGGGGTCGGCATCAAGGCAGCGGTTGTCACTGCCAAGACTGGGCCGATTATCGCTGTGCAGACTCTCGAGCCTGATGCCACTGAGGCACTTCTCATTAGCCAAAATGGCCAAACCATCCGTGTGGCACTCCACGACATCCCAACGCTTGGCCGTACTACCCAAGGTGTGCGCGTGATGCGTCTCGCCGAAGGGGATACTGTCTCATCAATCGGCATTGTGCGCGAAAAAGACGAGGATAAGGAGGCATAATCATGCCGTGGTATCTCTCGCCATATATTGTGGCCATCGCCATCAGCTGGGCAATTGCTCACGTCATTAAGTTTGCAATTGCCCACGCCAAAGGCAAGGTGCTGGACTTCACCCACCAGCTCTTCATCTCTGGTGGCATGCCGAGCTCGCATGCCGCCACATCATTGTCTGTCTGGACGGTGCTGGTGCTGCAGCAGGGGCTACAGTCGCCGCTTGTTGGTGTCACGACATTGCTCGTGTTGATTATTTGCTACGATGCTGTCAAGGTGCGGCGCTCATCAGGCGAGCAGGGTATTGCTATCCAGCAGGTCATCAAGAAGACTGGGGTCGATGTCACATTGCCGCGGGCTGCACAGGGACACACACCACTCGAGATCTTCGTTGGGTCGCTGCTTGGCGTGCTTGTGGGCCTAGTTGTATTTTTTGCGACAAAATAATCGTAAAAAAGTGTTGACCATCCGCAAAAAATACGCTATGATGGTTTCAGTCTGGTTGAGGGAACGAAAACAAGGGTCAACAACGAGACGTTTTGTATCTTAACAATTTAGTTGTGCAATAATCATCGTCAGTCTATTTTTGAGTTATAGACGCTTCCCAGCAGGGAAGCATCTTTTATGAAAAGTACATCTTTTCTTTTTTATGGAGAGTTTGATCCTGGCTCAGGATGAACGCTGGCGGCGTGCCTAACACATGCAAGTCGAGCGGCAGCGCGAGTAGTTTACTACTTGGCGGCGAGCGGCGAACGGCTGAGTAACGCGTGGGAATTTGCCCCAAAGTGAGGAATAACTGCCCGAAAGGGTGGCTAATGCCGCATATGATCTTCGGATTAAAGGATTTATCCGCTTTGGGAGAAGCCCGCGTCGGATTAGGTAGTTGGTGAGGTAATAGCTCACCAAGCCGACGATCCGTAGCTGGTCTGAGAGGATGACCAGCCAGACTGGAACTGAGACACGGTCCAGACTCCTACGGGAGGCAGCAGTGAGGAATCTTCCACAATGGGCGAAAGCCTGATGGAGCAACGCCGCGTGCAGGATGAAGGCCTTCGGGTTGTAAACTGCTTTTATAAGTGAGGAATATGACGGTAACTTATGAATAAGGATCGGCTAACTACGTGCCAGCAGCCGCGGTCATACGTAGGATCCGAGCGTTATCCGGAGTGACTGGGCGTAAAGAGTTGCGTAGGCGGTTTGTTAAGTGAATAGTGAAATCTGGTGGCTCAACCATACAGACTATTATTCAAACTGGCAAACTCGAGAGTGGTAGAGGTCACTGGAATTTCTTGTGTAGGAGTGAAATCCGTAGATATAAGAAGGAACACCGATGGCGTAGGCAGGTGACTGGACCATTTCTGACGCTAAGGCACGAAAGCGTGGGGAGCGAACCGGATTAGATACCCGGGTAGTCCACGCCGTAAACGATGGATACTAGCTGTTGGAGGTATCGACCCCTTCAGTAGCGAAGCTAACGCGTTAAGTATCCCGCCTGTGGAGTACGGCCGCAAGGCTAAAACATAAAGGAATTGACGGGGACCCGCACAAGCGGTGGATCATGTTCTTTAATTCGATGATAACCGATAAACCTTACCAGGTCTTGACATCCTTGGAATCTTTCAGAAATGAGAGAGTGCTTTTTTAGAGCCAAGCGACAGGTGATGCATGGCCGTCGTCAGCTCGTGTCGTGAGATGTTTGGTTAAGTCCATCAACGAGCGCAACCCTTGCAACTAGTTGGATTTTTCTAGTTGGACTGCCCCGGTAACGGGGAGGAAGGAGGGGATGATGTCAGGTCAGTATTTCCCTTACGTCCTGGGCTAGAAACGTAATACAATGGCTAGTACAATGCGCAGCGAAGCCGCGAGGTGAAGCAAATCGCATCAAAGCTAGTCCCAGTTCGGATTGGAGGCTGAAACTCGCCTCCATGAAGTCGGAATCGCTAGTAATCGCAGATCAGCAAGCTGCGGTGAATACGTTCCCGGGTCTTGTACACACCGCCCGTCAAACCATGAAAGTGACCAACACCCGAAGTCCGATTCGTCGGCCTAAGGTGGGGGGCATGATTGGGGTTAAGTCGTAACAAGGTATCCGTACCGGAAGGTGCGGATGGATTACCTCCTTTCTAGGGAGTATGAATGCCTGATAGCTGAGTAATCGCTATCAGAGCTAGGTCGGTCTCGTAAATATGCTGAGCTTACATATTTACAGTAACCCTTCGGGGTGAGACAAAGCTTACACCAAAGTGACGAGATGAGGATTGCACAACTAAGTTGTTAAGAGATAGCCCAGGTCACTGGGCTATTTTTGTAAGAGAAGATAATACAACAATACTTCGATAAGAGTGGATGATGCGGGGTTAACAACGCTCATTACTGATAGTGGGGGCTGTCTTATGTGATTAGTTTCTTTCGCGAGGTGTTATAACGGTTGAGTCGTTGTTGATTACTTTTTGTATAATCTCTCGATCTGTTATAGATAAAAGATGATTCCTATGAGTGTAGTTCTTCGGATATCCAGATACGAATAAGCTATATATCATAAGAAGAATAGGCCAAACGAATATTATTCTACGATAGGACAGAGCGAAAGATGCTAGTAACCAAAAAGGAGCGCCATAGCACTCCTCATCGCCTCTCAGCGAGGTTCTCTAGCTAAAGTGAAAGAACAGCCCAAGAAACGCTCGCAGGATCATATCATGCAGGTTAGTCATGACAAGCAGGCCCAGCCCGCAGCCGATCAACCCCCACATCTGGTAGCGGCTGTAGCTGCCAATGTCATCGCTAAACATATCAGACAACTGGCGGTGCCATACGACAATACAGCCACCAACGATCAAGATAAGTGTACCGATGAAGAACGATCCCCAATTAAATGTATATTGCATAATATCTAGTATACTCTTGTACTGGCGAAAAATCTATGCTAATATGGAACAGGTTCAGCGACAGAGTGCGCGAACGAACGCGGGGATATAGCTCAGTTGATTAGAGCACCTGCTTTGCAAGCAGGGGGTCCAGGGTTTGAGCCCCTGTATCTCCACCATTATAAGTATGGGGTGGACTGGGCTTTTGGTCCAGGACACTCCACCAAAATATGGGCGATTAGCTCAGCTGGTTAGAGCGCGTCACTGATAATGACGAGGTCGGAGGTTCAAGTCCCTCATCGCCCACCATGGTTTTAGCTGAAAAGTAGGATTGTTTGCGGGCGGCTAGCTCAGTTGGCTAGAGCATCTCGTTTACACCGAGAGGGTCGGGGGTTCGAGTCCCTCAGCGCCCACCACAAGCTCCGTATACGAACCCTTTGGAGTGTGTCACACTCGCAGTTGTAGTTAATCGCCCGTTCATGTATGAGCGGGTGTTTTTTATGAGTAATATTTGTTGATGGGTATTTTGTGTGCGGTATTCTCCTTTGGGGTATGATAAGGAGCTGAATATTCACTAAATATGAGCTCCTAGCGTAGAGTTGAAAGTGGCTAAGTAACCCGCGCTTTATTGGACCATTGGAGATGTAGAGAGGATACGAGGAGTAATCGAGATATGCTACGCAAGTTATTGCGCTAAAAACAGCTGCTCATTGAGCGCTCAGTACCGCCAAGAGAAATATAGTAGCGAGCAATGGCGATATGGCTTGTGAGTAGCAGCCCTCCGCGCTGCACCGCAAAAAGCCACTGCCAACGCCTCCACCTCTGATCACAAGATGCAATGGAGCGAGCACTCATCAAGAATACTATTTTCTGCAAAAATTGCTCAAAAAAGCCTTGCCAAATGCCGATGATTCGTGTAAACTTAAGTCCAGTGAGCGCATGTTCGGCAACGAACCTCTGGCAAGAGGGTAATGATGGAGTGGGTACGATAATCATTGCCAAAACTACAACGAAAAGCTACTTTACACAGGGTAGCCCAAGTGGTAGAATAGACAAAGTTGCGAGTTTGAGCACAGGCAGACAGACATCATACCAATGGTGTTCACAGGTGTGTGCTTACAACAAGACACATGCAGTTTAACAATTTAGTGATGTAAGAAAATAACGATTGACGGCACTATCAGTTGGTCTATACCAATTGCTAGTTAAGTCAATGCATAAAAAGGTACTCAAGGGCACACAATGGATGCCTAGAC
>CAUQZB010000003.1:0-142146 GCA_963522835.1 uncultured Candidatus Saccharibacteria bacterium
GTTTGTTGACCGGATGGCGGCGGTAAACACGCGAGTAATGTTGGTCGAAGGCGATGGACAGTGGTCAGCTGGGTTTGATACCGCAGAGAGTGTGACGCAGATACCGCCACAGTTTGGCGGGTATGTCTGGACGAACCGGGTTGATCGGGTGCAGCCAGTGCTCGCGCGGCGGCGCTGAGTTTTATACACTTGAGTGAAATGAGGTAGGATAGGTGACAGACGCGCGCGTCTTGTTCTTGAGTAGTATACTAAACGAATCATTATTGTAATTCATTTACATTAGATGTAATCTATGCGATAATGTTGACGAAGGAGAAGTATAATGCACACACAATTTGATGCACTGATTATTGGTTTTGGTAAGGCAGGCAAGACGCTGGCGGTGGCGCTAGCAGGAGCGGGGCAGCGGGTAGGGCTGGTGGAGCAATCGCCGCAGATGTATGGCGGGACATGCATTAATATCGCGTGTATTCCGACCAAGACGCTCGTGAGTGCGGCAGCAGCTGGCCGGTCGATCGACGAAGCGTTTGCCCGCAAGACAGCGGTCGTGACGAAGCTTAATAACAAGAACTACCACATGCTCGCGGATAATCCGGGCGTGATGGTTATTGATGGCGTTGCATCGTTTGTTGATGCGCACACGGTGAGTGTCCAGGCGGGTGAGGAGCATATTGAGCTGCAGGCAGAACGGTTGTTCATTAATACCGGTGCAGTGCCGGTGATGCCAGCGATTGCTGGCCTTGAGCAATCGGCCCATGTCTATACCAGTACGGAGGTGCTCAACCAGCAGCTCAAACCACGGCGGCTGGCGGTGATTGGCGCTGGGCCGATTGGCCTAGAGTTTGCCTCGACTTATGCAGCTCTTGGCGTGGAGGTCACGCTCTACCATCGCCGAGCGCAGTTGCTTCCGCACGAAGAGCCATCTGTCGCGCAGGCAGTTGCTCAGGCTCTGGAGGTGCAGGGCATAACACTGGTGCTTGCATCAGATATACAGCAGGTACGTGATACAGACCGCGGCGTTGCTGTGATAAGTGGCGGTGATGAGCAAGTATATGATGCCGTGCTCGTGGCGGCTGGTCGCCAGCCCAATACAAGCCAGCTTGGCCTCGCCGCCGCTGGTGTGGAGACTGACGAGCGCGGTGCGATTATCGTTAATGACCAATTGCAGACCACTCAGCCGCACATTTGGGCGCTCGGCGATGTCAATGGCGGGCCACAGTATACCTATGTGTCACTCGACGACTTTCGCATTGTAAAGAGCCAGCTCCTTGGTGATGGTAGCTATACGCGGGCGCAGCGTGCAGTATTGCCTCATGTGATATTTATGCAGACACCACTGGCGCGTGTTGGCCTGACCGAAGTAGCAGCCCGCGCGCAGTATGGCGATGATGTGAAGGTTAAAGAGCTCCCAGCTATGGCCGTGCCACGCATGCATGTTGATAATAAAACAACGGGGTTACTCAAAGCAGTGGTCCAGCCATCGACAGGCCATATTCTTGGCGTAACGCTCTTTTGCCAGCAGGCACCAGAGGTGATTAATACTATCAAGACAGCAATGGATGCTGGTTTGCCCTATACTACGCTGCGCGACCAGATATTTACTCACCCAACGGTGAGTGAGGCGTTGAATGATTTATTTGCCATCTAGGAATAGCAAGTTGTTTCGCTATCTATAATAAAAGTCTCCCCGTGTATGGGGAGGCTTTGTAACTACTAGAGTGGTTGTTATATAAAATCAGCAATATCATCGCCGCGCGCCAGTGCGATAGTGTCTTCTATATCTAGCTGGTCTAGGTTGTCGTGCGTGCCTGGGCCGGCTGCTTGTGTTTGCAGGTAACCGTCAACAAACGCATCAATATCCGCTAGGGATGGAGCAAGTGTTAACGTTTCGCGATCGAACATATTGTTTACGTCACTCAGGCGATCGATGGTGGCATCGTGGCTGTAGCGGATATCGGTGTAGGTTTCGGTATCCAGGTGGCGGATGGCACCGCGCGAATCAAGCGCAAAATTCTTAGCCTGGGCGTCGCCATGAATAAAGCCATGGTTGTGGAGCTCTGCCATAGCACGGCCCGCTACCTGGTACATAGCCCGGCGAGTTTCTGCTGGGGTGTTGGGGTTCCACAGGTAGTTATCGAGCGTGTTAACGTTATGCTCGTAGCGGCTTAACACGCCAACGCGCTGCGCTCCCCCGGCGGTATTCTCTGCACGAATAAAGCCAAGCGGTGTATAGACTTTGTGCTCACCAAAGCGCTCATTTACGGCCTTGGCTGCTAAGAACTCGCGACTAGCTGTAATGGGGTGTATGTACTTAACAGCTACAAGTTCGGTAGTGGTGCCAGCTTCTAACTGTGCCATGTGGAGCTGGCCAAAAGCAACCTTGGTGCGGCTATGCTGGCGGCCGCGCTCCAGGCCGGGTACCTGGTTGAGGCTGTAGTTGTGTAAATTCTGGCTATTCACTGTGGCGGCAATACCAGACAACTCTGGCGGTAACAAGAGCAAATCACCTGTTGTAAGACTACCAAGCTTACGGATGAGTCGTTCATTACGAAAATCGCGTTTTGCGGCTGTTTCGCTGGTGGGAATATATTTCTTTTTAAGGTAGTCAACGGTGTTGATTTGTTGAATGGGATCACCATCGATAATTAAGGTGGGTGCTATCTTCTCACTCATATCTGTATATTTACCATAAAAATAATGGATAGTCAATATATGCGTACAAATCTCCCTACCTTTGCAACATCCCAGCAGGTGTCCGTAGCTGTATGCCTAAGTGTATGCGCTATTTATTGCTCGCCAATCTTACGATGAGAGAATGCGTTGTGTGTTGGAGACCCTGGAGGGACAGAAGCGGCTTGATGATCTTCTCGAATTTCTCACACAGGAAGATGAAAAAGAGCGGCGTTCTTGGGAGCAGCAAGATCAAGGCGAATAACAACCTTATAGCCCATCAAGTAGTAAAACTTCCGTAGCTATGGGAATGACAACTACGCTGCCCGAAACTCATACACAAACGCACCTGTCCTTTGTGAGAGGCAGATGATGTCTAGGTCGGGTGAGCTGTGTTTGTCTGGGAGTGTTTGGCCAAGATAATGGAAGCGAATAATACACGAGCTATCTGGTGTAGCGGCCGAGCTCAGCAGAGCACGTGCGTGGCCAGACACCTGCTCTGAAGAATCAAGCGGCAATGTGCGCCCAAGCTGCGAATATGCCATCCACCCCGTGCAGCCAAATTTGCAATCGCGAAATGGCTGGCTGGCGAGCAGACGCTGCCGTGCGGCGTGGTCGGTAATAGCGCCAATGACGATGCCACCTGGCCCATCAATATTGATAAACTCACCGCGGCTTAGGGCAATGTCGAGCGACTGTGTGGCCTCGCTCTTGACTCGTTGTGATAGTTCCTTCGTCGCATTCGTCCAGAGTGGCTCGGGTCGTACTGCGTGCAGGGTAGCGCTTATGCCAACGCCCGCCATGATGAGGAGAATAATCACCACAAGCGGCAGCCACATATGGCGGAGAAGGGTGAGAAAGGTGGCGAGTGTATTGCGCATGTATTTCATGTATTTAGTATATATCAGGCACTGGATGCTTGCAATGAGGGCAAAACGATGTAATAGTTAAGGATATATTGTCGCGCTGCGTGTGTTATTTTGTGCCAGCAAGGTAGATTTCTTGTACCTGGGCATCGCTTAGAGCGGTGGTGTGGACAGCCCCAAACTGCATCATGCCAGTAAAGAATGTGTTTGTGCTGTTAATAGGTGTGTCATCGCCATTACGCCACTCGCTAAAGCGCCCACAGCCAAACTTCCAGTAGCCGCGGAAGTTTTGGGCCTGCGTGACACTCGGGTCGTGAGCAACCAGTGCGCCATCGGCATAGAGCCGCATACCTTGTGGTGAGAGTGAGGCGGCGACGTGGTGCCACTTGCCATCGGCATAGTTTTTGCCAGCTGGTGAGAAGATTGAGCGCGTGGCATTGGGCCACACCGCAAAGGCAATGCGCCCTTGCTTGTCGAGAAAGAGGACACGGTCTAAGCTTGGGTCAGCGCCATTGTCCGGTGTGCTAGTAAAGCCAGCAATGCGCCCATTATCTGCCCCATATTTGCTGGTATTGAACCAGACAGAGAGGGTGAAGGTAGTGGGGTTGTCGATGGCTGTGGGGTAGGCGAGACAGGTGTCTTTGAAGAGGGTGCTGCGCACACGGTCGCGGCGGCAGGCGTATGATTGTGAACCATGAGCGGCTGCCGTGCGAGTGAGCCAAGCGCCCTTATTGTCATTACCAGATAGGTCGCGCTCGGTAGTGCCAGTATCGAAGAATGTCATGCCATAGATGAAGAGTGCCTGCGCGGGGGCAGTGAGCTTGGTGGCATCTGTGCAGTTGTAGAGCACTGGGCGGGTGGTATTAGTATTGTTGTTGATCGTACCAGAAAATGCCCCGCTCGTTAGATAAAAGTTATGAAAGATAATGAAGCATATCCCTACCAGTGTAATAATTGCTGCGACGATGACAGAAGTGATGGGTAATGGCTGCGGTGCGCTATCGGCTGGAGTGGGCCGAGATAGCTGGCGGAGGCCGTAGAGCATCAGCCCAAAGGGGATAAGACAAATGAGCATAATACACAAGACGACCCACGCTGTGTAATGAATCGTTGGCATGAAAAAATACTGCCCATGGCTATTTTGCACTGAGACGGTAATGGTAGCATCTTGGCCGGGGTAGAGCACTGTACCAACTGCGTCGATTGGGAAAACGCCGGTATTGACGATGTGCATAAGGGCGCCTTTGTCTGAAGGGAGAACGCTGAGCACACTAAAGTTAATCCATGGATGAAACCACAGCGACACAGCGCAGAGCACCAGTGTCATGCCAATAATCCGATAATACCAGCGCCACGTTGGGTGAGCTCGGCGGGTAGCTAGATGAATAATGAGCCAGCCGATCACCACCCATGGCACCATTAGCCATACCCAGCCAAGCCATCGGTTGATGAAAATTGCTTTGCCAATGATGGCGCTGTGCTCAATAGGAAGTGGATCGGCCGCATGGTTGAGGTCGCCCTTGGTGAGGATACGCTGGTTGGTGATAGATTGAATCCGATGGGTGTATGTCCGGCCGTGACGCTGGAAAGTAATGATATCGCCAGGGTGGTAATTGCTAGCTGGCTGCGTGACAACGAGCGAGCCGACTGGCGCGGCAGTGGCCATGCTCGGTGTTGTGACGAAAAAGATACGCATGCCAAGCGTCATCATCACGGCAACGAAGCCTCCAAGACAGAGGCTCAGGATGGTGATGATAATCATTCGTTGCCGCGGCATGCGTATCGTCCTACTCCAGAGGAATTACGCGCCAAATGTCCATGTCAGTGGTTGCGAGACCTGCAAGCCTTGGTAGGTTGGGCCAGCACTGGCGTCGAGCGACACCTCAAAGGTGATTGGCACACTCTCGCCTGCGTTGATGGTTGCCTTGCTGAGCTTGGCGAGCAGGTCGATTGCACCGCCTGCTTGCAATTGTGCGGCAGTACCCGTAAAGAGCGTGCTGCTGCCTGACTTGATGGCTACCTTAACCTTGCTGCAGAGGTCGGTTGCATTACCCGCTAGAGAAGCACCAGGGACAGGTGATTGGCTACATGTGCCAGGGTTAAGGCTAAAGGATGTTGCGGCCACGCTTCCGGTGTTTTGCAGGGTAATGTTGGTTGTCTGGGCTGGCCCACCAGCAACGAGTGGTGTGCTCGTGCCACCATACTTGTTAATAGTAGAGCAGGTAGCCGAGTTCGTCGTTGCGCCAGCGCCGTCTGTGCTGTTGCAGGTGTAGGTGCCTGATGTTTCCTTCATGGTGAGTGTACCGGTTGAGGCACTGTTGATGGTGTTTTGGATGCTTGCCGCAAAGCCTGCGAAGGTTGGTGTAAAGGTAAAGGCGACCAGCAGTGCACCGACGATCCCCGTTGAGATAAGGCCGATCCGCTTCTTGCCCTGGCCAACTTGAGTTGCAATCATAAAAATCCCCCTTATGGTTATATTAACTATCAGTGTATCAGAAGCATGAGCGTTATACAAGACGGTAGATCGCTGTTTGTTGTATATACTGTTATATTAGCCATCCCTCCTTTGGGTTGGGGTAATATAAGGATTGATTGAGTATTTTCTGCGGATTGGTCTCTTCCGTGGATGCCAAAAGCCTGATGAAGGAGGCAACAGATTTTTCTCGATGTATAGCAGAGCAGCGAGAGAAAGGTTGCTGCACCAGATTGTGCTCGTATGAATATAGCATGGCTGTACCTCTGTTTTTACTGTAGGCTAATGCGAGAGAACTGGTTGCTATACACTGTATTACCAGTCTCGCTGCGCAGCCGTTTCCAAACCTGCTATAATAGAATATGAGTAGAAAGTAAAGAGGCGCTATCGGGCAGGGTAGCGCGAGCGGAGGTCGGAGCGGATATGGCAATCAGTCAGGCGAAACTAATTCAGGCAGCGCGGCGAGTCTTTGCCCAGGACGGCTACAAGGCGGCATCGATTGTGGAGATTGCTCAGGTGGCGGGCATTGCGGTGGGTGGTGTGTATTTGCTCTATCCGTCTAAGCTGGAGCTCTTCCTTGCGGTCTATCGTGCGGAGGACGAGAAGACGAAGAACCGGATTGTTGGACGGATCGATTGGTCGCAGCCCCGGGCAGCCTTCGCAGCTTATCTACGTGCCACGACGCAAGCCATGCGGCGTAATAAAATCCTCGCCGAGTGGCAGAGTGATGTGCCTGGCGAGCAGGTGCGCCAAGCCTACCACGATGATGCGAAGCAAGCAGGAGGGGGCCATAGCCTGGCACTGCGTGGTGAGTTCTTTGCCGAGCAGGTGCAGCAGTGGCGGCGCGATGGCATACTGCGGCCAGGCGCGACCGACCAGATAATTAGCGAGCTCTTTACGGCAGTGGCAGCAATCGACGTACTGGAGGGTATCGCCCCAAAGACGATGCGGTTTATGGTTGATGCGGTGCTTGAGCAGCTGTTTGTCAGTGAATAGTCGTCGCCATACGTCGCTATAAAATAGTGAACGGTGCAAAACGCAGAAGCAAATCTGTCGTATTATTTGCAATTATCACCGCTTCATCGTATACTTATCACTAGTATGTTGCAATATCTTCGTTCGAGTGAGGCAGATCAGACGATTACGCCGCGCGATGCGCTGCGGGTTGGGTCGTGGCTACGCTGCGAGAAGCCCAGTAGTGAGGAGATCGATACGCTCCTGGCGCTTGGTATGGACGAAAACATCATCAAAGATGCGCTGGACCCGCATGAGGTGCCACGGGTTGATTTTGAGGATGAGTGGACGTATTTGATTGCTCGCTTGCCTGATACGGACGATGACTTTAACGACTTTACGACGCCAATATTGTTTGGCATCCACAAAAACTACGTGGTGACACTCTCGCGCGATAGCCTGGGCCGGCTGTGGCAGCCCTTTGTCGACAAGACACGGATGAATACGGCGCGGCGGATTGAGCTCGTGGTGGCGATGATCGAGGCAGTGTCGCTGCAGTACCAGCGGCGAGTGGCAACGATCAACCGGCAGATGCGAGCAGCTACGGATGACCTTCACACGCTGCGGGCGCGCGATATTGTGACGCTGACCGAGTATGAGCGCAAGCTCAACGACTATCTCAATGCACTAGTGCCAATGAACTGGGCGATTGAGCGCCTGATGGCAAACCGCAGCCTCCGCCTCAAAGAGGATGATAAGGATGATGTGGAGGATATTTCGATTGATCTGGAGCAGGTGATTGCGCGTTGTAAGTCGCTCCTGCGCACCATCACCAATGTACGTGATAGCTACCGCGCCGTGATGGACACGCGCCTGAACGAGACGATTCGCTTACTAACGGTGATCACGGTGGCGCTGACCATCCCGACGATGATCGCTGGGCTCTATGGTATGAATGTACCGGTGCCCGGGGCGGACGACCCGACGATGTTTTGGAAGACTACCGCGGTGAGTGTCATCGCTGCCATGGCAACCGGGTATTATTTCTTGCGCCGGCGGTAGGGCTTATTGCACCCCACCCGCCTTGAGTAATGTCTTTAGCCCGTGCTCGCCGCCACCAAAGCCACTGGTGGTGTAGTCGTTGACGATCATATAGGGCAGACCAGTGACGCCGAGCTTGAGAGCGCGGTTGGTGTTTGTGGCGATGTCGGCTTTGTGCTTCTCATTCGTCACGCAGTCGCGGAAGGTCTCGACGTTGAGGCCAATAGCTTCGGCCGATGTTTCGAAATAGCTGACGGGGAGGAGCGGAATTTCTTTGGGTACGGCAACGCCTTTGACACCAATGCCTTTGTCGAAGTAATCAGCCTTGATGCGGGGCACAATGTGGTGCGTGTATTCCCAATATTTGTGCTGGTCGGCCGCGCAAAATGCTGCTTCGGCGCCACGTTCAGTGTTAGGCACGATATCTTTGAGAACGGCAACAATCCGGTGCTCGTAGCGCAGTTTGCCAGACTTAATGTACTGCTGGAAGTCTGTGGTGTTTGTAGCAGCCTCGACCTGTGCGCAGAATGAGCAGAAGTAGTCGGTGTAGTCGACGAAGACATTGGATGCATTGTGGCTACCCTGCGACATCGCGCTCTGCCAGGGCTCACCTTTGCCAATGTGCTTGTTGGGTGGGCGGTTGATGAGATTGTAGGCGAAGAGGCTGATGATTGTGACGATGACAATCCCAAGCATGATATGAATCAAGCTAACCCCTGTTTGTTGTGACTGCATGATGCTCCTCCTGCTGAGCTAATGTTATGTAGATGGCGGCAATCTGGCCCGATCGATAGAGCGAAAAAAGACTTAACCCAAGGGCAATGACAAGCACAAGAGTGCTGGCAACCGTCGCGGCTGAAGCGGCCGCCGCTCCCGAGAAAAATACTGCCACGATGGGAAGGATGAGTGATGTGCCACAGGGCACGCAACCCAGGCCAATTGCCGCCGCGACAGAGGCAACACCACTAAGACTGAGCTGCTGGGTGGTTTGTTGGTTGCGCTTGTTGTGCCGCGCGGTGAAGATAATAAGCGCGAGAGATATCCCTTGTAGCATTGAGACAAGCACGAGCAGTGCGCCCGTCAGCGATGTCGCCGCCTGCCGAGCAATCTCTATAAACATCGTCCCAATGACGCCAAGTTTATCAATAAGTGGCAAGCGAGATACCAACAGCGCGCCATAGAATCCGCCATTGGTCAGGAGAAAAATCAGCCAAGCAAAGCCAAGTGCGCTAACTAGCGCCCCTGCCGCATAGCGTGGTTGGCGCAGCACCTGACCAATGCCGCTCAGGGCGGTGAGGGTGGCGTGGCGTAGCGAAGGAAGGCGATGTTTCATCAGTGTCTTTATTATACCACTGAGTGCTATAGCCATCTGTGGTTGTCCTATTGATGGCTACTCTGTAACGCCATAGCCAAGTAGGCCAGTATAGTTGCGCTGCTGGTTGGCAAAGACACGTATCTTGTTATTCTCATTGCCGCCAACAGTGGTGAGCATGCCGTCATCATTGCGCAAGACAATGTGCGTATGGTCGCCAAAGACGGGCGAAGCGCGGTAGATTGCTACGTCGCCAGGGCGGGGCTGGTAGCCGCTATCGGCTGGCTTGAAGCGGCCTGCTGACTCGTAATACTCACGCAGCGTGAAGGTGCCTGGGATGCGCCAGCTACCAGTGTGTGGGTTCTTGAGCGGCGCACCGGCTTGCTGCATCGTCCAGCTGACGAAGTCGGCACACCATGCCTCGTGCGCTCCTTGGCTATATTTCGTACCAGCGGGCTGAGCGGCAAACTCTGCTTGGGTAAGCTGGATAACCTTGCGGCGAGTAGGGCTGAGGGCTTGCATGTTGACCTCAGGAAACTGGGCGAGCCCTGGCGAACGATCGAGCGTGGCCACGTGCGACGTACCTTGGAGCTTGTAAAGAATCTTGCGCCAGCCAATCGCTGTGCCAACAATGCCGCCAATAACGAGAAGGAGGGCAAGGCAGATGGTGATAATGGTTGCTCGGTGGCTAAGAGGGAATAATCGTTTCATACGTATAGTATACACCGCATGGTGATGAGATGCTTGCTGGTTTAGTTGCTGTTTGGATGGCAGGAGAGGTGTTTCGAGCTATTGATGATGTGTGTTTATTTATAGCTCGGATAAATCAGTAAGTTCTTGCGCATTACGATATCCAAGCAACCGAGAAACTTCCTCATCCTTGAGCTCTGCGTAAGCCTTATCAGCTTCTCGCTGTGCTGTTTCCTGTGCCTTTGCTGCTGCTTCTGCTGTTGCTTTGTCTTCTATTTGTTTTTCAGTACGAAATCGTTGTTCGGCGTAGATTGCGGCAAGAGGAAGGTCAATCGCCTTTCCCAGTCTTGCTTCAAGTGATTTCGCAAGAGGATACGATAGCCTTCTATTCTCTGGGGATGTTTGATTTTTTTGGTAGGCGAGAGTAATATCACGGTCATTATCCATAAGGTAGTCAAGAATCGTAGCAATAGCTCGCTCCCTTTCATCGCTAGAGAGTCGATATGGAGGGGTTGTTGCTTGGTTCTGCTTATCGATATATCTATATATTTCATAATATGTGCTGGTAACGGATTCGTGATTTGTTCCAATCAACTTCTTGAGCTGGTGGGTTTGATGGCGAGCTTGCATACGAATAATAGGGTCATATTCCTTAGCTGTATCTCGTGTGATCCCTGCAAAAAAGCCACCGAAGCCCCCAGGGATTGTGCTGAGTAGACTAGCCGCGAAAATAGTAGGAGCTCCTGCCTCTATACTGCTTACACTACTGTAGGCAAGGCCACCTGCGACACACATACTGAGTGCTATTGATCCGAGTGTTATCTCACCAGCAGCGTCATGCTTGAATAATTTCGTAGCCTCTGGCGAAACCTTCCCATTAACAATATAGCTTGCGACAGCATCTGGGCCAAATTTAGCAACATCTTCCTGAGTGCAACTCGCCCAATAGTAGTTAGTATCTGTCGTGTAATCTTCGAGATCGCTGTCGAAATGGGTATATCTATGTGGTACAAGTGCCATAGTGGTTTCCTTTGATAATGTGAGATAACGTTATAATCTATCGTAGAAGGTGGTTGCGCTACTGTCAAGGTTATATATTGTTCATCTTTCGCTTTCCTCTTCTCTATGCTATAATCCAGCCCAACGGATGGTTGGTTGGCTTATAACAATATGATGCCCTGGGAGTGATTCAAGCAGAGGCCCGTTTGGGTGTGGGGCTCGTAGCATAAGAAAGGAGTTGTATGACTCAAACCAAACCAATCATAACGGTGGATGGCTTGACCAAAGCCTATGCCGGCACGCCAGTGGTGGATGGGATATCCTTCACGGTTAAGGCGGGCGAGATTTTTGGCTTGCTGGGGCCCAATGGCGCTGGTAAGACCACAACGCTCGAGATGCTCGAGGCGCTGCAGCCGATTGACGCTGGCCGGGCCACCATTGACGGCATTGATGTCGCTAAGCACCCCAAGCAGATCAAGCAGATTATCGGCATCCAGCTACAGTCGACCACCTTTTACGATAAGCTGACTCTGCGCGAGCAGCTACGTATGTTTGCCAGCCTTTACGGCCGGCGCGTCGATACCGATGCGCTACTGGCCAAGGTGCAGCTCGGCGCCAAGGCCGGTAGCTATGTGGAGCAGCTGAGTGGTGGGCAAAAGCAGCGCTTTGCGATTGCCGCCACGCTGGTCAATCAGCCCAAGGTGCTGTTTTTGGATGAGCCGACCACCGGCCTAGATCCGCAAGCGCGGCGCAATCTGTGGGAGTTGATCAAGACGATTCGCGATGAAGGCATTACCATTGTGCTGACCACCCACTATATGGATGAGGCCGAGCTGCTGTGCGACCGCCTGGCGATTATGGATGCGGGCAAAATCATCACCATTGATACGCCGCAGCATCTCATCGAGCAGCTGCTGGCCCGCGGCTTTACCAAGCAGCAAACGGTCGAGCCCGCCAACCTCGAGGATGTGTTTATTGATTTAACCGGCAAGGCCATTCGGGAGTAGATGATGCGAGTCAAGTCATATTGGATTGGAGTATATGGGCAGGTGCGCGCCCTACAAAAGCGCTTTATGCGCGATGGCACGTCGCTGTTTTTTACCTTTTTGTTCCCGCTAATATTCCTGCTGGTGTTTGGTGCGATTTTTAATAACCAAACCACCAGCTTTGATGTGGCGATTATTAACCACTCACAGAGCGAATTTGCCAAGCAGTTCGTGGAGCAAGCCAAGGCAAACAAAGATACGACGCTCAAGGTGAAGGACGTCAAGGATATGCAGGAAGCGCGCGAGAAGCTGAAGCACTCGGAGCTGAGTGGCATTATTGAGCTGCCAGCTGATTTTGGCGAAGCGAAGCCAGCCCAAGCGGGTGCTCCTGGCCAGAGCAGCAGCCAAGTAGTGCACAGTGAAGCCCAGCAACCTGGCGCCTCCCAGCCCGGGCAGGGCAGTGCCGCTAGCCAAACCCACGCGCGTCCGAGCGGTACTTTGCGTGTGCTCTACGCCAAGGGCTCGGAACAGTCTGGCAACACACTGACGGCTATTATGGGGCAGATTATTGATGGCATTAATAAGGGTATGGGCCAGCCCGAGCCACCGCTAAAGGTGGCGGGCCAAGCTGTGGGCGATGAGCAACTTAAGACCTTCGACTATACCTTTACTGGCCTACTGGCCTTTAGTTTGATGAGTATGGGAATCTTTGGCCTGGCTAATCAGATGCCGACGGAGAAGCAAAAGGGCTCCTATCGGCGCCTGCGGGCTTCGCCCTTTACGGCGGGGCAGCTGATTTTGGCAATGGGCATCCACTACACGATTGTCTCGCTGCTGAGTGCCGCTATGATGCTGGTGGTGGGGATGAGTGTCTTCCACTTCAACATGCGTGGTGACTGGCTACTGGCCGTGCCGTTTCTTACGCTGTCCGCGCTGCTGATGGTGGGCTTTGGCCTATTAATTGGCGGCTGGGCCAAGAATGAAAACCAGTCGGCGCCGCTGGGTAACCTAGTAGCCTTCCCGATGATGTTCTTATCCGGCACCTTCTTCCCGTCCTTTATGTTCCCGGAGTGGCTGCGTACGCTGAGCCAGTTCATCCCGATGACACCTGTGACCGATGGTCTGCGCCTCATTATGGCTGAGCATGCCAGCCTGGCAGAGGTGCTGCCATACGCTGGCGCTGTTGGCCTATGGATGCTGGTGGTATACATAGCGGCGATAAAGCTGTTCCGGTGGGAGTAGCGAAGTAGCTAACAAGAGGAGACAACATGACGTATCAATTCATTCAAGATGCCTACCAAGCGCGGCGCGGTGGGTCGTCGCGGGTGCTTGATGTGTGTTGTGAAGGCTGTGCCAAGCATGTGACGTTTTACCAAAAGGATGGCCCAGGCTCGCTGCGGCGAATGTATGTCGATCGTTTTATCGATATGGTCCCAACGGGTGATGAGTTGTGCTGCCCACACTGCCAGCGCGTCCTTGGTATTCTCATCACGTATGCCAAGGAAAACCGCCTGGCCTATCGGCTTTTTGTCGATGCTGTGACGAAGCGGATTGTGCCGCGTCGGCAGGTAGGGTAGTGACCCTATCTGTGCAGGTGCTATACTGAATACCATGATACATACGACGCTTTATTTTGTCCGCCATGGTCAGACAGATGCTAATATCGCAGCAGCGCAGAGCAATGAGGCTCATGATAGTAACATGCCGCTTAATCGTGTTGGGGTGGGGCAAGCTGCTGCGGTTGCGCGTGAGCTGGAGAAACTTACTCCGGCGGCGATCATCACCTCACCATTGCTGCACGCTCGTCAAACAGCGGGGCAGATTGCGATGTATCACCCGACAGTACCGCTGATAGAAATGGCAGACTTAGCGGAGCGATCGATTGGCACGGTGGCTAATCGTAGTTGGCACCGGCTGTTTGATGTCGATGAGAACATTCAGCCGGAGGGTGGTGAGTCGGTGCGGGATTTTTTGACGCGGCTCTACCGAGCCTATTGCTCAATTGCCACGGACTATGCCGGCCAGACGGTCATCGTTGTGGCGCATGGTGGTGGGCATCATGCTTTGTATGCCTATGCCCATGATCTACCGTGGCGTGGCAATATGCGTCGCGAGCTGCTTGATAATGGCGCAGCGCGGCGGTATACAATTTGGCCGCACGCTACGCCAACGTGTAGCAAGCTATAAGAGCACGGAGCACCTGATCACTGGGTGTGTTCTAACCACTGTTTTAGTACCACTGCCTGGTTATGTTCTGTATCCTTTGCGCCGTATAGTAGCGTCACGACAGGGTGATTGGACCAGGCATTTTTTGCTGCAGCGGCAGCTGGATTGGTATTGAGCTCTTTTTTATAACGCGCTGAAAACTCTGTAAATTTTTCTGGATCATGGTGAAACCAGTGGCGTAGCCCGTCGGTTGGTGCAATGTCTTTTGCCCACTCATCGAGTGCTGCGTGCTCTTTGCTGATGCCTCGTGGCCAGAGTCGATCGACCAAGACACGATAGCCATCGCGTGGCGTTGCTGATTCGTAGATTCGCGTAATTTTGTAGGTGGTCATACTACCTCTCGTGCTATTGTAGCATAGAAGGTAGTCTCAAGAAGGTGAGACGGTGATCGTATGGTGAGTAAAACGGTATGGGTGATTTACTCATCGTCCTTGTTTGTGGTCAAGGTGCGCTGAGGCAAGAAGAGGGCAACAAGGAAGCCTGTGGCCATAAGTGCGGCGCTAATGATGAAAATCTGGTGCAAGGAGTCGCTAAAGGCATTGAGAATGCGCGTGGTGTAGTCGTCTTGCTGCTGGCTTAGCTGCTGCTGGGCACGTGCGCGAGCTGGAGCAGGTAGCTGGGCCATACCTTTGGCTGTACCCTGGCTAATGGCGTCGCGCTGGCTGTTGATGCGCAGCAGGGTATCGGCATTGAGCTCACCATCGAGTTGCCGAGCGGCCTGTGGCGTGCGGCGCAGCGTCTGGATGTAGGGAATCTGATTGACATCGCCAAGGCTGTGCAGAATGCCACTAGTGAGCACGCCCGCAAAGATAGCCGTCCCCACCGTCGAGCCAAGCCCACGAAAGAGCTGCACGCTTGAGGTAGCAGCGCCGAGATCCTGCTGGCGGAATTCATTTTGCACGGCGAGAGTAAGGATGGGCATACACATCCCCATGCCAAAGCCAGCGAATGTCATAATGATTGCCTCGTGCCAGTAGGGTGAAGTGGGCTGAAGCGTGATAAGCGAGAGAATACTTGCTGCGGTGATGGCGCAGCCGATGACGATATAGCGCTTGTATACACCTGTCCGGCTGATGAGTTGCCCCACACTAATAGAGCTAATCATCATCCCGCCTACCATTGGCAGGAGCATCAGGCCAGCTTGCGAGGCAGTCGCGCCAAAGACTTGCTGATTAAACTGTGTGAGGTAGAGAATTGCCCCGAGAAAAGCGGCACCAAAGAGCAGGCTAATGAGCATAATCAGGCGGTAGGTGGGGTTACGGAAGAAGTGGAGAGGGAGGATGGGCTGGGCGGCTTTGCGCTCAAGCCAGAGGAAGATACCACCGGCAAGGGTGGCAGTAGCCAGCAGCACACCCTTGATGAGAGCGAGTGCAATGCCTTGGTCGATCAAACTCTTGAAGACCATCTCCGTATTATCCACCGCTAAGACAAGCGCCGCCAGGGCAATGGTGATAAAAAGAGCGCCGAGGTAGTCTGGCTTGTGCTTGCTGTCGTGCTTGATTTGTGGGCAATAGCGGATGATGAGAGCAGTGGCGATGATGCCAATTGGCACATTGATAAAGAATGTCCAGCGCCAGTTGGTTGTGACGCCAAAGATGGTCGCACCATCGGTTAGCCAGCCACCAAGCAATGGCCCCGCTACCGAGCTCATGCCAAAGGTCGCACCGATGAGCCCTTGCCAGCGGCCCCGCTCTTTGGGTGTAAAGAGATCGCCGACAATAGTAAAGGCGTTGGCGGTGATAATGCCGCCACCAATTCCTTGCAGCGCCCGCCACGTAATGAGCCATTCCACGGTTGGTGCGATACCACTGAGCAGCGAGCCAATAGTAAAGATTGCCACACCACTCAGCAAAAGCGGCTTGCGACCATACATATCACTGAGCTTACCGGCTAGCGGCACTGTCACAGTGGTGGTGAGCATATAGGCAGTAACGATAAAGCCAAGAGAGGAGAAACTGTTGAATTCCTTGACGATTGCGCCCAGTGCCGTCGCCACGATGGTTTGGTCGAGCGCCACAAGGAAGAGGGCGCTCATCACGGCAAGCATGACGATGAGTTTGTGACGTTGGGGCAGATGATGGAGCATAGAATTCCTTGGTTGGTTACTGTGTTAATATTCCAAAATGTAAATAAGGTTCTCGCTCTCGTTAGACTATATACTCCTCCTATATGACTTTGCAGATACGTCAAGTAGAGAACTGTTAACCAAATATGCTATGATACGCCGAATAGAATTGTTTGTCAATTTTATGCTAAGGAGCTCAGGCACTGCACTGGCTGATCGTGGGCGATGAGCTGCGCCAGATCAACCTCGGCAAGGAAGTGAGGTAAAATTGGGCACTGCTGCGGGCTAATAAAGCCGCACTCGGCGACCTCTGCCAAGCCATGCGTTGTGGTGGCAAGGTCAATTGACTGGTAGTCTTGCCAGTTAGTGATGTGGAACAAGAACTCAAGCTGTTCGCGCGGCTTGCCAGCTGCTGGCGCTGCGATAGCAAACTGTTGAACGAAGAGCAGCCGGCCAATTGCTGGCTCAACGCCAGTTTCTTCGACTATCTCTCGCCGTAGGCCGTCCATCACACTCTCGCCCAGCTCCAGCCCACCGCCCGGTGTACACCAAAAATCTCGGCCATCGCCAGTGCGCGCTGTCAAGCGCTGGCAAAAGAGTTCGCCCTTGTCGTTGATGATAATTCCGCGTACATTGATATGTCTGTGCATGGTGCCTCCGTTATAAAACCGTTGATGATGAATGATATACAGCCAGTTAGGCAATTATGTCTAGTATAGCAGCAGTGAGATAGATATCGTAAGAAGCGCGTGGTATTAATGACACAACGATAGCACAAAATCGCAGTTTGTTATATAATACTCGTATGGTTAAGCCGCATTACAATCACTGCGAGATACTGACAGCACCAAAGGATTATCGCCCACTGCCTAATCTATTGGCAGCGGTGCGACATGATGGTAAATATAATCGGCCTGATTCTCGTTTTTCGTCTGACCCGCTGCTGCGGGTTACTGATGATTTATCGTCAATAGCGTATGCAGTACCCGAAAGAGATCTTGCGCGTGGCGGTTCGTCGCGTCATGGAGCATTTGTTGCCCATGTGCGCTATGCTGAGCAGAAACGCGATATGCCCGAAACACTTGTTGTCAAACCTTCTACGGTGCCAACGGCTCTTGGCGAGTTAGCTATGACGCAGTACCTAGAGCGTGAGGGTCTTGCGCCGTTCTCAGTAGACGGGCTGGTAGTTGATGGCGCACCGGAAGGCGCAGCTGCACAGGATCGTAGCCGTGTGGCTTTGCTATTGTCGCGATATCAGCCAGAAGTAGTGGGCTTTGATGGTCTTGCGTGGCATGAGATGAGTATGGATGATGTAGCCCTATATACTAAGGAGGCAGCGGCTGCATTGGCTGCATTGCATAGGGTGGCAGTTGCGCATGGCGATGGCTATTTGCGTAATGTCGTGCGTGTCTCGGGTCAGCCAGCTCGTATGATTGATTTTGAGCATGCAGTTAGTTTTTCAGACGTTGTTGATCAAGCTGATGGAGGAGATGAAGCGGCGCAGCGCCACATAGCCGACATGATGTCGCGTGACCTCTGTGGTATGGTTACTGATGTCGCGCAGCAGGTGCAGTTGACACGCGCAGCTGAGCGTAGTAGGTGGCTTAATCCTGCGCTGGATGCATACTACGAGCAACTTGCGGTGCGGGGGCATGATCAGCTCGTTACTGCTGCATCGACTGTTATGACGGCAGCGCGTCGTACCGTAGCCTACTTAGCCCACCTCTCTTGATTTTCCCATTAGCACTCGCTATACTAGAGTGCTAGAAGCGCCTTGATTGATATGGGGCGCGGTGATAAGTAGATAAGTATTAAGAAAGGGGTAACCAATGAGTTCACCAATCAAGCCAATGGCGCATTTCGTCGTGGCGGTTAAGGAGAAAAAGCCAGAGAAGACTGCCAGCGGGATCTTTTTGCCCGAGTCGGCTCAGGAGAAGTCGGAAGCTGCCAAGGTGATTGCTGTTGGATCGGCAGTAGAAGATGTCGCAGTTGACGCACGGGTGGTCTACAAGAACTACGCAGCTACCACCATTAAGCTCGACAAAGAAGAGTATTTGATTATCAAGGACGAGGATATCCTCGCGACAGTAGAATAGGAGAACTAGTCTATGGCAAAAAAAGTATTTTATGATGAAGATGCGCGCCGCCGGATTTTGGGCGGGGCAGAGATTCTCTACAACGCAGTGAAGACAACGATGGGGCCAAAGGGCCGTAATGTCGTCATTGGCAAAAGCTACGGTGGCCCAAGTGTGACACACGATGGTGTAACAGTAGCCAAGGGTATTGATATCGAGGATGTCGACGACGAGACGCTGGGCTTTAAAGTTGGGGCAGAGCTTATCAAGCAAGCTGCCAACAAAATGAACGACGTGGCTGGTGACGGCACAACTACCGTGACGGTTTTGACCTACCACATTCTCAGTGAGGCGAACAAGCTGATCGCTGCCGGTCACAATCCAATGCTGCTCCGCAAGGGTCTCGAGCGGGCCGCGGCAGAGGTCACAGCCGCTTTGAGTGAGCAGGCGGAAGACATTCGCAATGATGAAACACGCGTCGCAGAGGTGGCAACTATCTCGGCGGGTGATGACGCAATTGGCCGGCTGATTGCTGATGTAATGGAGAAAATCGGGCCCAATGGTGTGGTGACGGTTGAGGAAGGCCGCGGCCTTGAGCTAGAGAGCGAAGTGGTCGAGGGTTTTACCGTCCAGCGCGGCTTCGTGAGCCCATACATGGCAACAGATACGAAGCGAATGGAAGCGGTATACGACAAGCCAGCCATCGTTATCACCGACAAGAAGATTTCGTCGGCACAGGAGTTTGTTCCACTACTTGAGATGATTGCCCAGAGTGGCAAGAAAGATCTCGTCTTGATTGCTGACGATGTCGATGGCGAAGCGCTCGGTCTGCTTGTGCTTAACCGCCTCAAGGGTGCCTTTAATACCCTGGCTATTAAAGCACCGAGCGATAAGGATGTCCTCTATGATATTGCTGCTCTGGTGGGCGCAAAAGTTATTACCGAAGACACCGGTATGAGCTTTGATACGGTTGGCCCTGATGTGGTCGGTTCGGCTCGCAAGGTGATTGCCACTAAGGATTTGACAACGATCGTCGAAGGGGCTGGTGCGAAGACGGCAGTCGATGCCCGGATTGACCAGATTGCCGTTGAAATTGCCAATAGCACAAGCGACTACACTAAGAACAATCTCGTCAAGCGCCAAGCTGCCCTGACTGGCCAAGTGGCGGTGATTAAGGTAGGTGGGGCAACCGAGACCGAGATCGAAGAGAAGAAATATCGCGTTGATGATGCAGTGGCTGCTGTTAAGGCTGCTCTGGCTGAGGGTGTTGTGCCTGGTGGCGGGGTGACACTGGTCAACCTCGCGACAAGCTACACTCACGCTGGTGATGCCGATGCGTCAGTGACTGCCGGTGAGGATTTGCTTATCCACGCGCTCGAGCAACCGTTCCGCATCTTGCTAACCAACTCTGGTCTCAATGCTGATGAGTGGCTGCCACAGGTGAAGGCAGCGCAGCCTGGCTTTGGTATTAACGTCAACACACCGGGTGAGCTGATCGATCTCAAAGCAGCTGGCGTGGTTGACCCCGTTCGCGTTACCAAGGAAGCACTCCAGAATGCTGCCTCCATCGCTGGCACCGCAATGACGATGGGTGCGCTTGTCGTCGACCTGCCTGAGAAGGAAGCGGCAAGCCCAGCTGGCATGCCTGGCATGGGCGGCGGTATGGGTATGTACTAAGCCTCGTCCTGCCTTGTTTTGCAAAAACCCACCGTATCTGTGGTGGGTTTTTATGTGGGAAAGAATCGGTTGACATATACCCCCAGGGGGTATACCATAGGAGTATGAGTAAAGATATTACCAGACGAGCACTACACCGTATCAAAATTATGAAGGGCCAGCTGGAGGGGTTAGAAAAACGTGTGGCCGACGACGCCTACTGTATGGACATCATCATCCAGAGTCTGTCCATCCAGAAGTCGCTAGCATCGCTGAATAAGCTGATGGTCAAGCAGCACCTCGAGACACATGTGGCTGAGATGCTGGCGTCAAGTGATACGAAGCAGCGCGATAAGGCGCTCAAAGAGCTCGATCAGCTCTATGACCTGACGAACATTCGCTAGCAGCAAGCGGATATAAGAATAGAAAGGATAATGCGGTGCGTCGCACCGAGGAGTTTGTTATGGATAAAAAACAGTCACAGCACCATCATATGACTCATGGTGAGCATACTCACCATGAGGGGCATGGACACGGTGGCCATTGCGGGCATGATGCGGCCCAGTTTCGGCAGCGGTTTTGGCTGTCGCTACTGATAACGATCGGTGTATTGGTGTGTTCACCACTGATGCAGCAGTGGCTCGGGTATACACTACCTGAGGTGGTGAGCCGGTATGTGCCGGCCATAAGCGGGACGATATTGCTGTGGTATGGTGGCCGAGTCTTTATCCGGGCGGGGTGGCAGGAGCTGCGCCAGCGCCAGCCTGGTATGATGCTGCTGATTGCTCTAGCGATCAGTGTGGCCTATGGCTACAGCCTGCTGGTGACCAGTGGCGTGGTAGCGGGGATGGATTTTTGGTGGGAGCTCGCGTCGCTCATTACCATTATGCTTCTCGGGCACTGGCTCGAAATGGCAGCGATTAAGCGGGCAACGGATGCTGCCCATACCTTAGCGCAGCTCTTACCCGAGACAGCCGAGGTTGTGACGGAGCAATCGATTAATACAGTGCCGCTTGATCATCTGGCTGTGGGGATGACCGTGCTGGTGCGCCCGGGTGGGCGTGTGCCAGTGGATGGCCAGGTGATATCTGGCACGTCACAGGTTGATGAGTCGATGCTTACGGGTGAGTCGCGCCCTGTTGCCAAGCAGTCAGGGAGTCTTGTGACGGCAGGCACGATCAATGGCACTGGTGCGCTTCATGTTATGGCCCAGCACATTGGTGATGATACAACGTTGTCGCATATTATGGAGCTGGTGCGCCAGGCTGAGCAGCGTCGGTCGCGAACGCAGGTGCTGGCGGACCGGGCAGCGGGCTATCTTTTCTATGCAGCGCTTGCTACTGCGCTGGTGACGGGCGCTGGCTGGGCGCTGGCTGGTGCATCGCTGGGTGAAGTGTTGCAGCGAGTGGTGACGGTGTTGGTGGTGGCGTGCCCGCATGCCTTGGGCTTAGCGGTGCCGCTGGTTGTATCGATCTCGACTGGGCTTGCGGCGCAGCGCGGTATTGTCGTGCGTGATCGCCGCGCTTTTGAAGCCGCGCGGCAAGTCGATGTAGTGTTATTTGATAAAACAGGTACGCTGACGACTGGTCACCTAGCAGTGGTTGCAGTCCATGGTGGGGACGAGGCGGCTATTCTGGGATTAGCGGCGGCGGCTGAGCATGAGGCAGAACACCCGATTGCAGCAGCGATTCGCCGCGCGGCAGCCGATCGCCGTGTTGCGATACCTGCTGCGCGTGACCTCCAAACGGTGCCAGGTTATGGTGTGCAGGCTGTGGTTGATGGCGTGCCGACGTTAGTTGGCAATGCGGCCTTTATGCAGCAGCATCAGATTGATCGAGACGAGATAACGACGGACCATACAGTTGTCTACGTTGCCCAGGCTGGGCGCGTCTGTGGTGTGGTTGAGCTTGGTGATGCGCCGCGCCCTGGTGCGGCAGCGGCAGTCGCAGCGCTCCAACGCCGCGGTATAACAGTTGCCATGGTAACAGGAGATGGTGCGAGGCCGGCCGACGCGATTGCTCGCCTCGTTGGTATCACTGAGGTTCACGCTGAGGTAACACCAGCTAAGAAGGCGGCGATTGTTATGGCGTACCAGCAGCAGGGGAAGCGAGTGTGCTTTGTTGGTGATGGCGTGAATGATGCACCAGCGCTGGCCCAGGCCGAGAGTGGTGTCGCGATTGGGACAGGGACCGATGTTGCTGCAGCGTCTGCTGGGATTATGCTGGTTGGTGATGATCCGCAGGCGGTTGTCCGGCTGATCACGCTGGCCCAGGCGACGTACCGCAAAATGGTACAAAACCTCTGCTGGGGAGCGGGCTATAATGTGCTGATGCTTCCACTCGCGGCTGGGGTGCTTGCGCCAGTCGGGGTGGTTATTTCGCCCGCGATTGGTGCGGTGGTGATGTCACTTTCGACGATTATTGTCGCAGCAAATGCACAGCTCCTGCGCCGTGCGGTGGTGTAAGTCGCGAGCTCCGTTATTGACAGGTCTTGGCTATCTATGTCATACTAGCGCGCAGTATGCTTTCATTCTTAGGGAATTTTACCGCGTCGTTTCGGGTGGCGCTTGTGATGTGGCCATTTGCTGCACTTGTGTTGACGTTGCCGCTGTTATTGGTACATTATATGCGCTTTCGCCGGGTGGCGTTTGGCCGGGTAGTTATGACGTATCTAGTGGTGCTCTATGGCTTGGCGCTAGCTGCCTTTACGCTTTACCCGATGCCAGATAATGCGGCGCGCTTTTGCGGGAGTCACCATATCCAGCCCCAGCTCACACCACTGGCGTCGATTTTTGATATCTCGCACGAGGGGCTGCGGGCAGTGCTGCAGGTTGTGATGAACGTTGTGTTCTTTGTGCCGCTGGGGGCGTTTTTGCGGGCGATGTATCGGGTGCGCTGGTGGATGGTGGTAGCTATTGGCCTTATGACGTCGGTAGTGATTGAGCTGACGCAGCTCACTGGGGTGTTTGGCGTGTATCCGTGTAGCTATCGGCTGTTTGATGTTGATGACTTGCTGCTCAATACGAGTGGGGCACTGCTGGGCTTTTGGTTGGGTTGGCTATTGCCAAATCTTCGCGATACGGAGCGTGGAGCAACGATGATTCGCCAGCCTGGCCTTGTGCGGCGTATCGTTGCCTTTGTCGTTGATATGACTGGAGTGGCGATTGGCTCAACAATTGTGATGGTAGCGCTCACGCTTCTCAATGTGTTGCACTCACGGCAGTGGACTGAACAGATGCAGATGCTGACGCAGATCGTTCCGTATGGCTTTATTGCGCTCGTGCATGCCATCCTTCCGCTGGTGGCACAGGGAAGGACGCTCGGTGGCTGGCTAACGGGTATTTCGCTGGATGATCGGCCGCGAGGGTGGTTCCACCGCGTGGTATTCTATGCGGTGCGGCTGCTCTATATTGCGGTGCTGTCGATGGTGCATCTGCCGTTTGTGTCATTAATGACGCTGCTTGTCACGATCGTGCTATGGCGTCGGTATAAGCAGCTGCCTTATGTAGTGCTTGATCGGTACTGGCCGACCCACCACACGCCAACCACTGATGACGAGTAATCTATACCACCTCACACTTTACCTATTCTGGCAAACGATATAGACTAGAAGGAGACAGCTAGCAAAAGCAAGGAGGCGATATGCGGACGGCAATGGTGAGAAGTGTACTGAGTGTGATGATGCTAGTAGCTGTGTGCCAGCTAGTGATTGCGATGCCAGCTCAGGCTGCGGAGCGAAAGACGATCTCGGTTTATGTCAGTGACGAGAACCTCCCGAAGGTGACTGACGACCATCTAAAGATGATTGATCGGCTCATTGTTCATTTTGGGCGTATTGCGGCCGATGGGCGCGTGACACTTGATACACTGCCGCACCTCAAGCAAGCAGCTACAGCGCAGCGGATTCGCGCGGTCAATCCGCGTATCTCCCTTATTCTCTCAATTGGTGGTGGTAATGATGCTGCGCGGAGTGAGTTCGATGCGATGGTGCGCCAAGCAAGCACCCGGCAGGCCTTTGTGAGCTCTGTGAAGGAGGCGCTGCAGGCTCATCAGTTAGATGGGGTGGATATCGACTGGGAGTTTCCAAAGGGGAGCCAGCAGACTGACCTGATTGCCCTCTTGCGTGAACTGCGCGCGGCAACGACCACCAGCGGACGCCAGCCGAGTATTTCGATGACGGGTGCACCAGCCAAGTGGTATGCTGAGCAAAATAAGTTTGCTGAGTACCAGCAGTACCTTGACCAGATTGCGATCATGACGTATGACATGCGGGGGTTCGGCTCGTTCAAGACGCACGCTGGGCACCATGCTGGGCTCTATACTGCGCCGGATGACCCGCTCGACCAGAGTGCCAACTCGGCGGTGCAGCACTACCAAGCTCATGGTGCGCCAACAAACAAATTGATGATCGGGGCGGCGTGGTACAGCCGGCGGTTTACTTCGGTTGCTGATGTGAATCATGGCTTGCACCAGCCCGTGGGGGACACCCAAAAGGCTGGCGAGTACCACACCACATATGACCGGCTCGAGCGAGAGTATATTAATAAGAATGGTTATACTCGTTACTGGGACGACGCAAGCAAAGCGCCGTATCTCTATAATGCTGCGCGGCGTGAGTTTATTAGTTACGACGATGCGGAGTCGATGAAGTATAAGGCAGAGTATGTCCAGCAGCACAACTTGCAAGGGATTATTGTCTGGCGCTATCTTTCTGACCCGCAGAGTAATGATGCGTTGCTGCGCCAGCTTGACCACACGCTGCATGGTAGCGCTGCGCCATCGTCGACTCAGTCGCAATCAAATCAGTCACAGAATATCACGCTGCCACCGAAGGTAATGCATGTCTCACAGGCCGAACAGCCACAGCCAAGCCAGCCACCGCACGAGGGCGCATTGGCAGCTGCTGGTGATAATGTGCCGCTGCTATACTACGGTGGCGCGACGTTGGTTATGTTAGGCGTGCTTGGTGCGGCAGTGTATGCTTGGCGCCGTCGGCATATAAAAAGGTATTGACAATAAATAGTTTAGGCAGTAAACTATTTATTGTATGAAGGTAGAAGCAAAGTCAGGTGCACAGCCGCAGCGCCAAGTATGTATTGAGAACATCACGAGCTACTTATTTCAGCTCAAGCAGCGCCTGGCACGCGCTCAGCGCCAGACGGATCAGCAGTTTGGTTTGGCGCCTGTTCACTGGCATGTGCTGGGCCTATTGCATAGTGGGGCAATCGAGACGATGGGTGATGTGGCGGCAAAGCTATGTGTTTCTAAGGGCGCAGCGACGCAGATTCTTGATACGCTGGTGGCAAAACAGCTCGTCCAGCGCACGCCAGACCAGCACGATCGACGGGTGGTGCGCCTACAGTTGACTGCGCAAAGCCAGCAGATAACCGATCACTTCCAGCAGTATATGGCGGAGACTGTTGCCGATCTTTTTGCAGTGCTGAGCGATGCCGAGCTAGTGCAGCTCGACCAACTTATTGATAAAGTGGTTCAGTCGCAGAAGGCGGAGCGAGCATGAAGTACATCTGGCGACTACTCTGGGGCTATTGGTGGCAGCTCGGACTGCTGGTTGCTGCAACGTATGGCTCGGTGATGGCAACGCTGAGCTTGCCAGACTTTATGGCGGCGATTATTAACAATGGCATCGTTGGCTCCGACATGGCCGTTATATGGCATAATGGCTGGCAGATGATTGCCGTGACGCTGGCCGGTGCAGTGGGGACGATTGTGTCGGTCTTCTTTGCGACGCGGATTGCCACTGGCCTCTGCCAGCAGCTGCGCGATCAAGTGTTTGCCCGAGTGGAGGATTATGCTGTGGCGGACTTTAACCGTTTCTCGACAGCATCGCTGATTACGCGTTCGACGAATGATATCCAGCAGATCCAATCGACGGCGATTATGCTGCTACGCATTGCCTTGATGGCACCGATTATGGCCGTGGCTGGCCTGCACAAGGCACTGGCTAATGCACCAAGTCTGAGCTGGATTATTGCTCTGGCGGTTGCGGTGCTTTTGGTGGTTATTATTGGCTTGTTTATTGCGGCGATGCCTCGTTTTCAGCGCTTGCAGAGTGTGGTTGACAAGCTGAACTTAGTTGCCCGCGAGAACTTGACGGGCCTGCGCGTCGTGCGCGCTTTTCATACCGAAGTGGTCGAAGAAGCAAAATTTGATGCCGTCAACCATGAGCTGACGAAGCTCAACCTGGTAGTCAATCGCTTGATGATGGTGATGGAGCCAGTGATGGTGTTAATAATGAATCTTGCGAGCGTGGCGGTGGTGTGGTATGGCGCGCTGGCGATTGGTGATGGGCGCCTCGCGATTGGCAATATGATGGCCTTTTTACAATATGCTTTGCAGGTGATTATGTCGTTCTTGATGATATCGATGGTGTTTATTATGGCACCGCGCGCAGCCGTGTCGGTGCGCCGAGTAGCAGAGGTGCTCGATACCGAGCCGTCGATCACTGACCCTGTTGAGCCTCAGCCACTGGCGCCAGGTGGCATGGGGCGGATTGAATTTCGCAATGTTACCTTTGCTTATCCAGGGGCAGATGAGCCGGTACTTAGCGGCATTAGCTTTGTGGCGGAGCCTGGCCAGACGACGGCGTTTATTGGCAGCACAGGCTCGGGCAAGTCAACATTGGTCAATCTGATTCCGCGGTTTTATGATGTGTCGGCCGGGCAGATTTTGCTTGATGGGGTGGATATTCGCAAGCTTAGGCTTACAGATCTAGTCAGCCAGATTGGCTATGTGCCGCAAAAGGGTGTGCTATTTCGGGGGAGTATTGCCAGCAATATTGCCTATGGCGCGCCTGAGGCCGATGGGGCGGCGATTGCTCATGCAGCAGAGGTGGCCCAGGCGAGCGACTTTATTGCTCAGCTCGATGATGGTATGGCAAGCGCGGTCGCGCAAGGTGGCAGCAATGTCTCGGGTGGGCAGCGCCAGCGGCTGTCGATTGCTCGGGCGTTGGCGGCGCAGCCTCAGGTGTATATCTTTGATGATTCATTCTCGGCACTTGATGCACGGACGGATGCTGCGCTGCGTCAGCGGCTCGCGCAGGAGCTGGCGGGCAAGACGGTGCTGATCGTCGGGCAGCGGATTCATACAATTGCCAAAGCAGATAACATTATTGTGCTAGATGAAGGGAAGATCGTTGGCCAAGGGCGACATCAGGAACTAATGCAGACCTGTGCGGTGTACCAAGAGATCGCTGCGTCGCAGCTAAGCGAGCGCGAGCTAGCTGCGCTCGAGCGGCCTGCTTCGCTTGGTGCTGCCGCGCAAGGAGGGGTGCGATGAGCCAGCAGTCATCTCCAAAGTCGCGCTCACCAGGGGTACGTCGCGGCCCGATGGGCGGGCCAGTTGCTGGTGGCGGGACGGAGCGCGCTAAGGACTTTCGTGGGACATTACGTAAGCTCCTGCAATATTTACGAGTTTTTCGTTGGCAGCTGGCCTTAGTGGTTGGCTTAACGATAATGAGTACGCTATTTGCAATTGTCAGCCCCAAGCTGCTTGGCAACGCAACCAACCAGATTGTCGATGACTATACCCGTCAGCGTGTCTACGACGCCATCCATGAAAAATTGCCAGCTCGTATGACGATTCGGCCTGGGACGACAGGCGAGCAATTTATGGCATCGCCCCAGGGTAAGCAACTGGCGCAGGCGCTACCTGCCTCGGCTCGCGAAGCCGCCAAGACGCTCGATCTTGGCAGGCGCCCCACCTTTCACTACGATGCGATCCTGCAGATTATCCTCTGGCTAGTGGGGCTCTATGTGGTTAGTGCGCTGTTTCGCTATGGGCAGGCCTGGCTCATGACCAATATTACTCAGAAGCTGACGTACCAGCTGCGCCGTGATATCTCAGAGAAGATTAACCGCTTGCCGCTGCGCTACTTCGACACACAAACGCATGGCGACGTTCTCAGCCGTATTACCAACGATGTCGATACGGTAAGCCAAACGCTTACCCAAAGCCTGTCGCAAATGATGAGTGCGGTGGTGATGCTAGTGGGGATCCTCGCGATGATGCTGTCGATTAGTTGGCTGCTGACTGTGGTAGCGCTCTTGGTTGTGCCACTGTCGATGGGGCTGATTGTGATGATTACCAGGCGCTCACAGACGCAGTTCATCCGCCAGCAAGATGAGCTAGGCGAGCTCAATGGCCATATTGAAGAGATGTATGCTGGCCACCAGGTGATGCGCGCCTTTCGTGGGCAGGAGCGGTCGCTGAAGACTTTTCGGCAGATTAACCAGCGGCTTTTCTCGAGCGCCTGGCAGTCGCAGTTTCTCTCTGGCTTGATGTACCCAGTGATGAATGTAGTGGGCAATATTGGCTATGTTGGTGTGGCGGTGCTTGGTGGGTGGCTGGCGATTGAGGGGCGGATTAAGATTGGCGATATTCAGGCCTTCATCCAATATATGCAGCAGTTCAACCAGCCGATTGCCCAAACGGCGAATATTGCCAATGTGCTGCAATCAACTACAGCTGCGGCCGAGCGGGTCTTTGAGTTTCTCAAGGAACCAGCCGAAGCACCCGACCCGGTGCCCGCCACCACACTGCCAGTGGTGCGCGGTGAAGTGGAGTTTCGCGATGTTGTCTTTGGCTACGATACAAAGACGCCAGTTATTAAGCATCTCTCGGCTCATATTCGCCCTGGCCAGCGGGTGGCGATTGTTGGGCCAACCGGTGCGGGCAAGACGACGCTGGTCAATCTCTTGATGCGATTTTATGATATTGACAGTGGTCAGATCCTGATCGATGGGGTGGATATTGCCCAGATGACGCGCAGTAGCGTCCGGCAGCTCTTTGGTATGGTGCTGCAAGATACGTGGCTCTTCCATGGGACGATCCGCGACAACCTGCGCTATGGCAACCCTGAGGCGAGCGAAGCTGAGGTGCTGGCAGTGGCGCGTGAGGCGCATGTCGACCACTTTGTCCGGTCGCTGCCGGGTGGCTACGACATGGTGCTCGACGAGGCCGCAACTAATATATCGCAAGGGGAGAAACAACTGCTGACGATTGCCCGCGCTATGCTTGCCAAGACGCCGATGCTTATCTTAGATGAAGCGACCAGTTCGGTCGACACTCGCACCGAGGTGCTGATTCAGCAGGCGATGGATAGGCTGATGCAGCATAAGACAAGCTTTGTCATTGCACATCGCCTCAGCACGATCCGCAACGCTGATCTCATCCTTGTGGTGAAGGATGGCAACATCATCGAGCAAGGCACGCACGACGAGCTGCTCGCCCAGAGCGGCTTTTATGCGGAGCTGTATCGGAGCCAGTTTGCGGAAAAGGTGTAATATGAGATAGCTCCTCATGCTATACTCGGTAGTATGAGCATGGAATTATCCAAGCGAACAATTCGATTTATTGACTCATGGCTGACGCTGCGAAGCAAGTGGCTCTCATGGCCAGGCTTTGCGGTGGCGATTGCCGTGCAGGATGAGGTTATATTTCATCGCGCCTATGGTGTTGCCAACCAAGAGACTGCCACACAGCTCACGACGAACCATCTGCTGCGCGCGGCATCACACTCTAAGATGTTTACGGCGACAGCGCTGCTCCAGCTGCAAGAACAGGGGTTACTAAGAATCGATGATACCATTACGACATACCTGCCATGGCTGGCCGAGCACCCAGATACCCGCTGGCAAACCATCACATTACGGCAACTGCTCAGTCATTCAGCCGGTGTGATTCGCGATGGGACGGCAGCAGGGTTTTGGCAAGGAGAAACGGCCTTTCCTGATCATGCTACATTCCAGCAGCAAATGATGCAGACCCATCTGGTATGCGAGCCAAATACGGAGTTTAAGTACTCGAACTTTGGGTTTGCGCTGCTTGGGCAAGTGATTGCACAGGTGAGTGGCCAGTCGTATGCTGAGTATGTGATAAAGCATATCATCCAACCGCTTGGCCTGTTGCACACCGTACCAGAATATTCGCCTGACGTATTGATGGCAACTGGCTATAGCCGCGTGACGCTCGCTCAGCAGCGCCAGGCCTACCCACACCTCACGACGGGGGTATTGCAGCCAGCAGCTGGCTTTTGCACGACTGCTCATGATCTCGCCCGCTTTGTGGCTGCGTTGCGAGTTGGTTCGGGCAAGCTGCTGAGTGATGCAACTAAGCGCGAAATGCAGTGCCGCGCCTGGGATTACACGAACGCGCCAAGTACAGCAATGGCCTATGGCCTGGGCATCAATGTTGAGCAATGTACTGATGGTACTGCGCTGATTGGTCACAGTGGTCGTTTTCCTGGTTTTGTAAGCCGGACGTGGCTTCGCACGCGCGACCATGTGGTTGTGTCTGTAATGGCGAATGCACGAGATGCTGCGCCAGATGAGATGGCCCGCTCGATTTTGGCTATTATTGATGCGTTTGGTGATGAACAGCAGGCGAGTGCCAAGCTTCGTCGCTTTGAGGGGCGCTTTGCTAATCAGTACAATATATACCAGGTCGTTGCGACGCGTCACGGGCTGCAGCTCATCAACCCAAATACATGGCAGCCGTTTGCAGCAGCGGAATCATTAGAAGTTGTGGATGATACAACACTACGTATTGTACGCGGTAGCCATTTTAATTACTATGGCGAGGATATCACCTACGATTTTGACATAACAGGCACGCCAAAGGCAATAGCGATCAGTGGTATGCAGAGCGTAGCTTCTTGCGATGGTGACGTGCCGCCGCAATACTTTGACAGTGTTTGATGAATAAACTGAATGACATACTTTATGTAGACGTATAGTGTCACTCAAAGAAGCAGTGGATAAGGGTAGATGAGCTTGAAACTAATGGGGTGCGAGTACCCTACCGATATTACCGCAAATCAAATATATCCAACGCGCCAAACTTCCCTGTCAGCATGCTGCGCTCGATGATGTGCGGGGCGATTGCTTTGGAGAATTTCTTGGGGCGTGTTTTGGCGGGGAGGTCGAGCACGGTACTGAGCGCATAGACAAAGAATTGATAGCGATGCGTCCCAAAGGCGGGGTGTGGGCCGCCCCAACCTGGTCTGCCCCAGGTAGTTGTGCCTTCGACGGCACCGTGGGGGAGGTAGTCGCTGCCGATTTCTGTGGTGGTGGGTGGCAGATTCCAAACAATCCAGTGGTAGAAGCCGCCAATGAAGGGTGCGTCGGGGCTATAGCACACCACAGCAAGGCTCTGCGTACCATCAGGGACATCGCTGATGGCAAGAGGTGGTCGCTGGTTGCCGCCAAAGCGCGAATAAATCTTTGGCATCTTGGCGTTGTTTTTAAAGGCGGGGCTGGTGACTTTCATGTCTATAGTATACCGTATACTGGTCATGCTCGCCAGAATAATTTCGATCAAATGGCATACAAATGGGATGCGTATAAGAGAAGAAGCCAAAATAAGCCGGGTAATAGCATCATAGGCAATTATTTGCTATAGTGGGCCAATAATGATTACCGACCAACTTCTCCGCACTCACCCAATCATCTCGGACCAAGTGGATGAGCGTGAGTTGCGGGTTTTGCTGCGTGAGCTTGAGCGGCTTCTGAGAGCTGGCTGCCAGGGGTTGGTTGTTGAATTTGGCTGTTATGTGGGGACGACGAGCTTGTTTATTCGGCGCTTGCTTGATGCCTACCAGTATGCGGGAGTCTTTCACGTCTATGATTCATTCGCTGGTTTGCCAGAGAAGACGGCGCAGGATGCAAGCGCAGCTGGTGAGCAGTTTGTGGCAGGGGAGCTTGCTGCAACGCGTAAGGGGTTTCTCCAGCAGTTTAAGAAAGCCAGGCTACACCCACCGGTGGTGCATAAGGGCTGGTTTGCCGAGCTTACCCCGCAGGATGTGCCGGAGGACATTATGTTTGCCTTTCTCGATGGCGACTATTACCAGTCGATTATGGACTCACTCCGGCTCGTAACACCCAAGCTCACTACTGATGCGGTGCTGGTGGTGGACGATTATGCTAACGAAGCGCTGCCTGGTGCGGCTCGGGCGGTCGATGCGTGGCTACAGGCGCACCCTGGATTCCGTTGCCGGGTGGAGGCGAGCTTGGCGGTTATTACCGCAATAAAATAACCAACGGCAGGTACGCAGTTGGTAGAGTGATGATGCTATCAAGATAGGGGTGTCGTCTCCGCAGAACCACGGTGACGCCACCCCGTATCTAAATAGTAGCGGAATTATTTACTGATGTCAATAATCTTCTTTGACTTTGGAATAATAATCAGCCGTTTGACTCGTTTGATATCATGAAATTCTTTCTTAAGTCGGGCAATATTAACTGCATCGGTTATTTTCGATCGACGAAGGTCAAAAATAATGTACTCAGATTGATGAATCGCAACCTTAAATGCGCGTTTGATAGTGTGTGGACTTCGGCCGATTGGACATTTCATCTCCCACCGCTTGTTGAGCATGATAATGTCTGGTGTATGGACTCCTTTTCGTTGATCGGGTGGAATGATTGTAATATCATAGCCTTGTTGTGTAAGATAGACAATAGTTGCATTCTCGTGGTGATGAAGAATAACTCCATTTGTTGTGATAGACCCCTGCCTCATACAAAACCATGATAGACTATTATGGTAATAATAGCAAAAATAAGCTTTTGTGATTCATCATTCAGTTTCATATTCGTGACACCTGTTATCCATTGCACTTACCTCATAACATGCTACAATGAAAGCATCAACTATAAGCCACACAGGGGGAAAAGGTGGACGATCCAATTCATATTACATCAGAAATTGGCCGGTTGAAGACAGTGCTCTTGCATCGGCCGGGTGAGGAGCTCGAGCATCTCACGCCAGAACATTTGCAGCGCCTATTGTTTGACGATATTCCGTATCTCAAGGTTGCGCAGGAGGAGCATGATCGCTTTGCGGAGCTGCTCCGCTCGCGTGGGGTCGAAGTGTTGTACTTAGATGAACTTGCCGCCGAGGCACTCGCTGACGAAGCAGTGCGGCGGCAATTTGTTGTTGAGATGCTGGTGGCGTCAAAGCAGGACAACCAACGCGCATCGCGGACGCTTGCCGAGTATTTGCTGAGCATGGAGCCGCGCCAGATGGTGCGCAAGCTGATGGCAGGGGTGCGCAAAGATGAGATTAGCCTGCCACCCGAGCAGCAGCAACTTCACACGATGGTAGCGCATGAGCAATATCCGTTTTATCTTGACCCAATGCCGAACCTCTACTTCACGCGCGACCCAGCAGCAGCGATTGGCCAAGGTTTGACGATCAACAAGATGCACTGGCCAGCTCGACGACGCGAGTCGCTCTTTATGCGCTATATCATCGATTTCCATCCGCGCTTTGCTGGCAAGAATGTACCGGTCTGGTATGATCGCAGCCAACCATTTTCAATTGAGGGCGGTGATGAGCTAGTGCTTAACAACCACACGATGGCCATCGGTATTAGTGAGCGCACCTCACCAGAGGCGATTGAGCTGATGGCGACGAAGCTCTTTGCTGAGTCGAATTTTGATACGGTGATTGCGCTTGAGATCCCTAAGAGTCACGCCTTTATGCATCTGGATACCGTCTTTACGATGATTGACCACGACAAATTCACCATCCACCCCGAGATTCGAGGCTTTGAGGGGCGGATGAATATATTCGTCTTACATAAAGCAGACGGGCAGGCCTACCCAACTATTACCAAAGAACATAATCTTGAGCAGGTGCTCAGCCAAGCCCTTGGTGTGCCGTCGATTACCTTAATCGAATGCGGTGGCGGTGATGATATCGCTGCAGCGCGTGAGCAGTGGAATGACGGTAGCAATACCTTGGCGATTGCTCCTGGGGTAGTGGTCACCTACGACCGCAACTACGTCACCAACCAAAAACTGCGTGAGGCAGGCGTCGAAGTGCTGGAGATTACCGGCTCGGAGCTTGGCCGGGGCCGTGGCGGGCCACGCTGCATGAGTATGCCATTAATACGAGAGGATGTGTAAATGAACCTACCAACCAATCTAAAAAACCGCTCATTCTTAGCCCTCAAGGACTTTTCGTCAGAGGAAATCCGACAGATGCTCGATCTGGCGCACGAGCTTAAGAAGCTCAAGCGCGAGGGCGTGCCGCACCGCTTGCACGAGGGCAAGCAAGTCGCCCTCTTGTTTGAGAAGAATTCGACCCGTACACGCTGTGCCTTTACGGTCGCGGCCAATGATCTTGGCGTTGCGCCGGAGTTTCTCGGCAAGGATGATATCCAGCTTGGCAAAAAGGAGTCGGTTGAGGACACCGCAAAGGTGCTGGGTCGAATGTTTGATGGGATTGAATTCCGCGGCTTTAAGCACTCGACGGTGGAAGACTTGGCCAAGCACGCTGGTGTACCCGTGTGGAATGGCTTGACCGACCAGTTCCACCCGACGCAGATCCTGGCCGACTTTATGACGCTTGAGGAGCATGGTGGGCCGCTGGCTGGCACGAAGCTGGTTTTTGTCGGTGATGGGCGCAACAATATGGCCAATAGCCTAATGATTGGCTCGGCCAAGATGGGTGTTGACTTCCGCATCTTAGCGCCAGCTGAGCTGCACCCGAGCAGTGAGCTGGTTGATCTCGCCCGGGCAATTGCCGCCGAGACTGGTGCGCAGATTACCGTGACGGATGATCGCGCCGCGGCCCTCGAGGGAGCTGATGCGATCTATACCGACGTGTGGGTGTCGATGGGTGAGGAGGCGCAGTTTGCTGAGCGGATTGCTTTGCTCAGGCCCTACCAGGTAAACCGCGCGATGCTTGACGAGACGCACAATCCACAGGTTAAGTTCTTGCACTGCTTGCCGGCCTTCCACGATCTCAACACCGAGACGGGGCTGAAGATCTACCAAGACTATGGCCTTGAGAGTATGGAAGTGACGGACGAAGTGTTCCGGAGTGAGCACAGTGTGGTCTTCGACGAAGCGGAGAACCGCATGCACACGATCAAGGCAGTGATGGCACTGACGTTATAACAAAGTAACTGAGGCATAGGGGGCCTCACGTATGACAACACAACAAACACAACAAGAGAGCAAGCTGGGGTGGCGATCACTCACCGGGCTTGTTATCGGCAGCATGATTGGAGCTGGTATCTTCAATCTTGTCCGTAATACCGCAGAGTCGGCTGGGCCACTGGCAACGATTATTGCTTGGCTCGTCACTGGGGTGGGGATGGTCTTCCTTGTCCTAAGTTTTCGCAACCTTGCCGAGAAGCGTCCTGATCTTGATGCCGGTATCTATAGCTATGCCGAGGCAGGGTTTGGCAAATATGTCGGGTTCAACTCGGCCTGGGGCTATTGGATCTCGGCCTGGATTGGCAACATCGCCTATGCTGTAACGGCCTTCTCGGCGCTTGGCTATTTCTTCCCGCAGCTGTTTGCTGATGGCCAAAACTGGGCTTCGGCGATTGGTATGTCAGTCTTGCTCTGGGGCGTGCACTGCCTGATTCTCAGAGGTGTGCGCACGGCGAGTGCGGTGAACTTGCTCATCACGATTGCCAAGATTGTTCCACTGATGGTCTTCCTTGTGGCGATTATTGCCGCCTTTAAGCTCGATATATTCTCGAAGGATCTCTGGGGCTTGGCTGGCAGTAATTTCAGTCTTGGGTCGGTGCTCAGCCAGGTGCAGAGCATGATGATCGTTACCGTCTGGGTGTTCATTGGCATCGAGGGTGCGGTTGTGTTCTCGGGCCGAGCTAAGCAGCGCAGCGATGTCGTCAAGGCGACCTTCATTGGCTTTGCTGCCGTGCTTGCGCTCTATGTCTTGATGACCGTTCTCGCCTTTGGCGTGGCAACGCAGCCAGAGCTGGCTGGTCTTAAAGACCCAGCGATGGCACTCTTGCTTGAGAAGGTGGTTGGGCCGTGGGGTGCCTGGCTGGTCAATAGTGGCTTGATCATTGCGGTGCTCGGTGGCTGGCTGGCTTGGACGATGTTCTCGGCTGAGCTGCCCTACCAGGCGGCAAAGGCTGGTGCCTTTCCAGCATTCTTTGCAAAAGAGAACAAGGTTGGCGTGCCAAAGAACTCGCTGCTGGTGACCAACGCTTTGGTGCAGTTCTTTATCCTGACGATACCGCTGACAAGTGGCTCGGTGTATAACATTGGTATTGCAATTGCAACATCAGCAATTCTTGTGCCTTATGCTTTGACGGCCTTCTATCAGCTGAAGTACTCGGCTCTCGAGAAGCCAGAGACGAAGGGCCGGGCAGGCAATATCTTGATTGGTGTGATGGCTAGTGTGTATAGCGTCTGGCTGGTCTATGCCGCCGGGGTAGAGAACCTGCTGGTGACGGTGTTCTTGTATGTGCCGGGTATTGTGGTTTATGGCCTGATGCGTAAGCAGCAAGGTAAGAAGCCATTTACAGCGCTTGAGTGGCTACTGGTGGTAGCACTGCTGGTGGCGCTGGCCTATGCGCTATTCCAGCTGCTGACTGGCGGGCTGGATAAAACACTTGGTATTACGATGCCCAAGCTGTTTAATTAATGAGTAATCATGCGGTGCGCCGAGAAAGGTGCACCGCATTACATAAGAGAAAGGAGTGTGATGTTTCGCTACGCGATTACCCGCCGGCCAAGCCGTAGTTTGATCAACGGTATTAGCCAAACACCGGAGAAGGGTAAGCCAGACTATGAGCGGGCCATGCAGCAGTACGACCAGTACGTTGCACTGCTCCGCCAGTGCGGCCTTGAGGTGACGGTCTTGGAGCCCAATGAGGAGTATCCAGATAGCGTCTTCATTGAGGATAATGCGCTGTGTACGCCGCATGGGGTGGCAATTTTGTCGCGGCCTGGGGCGGAGAGCCGGCGCGGCGAGGCGAGCTTGCCCGATTTGCGTCAGGCGCTGAGCCAGCACTATGATACCATTGAGCAGGTCGAAGCACCCGGCACCGTCGACCCTGGTGATATTATGATGGTGGGCGACCACTACTACATTGGCCTAAGCCACCGCACCAACCAAGCGGCGGCCGAGCAAATCACCGCCATTCTTGAGCGCTATGGCATGACGGCCGAGACGGTTGAGGTGACAGGGATTCTGCACCTGAAGGATGATGTGGTCTACTTAGACAACAACAACCTGATCGTTGCCAAGGCCTATGAGCACCACCCAGCCTTTGCAGCATTTAACAAGCTGGTGGTAGATGACGATGAGTACTATGCGGTGAATAGCTTGTGGATTAATGGCACAGTGATTGTGCCGCAGGGCTTTCCCAAGATTGAGCAGCAGATCCGTGACTGTGGCTACCGCGTGGAACTAATCGATACCAGTGAATTTGAAAAGATAACCGGCAGTTTGACCTGCATGTCGTTGAGGTTTTAGGATGAGTACAATTGTGATTGCATTGGGTGGTAACGCCCTCCAAAAACAAGGTGAAGCAAGTGCGGCTGCGCAGCAGCGAGTGGCGAGCGAGACGGCGGCTCAGCTGGTGCCGCTGATTGCAGCTGGGCATCGGCTGGTGATCGTCCACGGCAATGGGCCACAGGTGGGGAATATTGTGCTCCATGAGGAAGCGATTAATACCCCCGAGGTGCCGACGATGCCGCTTGATACGTGTGGGGCGATGAGCCAGGGAGAGATCGGCTACTGGCTACAGCAGGCACTGACGAATGAGTTTGCTCGCCGTGGTATGCCAAACCACGCCGTGACGATGGTGACGCAAACAGTGGTGGATGCGAATGACCCGGCGTTTGCGAATCCTACCAAGCCAATCGGGGTCTTTTACGCTTCCGAGGCTGAGGCGCAGCAGTCGGCAGCGGGGCGTGATTTCGTCTTCAAAGAAGATGCGGGGCGAGGCTGGCGCCGCGTTGTGCCATCGCCACGGCCGCAGCGCGTAGTGGAAGAAGGTGCGGTGCGTGCCTTGCTTGATGCCGGCTTGACTGTTGTGACGGCTGGCGGTGGCGGAATTCCGGTAGTTGAGAATGAGACGCAAGGTATGGCCGGGGTCGAGGCGGTGATCGATAAGGACTTTACCGCTGCGGTGGTGGCTGATGCGATTGATGCCGAAGCCTTGGTGATCCTCACGGCCGTCGATAACGCGATGGTCGACTATGGTACGCCGCAGGCCCGTGCGATTGGCCGGACGACCAGCCAAGAGATGCACGCCTATGCCGAGCAGGGGCAGTTTGCGTCGGGCAGTATGCTGCCGAAGGTGCAGGCTGCGCTCAATTTTGTGGCAAAGTCTGGTCGGCGCGCCATCATTGCCAACCTAGAGCATGCCGCTGCCGCTGTGGCAGGCGAGCAAGGGACGATTATTGTGTCGTAGGATATTCGCAAAGAGAGAGGTAGATAGACACTGGTGCAAAGAGCGCTGGTGTCTATTTTTGATGGCATTGTTCTGTGGTGAGTGTGGTGTAACCAGTACTTTATTTTTCAAACTACTTGACATTTCAATATACCTTGTATAGCATAGTACCAGGCAATAACAATAATATAGTAAGGAGCATCGAATGAGGAGAATCGATATAATCAAGCGAGCAGGGCGGAACCTACGCCAAGCCAAGGCTCGCACAGCACTAACAGCACTGGCGATGTCAGTGGGAGCATTTACAATTGGTTTGGCGCTGATGCTGGGCAATGGCGGCCGGGCTTTCTTGACCTCGGTGATTGATAGTGCCGGTAGTGCCTCGACGGTGTATGTGACGCACGCCCGTGATGAAAAGAAATTACCTGAATATGGCAAAAATAAGGCGGTGAATGAGAGCGGCACCCTCGTGCTGAGCGATGATGATGTCGCTAAGCTCAGCAAGCTGGATCACGTCAAGACGGTGCGGCCGTACGCGAATGTGACCCAAGTGGTGCGCTATGTAGAGAGTCCAGCCAACCACAAGCGGTTGATTGCCTCCATTAACGTCAAAAATGAAGGCAAAACATCGAAAATTGTGGCCGGTGAGCTGACCAAGACTGATGACGGCACCGACCTGGCGCCCGGCCAAGCCATCCTGGCCAAGGAGTATCTAGCAGACTTTGGCTTTGGCACGGCCCAGGATGCCGTCGGCAAAACCATCACGCTGCATGCCGAGGGCCCGGGTGGCGTGCACGATACGCAGCTCAAGATTGTGGCGGTCGAAACAGCCGGCATGGCATCGATTGGCTACCAGCCTGGTGTGACGATTACCACCGATGACGCCATGCTGATTAACAACAAAACCAAAGCCCCCGGCAAAGCCAACCAGTACTTTAGCGTGGTGGTGCGGGCAGATGGTGACGAGCATGCCGCTGCCGTCAAAGACGCCGTCGTCAAGCTGGGTGGTGGCGACTACCAAGCCCAGACGTTTACTGAAGCAAAGGAAGGTATGCTCAGTCTTATCAATGGGGCGCAATATGCTCTGCTCGCCTTTGGTGCCCTTGCCTTGCTGGCCAGTATGTTTGGGATTATTAACACCATGTACATCTCGGTGCTGGAACGAACGCAGCAGATTGGCCTGATGAAGGCGCTGGGGATGCGTAGCCGTGATGTTGGTAAGCTCTTCCGCTACGAGGCTGCGTTGATCGGTGTCATCGGTGGTGCGATTGGTGCGGGCGGGGCCAGCCTACTGAGCTTGCTCAACCCCTGGATCGTTGAGAAGCTCAAGTTTGAGGAGGGTATGCAGCTGCTTCTACCCGAAGCCTGGCAGATGGTTGCCCTCGTGGCACTACTGGCCATCCTCGGCATCATTGCCAGCTACTTACCGAGCCGCAAAGCAACCAAGCTTGACCCAATCGAGGCATTAAGGACAGAATAGAATAAGGAGAAGGACATGATTGAACTACGGCATATTACCAAAACCTATGGCAAAAAGCACAACCAATTTAAGGCACTCAATGACATCAACCTCACCATCCCCGGAGGCGCGAGCGTCGCTATCCTCGGCAAATCTGGCTCGGGTAAGTCCACCTTGATGCACGCTATCTCTGGTCTCGACCGGCCACAGACAGGGCAAGTGGTGATCGGCGGGCGAGATATCCTGCAGATGAAGCCGCGGCAGGTTGATGCCTTCCGGGCACGGACGATCAGCTTTATCTTCCAGAGTTTCTTTGTCGAGGGTAATGATAGTGTGGTGAGCAATGTGATGCTACCACTGGAGATCGCTGGCGTGCCGCGGGCGCAGCGTAGCGCCAAAGTGAACCAGGCGCTCGAGGCGGTCGGCCTGGCCAGCAAAAAGCACAATAAGGCCAAGGATTTGTCTGGTGGGCAGAAGCAGCGCCTGGCAATTGCCCGAGCGATTGTGGGCGAGCCGAAGATCCTGTTTGCCGATGAACCAACTGGCAACCTGGATAGCGAGACGGGCACCCAGATCGAGGAGCTGCTCTTTCGCCAGCAGCGCGAGCACGGCACAACGCTCATCATCGTAACGCACGATGCGGATCTAGCTAAGCAATGTGACTACCAAGTGGTGATCAAAGACGGGCGTGTCACGCGCCATAACATCCCAGGGGGACACTGATGAATGCAACTGACTATGCCGAGGCGCTGACAACGCAGCTGCGCAAAGGCTTCTTATCGTACTGCGTGCTGGTGGTGTGTGCCAAGGAGCCACGCTATACCAGCGAGATCATCCAGCAGCTCCGTCAGGCTGACCTGATGGTGGTGGAGGGAACGATCTACCCATTACTGAGTCGCTTGCAAAAGGACGGGCTCTTGCAACACGAATGGAAAGAAAGTGAGCAAGGGCCACCACGCAAATATTATACGGCCACACCATTTGGTGCAGAGGTAACCAAGCAGCTCAAACATAACATTGCGGCACTAAGTAGTACAATAGAGAAGTTGTAAGGAGGATATGCAATGAAGGAAATTACCAATATCCACCTCGCCAAGACACCGTTTCGTGTTGAGGTTGAGGCGAAGCACGCGCTGGGAGAGTATCTGGCGTCGATTCAGCAGCGGATGCATGCCGAGCCAGAAGCAATGCGCGAGATCGAAGCGCGGATGGTCGAGCTGCTGGCCGAGCGCGGTGTGACGCGCGATGGTGTGGTGACTGCTGAGGACGTGGCCGCACTGCGTCGCCAGATGGGTGAACCTCGGGAGTTTGCTAGTGAAACCGAGGCAGGGGATAACGATGCTGCGCTGCGAGATGCAGCTGAGGCAGCTCTCGCGGACGGGGCACCCAAGCAGCTGATGCGCGATACAGATCATGCGTTGATCGGTGGGGTGTGTGCCGGTGTAGCAGCGTACTTTGGGATTAGTCCGCTGTGGATTCGCCTGCTGGCGATTGTCTCGCCCTTTATGACGTTTGGGACGGCGCTACTGATCTATATCGTGATGTGGCTCTCTATTCCACCAGCAGTGACGGCGTCGGATAAGCTACGTATGGCCGGTAAGCCAGTGACGTTTGATAGCTTAAAAAAAGCCGCTGCCGAGCCTACTGGCGGTAGCCAAGCAGCTCAGACTGCAGCGAAAGTCCTGCGCATTATGATAGGCTGCGGCGTCTTGCTGATGGCGCTGGGTGCACTCATCACACTAATGGTTGGTGGCGTCATGAGCGCGACTATGGTCTCAAGCATGGGTGACTTTGCCGCGCAGGGCTGGATGTGGCTGGCGTATGGCTGTGCAGTGGCTGGTGGTGTGGCTCTGACTGCCCTACTCTCACTCGGGGCGTGGAGTATCTTTGCGTGGCGGCTGAAGCGGCCGGTTGGTATTGCAATGCTGGCGATGCTCCTCGTTGGGGCAGTTGCTATCTCTGGCCTAGCGGTTGGTGGCATGAATGCTGGGATGAGTTTTGAGCGCCAAATGCGCGACGTGCAGCGCACCAAGGTAGTTGACGTAGCTGATGCCACCACGGTGCGGGTTGATGGGACGACTCGAGCGAGCTATGGTGGCTATGCCGAGAAGCCGCGTGTTGAGATAGATTACTTACAGATGAGAGGTGTCAAAGAGCCGACAACAAAAATTACCAAAGAAGGTAACCGAGCTATTGTGATGGTGCAGCACGATGCTTGCCGCGACCGGCACGACTTTTTCTCGACGTGTACTTACTCACCCAAGGACTATGTCAGTGTCCGCGTTTATGGGCCATCGCTGCAGACGATGGAGACGGACCATCGCCCTGATGTGGTGACCGATCGGCCATAGGCTAGGGGTAGCTAGTGTTAATGCCAAAGACCCGCTTGCATGGTGGGTTTTTGCATTTTTGCTTGCGGGGAGGCGGAGCGTGAGAGATGGGCCACAGCATGGTTGGTATGGCGATTTATCTCACCTTTGCTATACTAGAGGTATGAGTCAGCCGTCGTCTCCCCAGGTTTTGAGCCCATCGGCGCTTGCGATGGTAGCGCAGCACTGCAAAGTGGCGCGTGATCAGGTGCGGGTGGTGCCGATTGAGGGCGCGTCAACCGGGTGTCGACGAGCTGTTGCATTGGCCGGAGCGCAGCGGGTGTTTGTCAAAGAGGCCGATCCAGAAGCTTCGAACCACGCTGCATTGGCAGCGGCCCTGAGCAAAGATGATGCAGTTATTCGGGCGCTGCAGCAGGCCGGTTCGCCTCTGGTGACGGAGTTTGTTCAGTATGATGATGAGCGGGTGATTATGCTCAGCCAGGCGTATATTGCCAAGGATGGCTGGCAGTGGCAGCCGCCTGATGTAGCGGATACGCCGGCGAGCCAGCGCTATATAGCGGCGGTGCTGCGCGCGATTACCCAGCTTGAGCAGACGCAGCTGCCCAAGGCGGCGGCTGAGACGCTTGGGCTGCATGCTACGGCGTTTGACCGAGTGGTGCAATGCCAGGGGCTTATGCTACTGCGTGATGATGCGACGCGGCGTGAAGAGCTCCAGCAGACGTACCGCTCCTGGGCTGAGCAAGCCAGTAAGCCAGTGATTCGTCGGCGCTACGAGCAGTTTTGCGCTGTGCTTGATAATACCGAGCGCTTAGCTGATCTCGCGGCGCTAGCAGGGCAGGTGGCTGACCAGCCGTGTGATCGCTTGAGCCATGGTGATGTGCGGAGTGAGACGATTGCCTACCATACTGCTCAGGATGTCGTGAAGCTGATTGATTGGCAGTGGGCAGCCTATGTGCCAAGGCGGTGGAGTGCAACCGAGTTCTTGCTCGATATGGCGCGCCGCGGCTACGATGTGCAGGCCTGGCAGGTCGAGCTGAACCGGTCGCTGCTTGCTGGCCTAGTAGGGTATTATGCCGTGTGTAGCGCTCAGCCCGCTCCTGAGGCAGCTCAAGCAGTGCGGCGGCTCCAGGCCTATATGGCGGCCACGGCATATGATATGCTGGGCTATGAATAGCTAACCAGGAGACTGAACGCGCTATTGCTCAGGCGCGTGCTATGATGGATGGCACGCAGCCGCAGTATACGTCTATTGCTGCACTGGTTGCAGCGATTGATGCAGAATCGTGATGTGAATCATCTGATATGCTATGAGAAGACGACGATTCGTGAGCGGGGTTAGAAGAGAAATAGGCTGGGCACACGAGAAAGACTGAAGAACGTTACAAAAGACATGAAATGCCACAAATCTTCAGTAAGAGAAATAAGATAGTCGTTACTTCGCCCAACTCAGCTCCTCCCAATCAGCCCTTGCCAGTGTGTACACCCTCCATTTCACTGCCTCGCCCGCAACTTCACCTTGCTCGATTCCTGTGTACCGATAGCCAAGCCTCTCGAGCGCATTCCAGCTGCGGACGTTTTGCATGTAGGCCTTTGCCTCAATTATTGCAAAACCACCTTCAGAAAACGCCCAATTGCAAGCTGCTTGCTTGGCACAACTCCCAAGGCCTTGACCCCAGTTTTTCGGATCGCCAATCAGTGTACAAAATGCCCCAGCTGTGACGCCGTATTTGTGGCTAAGTTTTCTTATATCGTTGATTTCAATATTGCCAACGATTTCGCCATCACGCTCAATCATCCAGCTATACCGATCGTCATCGTCAAGCATATTCTGGAGATGCACCACCTCATCTTCCTCGGTCATGTGCGAAAAATCTGCACCCAAGTACTGTGTCACCTCTGGCCGGCGAATCCACTGGATAGTAATTGGCGCATAAGCTGGGCTTGGCGCTACCAAGCGCAGCGTCTGGGTTTGGCTGGAGAATGGTATGGTGATGGTGTGGGTGTGCATACTAGTAATATCTTATCACCTATCGATGATAGTAAGATTGAAAGATGACTGTATGAAGGTAAGCCACTCTTATAAACTCTTCATCTTGCTGTAGTAGACATATAATACCAGTTTTCCGCATCATGCTATTGATTCGGGTGCAAGGCTACCTTGAGGGTGTGTTTCTTACCAACACGCAAAATGTCACCGTTAGTAAGTGGTGTATCTTCGCTGGAAATTTTGGAGTCATTGATCTTCACGGCATTTTGCTTGATGAGCCGTCTGGCTTCGCCGCGACTTTTTGTGATGCCCAGTCGAACGATGATATCGATAATTGACTCATGGGCATCTACCTGAATGACGTCAATATCCTTAGCAAGATTCTTCTGACTCACCTCAGAGACCCATTGCTGCTCGGCATCAACGGCGGCGCTCGCTCCGTGGTACATTGACACTATCTCTCGGGCAAGATCCTTTTTGATATCGCGTGGATTTTCTCCGTTGTTGAGCCGACTTTTAATTACAGCAATCTCACTCATAGGCAGGCGCGTACAATCCACAAAACACTGGTAAATACCCGCATCCGCCAGCTGCATGATTTTAAAGAACATATCTTTGGCATTCAGATCGAGGCCCACACCGGTGCCAAGGCTTTTGCTCATTAATTTTTCGCCGGTTTCTGGGTTTTCGAGCAGTGTGGTTGTCATGACAAACTTTTCTTTTTGCTTGTAGCGCTTGAGTAATGTACGGCCAGCCAGCATATTGAATGTTTGGTCGGTGCCACCAATCTCTACATCAACATCCATTGCCACAGAATCGTAGCCCTGCATCAGCGGATAGAAGAACTCATGGACGAAGAGTGGCTTCTCGGCAGCGACTCGCTTTTTGAATGCATCGCGCTCTAGCATCTGCTGCACGGTAAAGTTGGAGGCAAGCTCCACAGAATCTTCAAATGTTAGCTTGGAGAGCCATTCCGAATTAAACTGGAATTCTATCGGGTTGTCGATATCGCTAAAGTCTAGAATCTTGCCAATTTGTGCCTTAAATGTCTGCAGGTTCTCCAGCACTTGTTCGCGTGTTAGCTGCACACGCATCGAAGTTTTATCGCTCGGATCACCGATCATGGCGGTAAAGTCGCCAATTAGCACAATAATCCGGTGGCCAAGAGCGCGGAACCGTTCGAGTATCAGATAATTTGTTGAGTGCCCAAGATGAACATAGTTCGCAGTTGGGTCAATACCAAGATAGAATGTGAGGCGGCGGCCACTTTGTAGCTCCTTTTTGAGACTATCTTTGCTCGGAAGAATTTCGGCAACTGAGCGAGATAGCGCTTCATCAATCAAGTGTTCGTCGGTAATAACGTGGTGCGCTTGAGTATTCATGTATAGTATTTTACTACATACGAGAAGAGATAAAAACTAACACGTCTGAGCTCACTTGTCGTGTGCCGCTGGAGTTCTATGATGTACGGTGTATCGCAGCTTGAAAGGCAGTACAAAGTTCCATTGCGCTTTTTGGAGGTATAACCATACTATGGATTGAGTAGTGAGTTAACAAGAGCATGATATGTAGTGACTGCGAGTGTGCAAATGTCTTGTTTATACATAGATGTATGACATCGCTTATACTACTTATGCTACAGTTGATGGTAGTGCTAGATCTGAAGATACACTACAATAATACTATGAATCAAGAATGGAACGTTATAAATCAAAAGAAGTTAGTCGACTCACCGTGGTACAAGCTAAATATTGAAACCGTCAGGCTCCCGTCAGGCAAAGTCCTCGATGATTATTACGTGCGAGAGGGTATGAACGCCGTTTTGATCGTTCCACGCACTCATGAAGGCAAATTTTTACTGGTGCGTCAGTATAAACACGGAGCGCAGCAAAGTGTTATAGAATTTCCTGCGGGTAAGATCGATGCGGGTGAATCTGCTTTAATTGCTGCAAAAAGGGAATTATATGAAGAGACTGGAGGCACCTCCAGTCTCTTTGTAGAGGGACCTACATTTTTTGAGGATCCTACGAATAGCCGTGTCAAGATAGCGATCGTCTTTGCTGATAATGTCACTATAAAGCACAGGCAACATCTTGACGATAATGAGGATATTGAAGTAATACAGCTAACAACTGATGAGCTACGAACTATGCTCATGAACAATGAGCTATCTGTGGCAGCATCCGTAGCAGCAGGTTGGATAGCGCTAGAGAGGAGATGGTAGCATGAAGAGACATAAGTCCGGGATAGTAAACCAGGTATTGAAAAAAGCAAACTGATGATTGAGGTGATTGATAAGGAATGAGGAGTGGAATAGAGAGTGTTCGTCATGTGGCATCTGGATGATATAACGCTTAAAAGGGAAAATTATAAGTTCTATATTCGTGCTAGAATAGTCACTGAGTAGAAAGTAGGGGGGGTGAGGGTAGAAAATATGCGCAAGAAGAAACTAGGTGACAACGGCACACTAAGCTTTCGCACTATCATCTTCCGTGGTATCCTCTATGTCATCATTAATCAAACAACCAATATGCTTCTCATCGTTGTTGGATTTTATCTTAAGTTAGATATCGAGGCTGGTCAAGCTCAAGCAGCAATGAAAACATATCTACATAGTAAATATGGTGAAGAATTTATCGTCGAACGACCAGAAAAGAATGGAAGCGGGCTTGGTGTAGAAGGGTGGTTTGAAGCAACAGCCTACCCGAAGAATCACACAGACATCCGCTTCATTGTTATGCTGTCATCCTCAGGGAAGCATGATGGCTATGCTGGTGCTGTATGGTCAAAAGAAGAGACTGATCGACTCATACCTATTATTCAGCGTATCTTTAGCAAAGATGTAGCGTATAGTGTAACCATCCAATCGTCTATGACGCTACAAACGAAAGATATACAAGTTGATGGTGTGATACCACGTTTTGCACAAGCGGCAGCACAATATAAGCAGCAAATTCCATATAATATCACTATTCAAAAAACACACCAAACACGAGAATATCAGGAAAAAATGCGCATCGTCGATAATCTTAAAGAGCTTGCAAAGGATCTGCCAGATACCGTTGACACTACTATTCGCTACCAAGCGCAAACATCTGGAGGTAAGAAGTTTGATTTGGATATAACAATCACGGCATTAAAATCCACACCACAAGAAACATTAATTACAATGTTTCAAGAAAAGGAGAGTCTGTAAATATGAGCATAACAATAGAGCAATATCTTGCGCTAAGTGCACTTGCCTATAATAAAATACAACCTTCAAAAGAATAGCTAGAGAGCTCTATAATTATGCTATTAATAGTCGCGTAGCTAGAGATAGGAATTCTGAGAGTAGAAGACATGCACAAGAAAAAACCAAGTGACAACAGTAAACTAAGCTTCCGCACCATCCTCTTCCGTGGTGTTCTCTACATGATTATCATTCCGACAGGTATTATGTTGGTAATATTTGGTATATTCTACACAAAATCTACTATTGATGATCATATTGCTCAATCACATATGCAGTCATACCTCAAACGTAAGTATGGCCAAGAATTTGTAGTAGAGAATTATCGAATCGAGGGAACTGGCCTTGGAGTAGATGGTGTCGCTAAGGCTGAGGCGTACGCTAAAAGTGACCACGCGTTTCGATTTATGGTGAAGGGTTTTCCGGGGGACAGTCCATACAGTAATAACTATTGGGATGGATACCCCGATATGATATGGGCAAAACACCTCAAAAAGGATATTGATCCTATGATAAAAAACGTATTTGGTGCCGACACATCGCTCGCATCAATAGAAGTCTACAGTATACCTGCAGTGAACCAAAGGATAGGAAAAGAAATACCATTGTATCGTGATTCCTTTCAGCAATTCGGTAAAGATATACATGTCGCTGTGCGTATAAAGAGTGGGATTGTCCATAATGATGTAGCCGCACAGATATACCAGATAATCGTCAAGCTGCGAGAGCTTGGTGCGTCGCTATCTATTAATTATGAGAACCCCACGGTATATGTTGCATTAGTCGAAGAAACAAGTATACGCGGTATACACTCGCCGCAGGATGTGGGGAAATATATCGAAATGAAGGAGAAAAAGCTATGAAAAGAGAACAATGCTTGGCATCAAGCTCATTATCTTAATAGTACATCCCTAAATAGTTTTGCCTCTAGCAGCGAGAAGCCACCATTGAGGCGCTCATAAAACAGGGAAAAATTGACAATTATTGCCATAGCGATGGATCTATTTCTCTCGAATGCAACCCATTCCTCTCTCACACCTTGGCACCTCATCAACGCTACGACTTTCAGAGTAAGAAGAATAACTCAATAGTTCTGCATTTGTGCTATAATAGTCGCGTAGCCAAAAATAGGGGTTGTTGGGAGAAGGGAATATGTTCAAGAAGGAACTAAATAATAACACTAAACTAAGCTTCCGTGCCATTCTTCTCCGTGGTATTCTCTATGTCATCATCATTCCAACAGCTGTTATATTTCTCCTTGTTGGTGGATTCTATCTCAAGGCCGATATTGAGGCGAATCAAGCTCAAGCAACAATGAAAACTTATTTACAAAACAAATATAATGAGGAATTCATCGTTGAGAAACCAGAGCGGAAGAGCAGTGGCCTCGGCGTAGAGGGAGTACTAGCTGCCAATGCTTACCCTATACGGGATCCTCATATACGATTTTCTGTAAACACCTCATCGAATGGCAATCAAGATAACTATCCAGGTGTAATATGGTCCCGCTCTCAGAATGATAAGTTAATAAAGGATCATATCATAAATAACTCGTGGGCGCAGACCGACATCACTGTCAGTCTTGCAGACAATACAGCACAGTCGCTGAGCGGTACACCTAAAACATACGAAGAAGCGATAGCGTCTTATGGAAAAGATATTCACTACATAATAAGTGTTAATCGTAATACAAATCAATTGGCTGTCGATAACCGGGATCGGTACTATCTCATCAGCCTTATTAGATATATCAATCAGCAAAAAGTTGGCTACCGTATTATACATTACAGCATACATGATACGAAGATGGATACAGACGTAGTGTGCAATATACAGGTAGAAGGTACGCGTCTATTAGATGAAAAACAAGCCAATGAATGCTTTAGAAAATAAGGGGTGGGGACAGAAAACATGCACGAGAAAGAACCAGACGAGAATAATAGGCTAAGCTTTCGCACCATCCTCTTTCGTGGTATCCTCCGCGTTATCATTATTCCGACATGCGTCATACTTCTATTAACTGGTGCATTAATCGGTATATTTCATATTAAGTATCTTATAGAGGCTCATCAAGCTCAGGCTGAAATGCGCGCCTACCTAGAGAAAAAATATCACCAGCACTTCATTATCAAGAACTATCGAATTGAAGGAGGAGGATTCGCAAGAAGAGGCGGCAAAGTTGCAGATGCACATAGAGAGGGTAGTTCTTATACCTTTCGTGTTTTAGAGAAAGATCACCGGCTCTATCGCGATAACTACCTCTCGGCACTTTACAATGAGCAAGAAGAAAAAGATCTTACCAAGATGGTTAAAAAATTGTCTATACCTGCAGTAAAATATATGCCAGATATTACAATTGCTCCTGATGTAGCTGATGGGATACAGGGTACGCCAGCTTTTGCTGAGATGTTGCGGAAGTATGGGGACCATATTATATATGAAGTATCTATTGTTGTAGTAGGGGACCAGGTAAGAGAAGAAGATGTCCAAAACGTAAGAAGACTCATGGAGTATGCCCAATCAAAAAACCCGAGAAGTTATGCTGTGAGATATGTTGTAAATAGCAGAACTGAAGATGCACGATATATTTGTCAGGAGTATGGAGGTATAAGCGAGAAAACGGCGCAAGAAACTTCTAAGGATTGCTTTAAAAAGAGTAAGGGAAGGATATAGTCAATAAATCTTTAAAAGAAATCATGAAGGAAGTACCTAAAAACCAATCGCCTTGAGCGTAAACCTCTCTCATACCTTGACAGCTCATCAAAGCTACAGCTTGCAGAATAAGAAGAATAACTCAATAGTTCTGCATTTGTGCTATAATAGTCGCGTAGCCAAAAATAGGGATCCTGAGAGCAGAAAATATGCACAAGCAAAAACCAAACGATAACAGTAAACTAAGCTTTCTCACTATCGTCTTCCGTGGTGTCCTCTATGTCATCATTATTCCAACAACTATTATACTTCTCCTCGTTAGTGGATTTTATCTTAAGTTAGATATCGAGGCTGGCCAAGCTCAAGCGACAATGAAGACGTATTTACGTAACAAGTATAAAGAAGAATTTGTTGTCGAGAAACCAATACGAAACGGAAGTGGGTTCGCGGTGCGGGGGTGGTTTGAGGCGGTAGCTTATCCTGTGGCGAACAAAAAACTTCCCTTTAAGGTGATGATGTCACTTTCAGACCCATGGGATGATTATGTAGATACACTATGGGGCATGCAAGAAATGGCAAGAATAAAACCGATGGTCGATAAAATAATGACTGGATCGTACGTGTTTACTGTGGATATAGCAACAGGCGAAATTGGCAATGCTGTTACAGACACTAAGGCTTTGCCGTTATTTCAAGAGGTAGCACATAAGCATAGCCAAAGTATACTCTATAAGCTAGAAGTAACCGCGCAAAACGATGCTTCTTCGTTGATGCACTATGAGCGAGTCAAGCAGTTGTTGCAGATTATTAAGGATGTTCCTGCTAAGACTAAACTGATATACCGATGGTACGAAAATGGTACTAAACACGTCATAGTGCTCTTAGAAGATGAAATAGCAAAAATACTTCACGAAAACCAGGATATTCGTATATATGATAAAGAAATAATTAAGGAGAAAAAATGAATTTGAAAGTTGAGCAGTATCTTGCCTTGTCATCGCTTGCTTATCAAGTAATACCAAATAGTTTGTTAGATGATGCATCAAAACAAACCCTTGAAGAGATTGTCTCTCACTTGACCGCGAGAACTAACTTGCTTGAACTTAAACCTCTCTCCTCCCTCGCATCCTGGCACCTCATCAACACTACAACCACTTCATCTGGCATGTCGGCTATTGCTGTGCAAGATCCAGCCACCAAGGACATTGTCTTTGCCTACCGCGGGACAGATATTGATAAAAATATCTGGGAAGCGATGAAAGATATTGAGTCGGATATTGCGATTGCATCGAGTGGAAATGTTTTTGTGCAGGATGGGCTGAACCAATTCCACGATGCTTACACCTTCTATACCGAGACGATCAAGAAAGTTGGTGGCGGTGCTCATGTGGGCACCAAGAGCTTCACCGGTCATTCACTCGGTGGTGGACTGGCACAGTATATGGCGTATAAAACTGGTGGTGCATATAAGACGGTCACCTTCGACGCGGTAGGGATTGGCCAAGTGCTGAAGAATGTCAACCCGCGGGACTATGATACCTCAGTAACGGACTACACCAATGAGCACGATATCATTGGTATGTATGGTGTGCAGCTGGGCCGCACAGTGTACATTAAGGATATGAACAGTGATGAGCTGCGTAAGAAGGACCGTGACTATGTGACAATACTGCAGTATGCGCAGGGTGCCATTGCTGTGGCGGCACGCAATGGCGAGCATGCCTCAGCAATGGGGTGGATGGCAGCTGCAAGCATAGCATCGCTCGGGTATGCAGTGAATCGCACTAGCCAAGAGCTAGCTTTCGATGCACATCGTCCAAGTAGTTTATTAACTGATGATGGTACGCTAGCAGCCACTGTACCGCAGGGAGACTCCATCACGAATACATTGGCTGGCGCACTTCGTACAACACTGGAAGTATATACCGGTATTGCCAATGGTGTTCATTTCATCGTTGTTGAGATTCCAAGTGCTACAGTTGAAGAGCTTGTGCGAATAACGCTCTCTGTCGCTGAAAGTGGTAAGAAGATCATAGTCGATGTAGCACAGGTGATTCGCGATCAGGTGAATATCCTTACCTCTAGTGTATATGAAACAAGCCGGATTATGGGTGAGCAAGCCGATGCCTTTGCTCGTGTGCTGATGGCACAACTTGCTGGGGCTACGCAATGGACAACTTCGCTCCGTCTCGACATTGCCGTGCTGAGTGCACTGAGTGGTGCAGCTAGAATAACGCGCGATACACTTGCTGCTATAGTAGAGATGCCTGATGCGATGGCGCGTTGGCTGCAGATAGTCTTTGGTGCAAGTGCACATGTCGTTGGTACAGCAGCAGACGATTCTATTGATGGTTATGATCACGTCCCAGACTATGGCGTGACGAAGCGTGCGGTCTATGTCGAGGGCCGAGAAGGGAATGATTATGTAACAGGAACGAATTCTGATGATACATTGATGGGTGATGCAGGGAATGACACCATCATGGGCAAAGGTGGTAATGATATGATTTTTGGCGGTGATGGTGACGATTCTCTATATGGTGATGGTGGTAGTGATACAATTTTTGGCGGTGCTGGCGATGACAACCTTAATGGTTCAGAAGGTGATTCTAATAAGCTCTATGGTGGCGCAGGTGATGATGGAATAAATGGTTCCGGGTTGATTGTTGGCGGCGCAGGTGATGACCGGATCGACTCTCAATTTGGGAACGATACATATATCTATAACCGCGGTGATGGTAATGACACGATTAGCGACTTTGGTGGCATTGACACTGTATGGTTTGGTGCGGGTATCGTGCCAAGCGATGTAATGGCACGCTATGAGAGTCGCCCGTATGGCACGCCAGGCAATGACTATGATCTTGTCTTAGACATAAAGGGCTCTGGTAGTATTCGCATCAAAGACTATTATGGTTCGAGTGACTGGACAGGACGGAACCGTCCCGTGCCAGGTCATCGTGTCGAGCGCTTTGTCTTTGCAGATGGCACCGTGTGGGATGAGCAGGCAATCCGCACTATGACGCATCACTTACAAGGCACAGCTGACGATGATTCTATTGACGCCTTTGATGATGATGGTATCACGGTACATAGTGGAGCTGGTAACGACACGGTGCGTGGCGCGAGGCAAGACGCAAATGTGCTCTATGGGGACGACGGTGATGACAGCCTCATTGGTGGTGAGAAAAATGATATGCTGACTGGTGGGCAGGGTAATGATGTGTTGTATGGTGCAGGTGGCAACGATATCTATACCTTCAAGCGAGGGGATGGTGTTGACACGATAAGTGATGATGACGGCGTTGACACACTGCAGTTTGGCGAAGGCATTAATCCGCGTGATGTGACTGTTCGACGCATCAACCTTTCATCATATGAAAGTCTCGAGCTTGCTATCACGGGTACAGGTGATAAAATCATTATCCAAGGATATTTTGGCTCGTACTCATACGACGGACTACATGAGAGCACAAGCCAGCGGATCGAAAAAGTGGTTTTTGCTGATGGTACGGTATGGACACCGGAGATGATTGCACAAATGCTCGCAGAACGCACGAGTGAATAGCGTGTAACTTCTGTCTTGGTTCCATATATCTCCTGCTGTATTAGGTTTATTACCTTTATCTTGGTAGGCTAGATAGTTTGGTTGACTTTGTCAATATTAGTGCTTAGGCGGAATACTAGCTTTTATAACTTCCTAGAGGAAGAATAAACAGCGAGAAGTAATAAGTGGGCTGATACGAGCACATCGCTTCTGCAGGAGTCTCTTTAAGCTAGCTTTCATCTCTCTCCTGCACAATACCACACATGAAAACAGCAACCATGACCCAATCAGCCGCAGTGGTAGAGATGCCCGCTGCGCCGGTGCTGCGTGCGCTTAATCCGCGGACGCTTAGTATCGATATTGTGCTGCCAGTGCTTAATGAGGCGCATGTTATTGCGCGCTCGGTGAGCACATTGCACGCGTATTTATCACAGCATGTGCCGCATCACTGGCGCATCATTATTGCTGACAATGGCAGCACGGACGGCACAGCGGAGGCAGCGCGCCAATTGGCGGTACGTTACCCCGAGGTGTAGCTCATCCAGCTTACCGAGAAAGGCCGTGGCCGGGCTCTCAAGCAAGCTTGGCTACAGAGCTCGGCTGATATTCTGGCCTATATGGATATCGACCTCTCTACCAATTTAGACAGCTTCGTGCCAATGATCACCCCGCTGATTATGGGTGAGGCAGCTGTGGCGACGGGCTCGCGCCTGATGAAGCAGTCGCATACAACTCGCGGCTTCAAGCGTGACACTATCTCGCGCTGTTACAACTGGATTATTCGCCGGACGATGAAGACAAAATTTGTTGATGCTCAGTGCGGTTTCAAGGCGATTCGGCGCGATGCGGCACGCGAGATTCTGCCTCGCATCAAGGATACTGGCTGGTTTTTTGATACCGAGCTGCTCGTCAAGGCAGAGTACGCTGGCTATACCATCCACGAGGAGCCAGTCTTTGGGTCTGGCTCTTTATTATTTCTTCAACTAACGCAAAGCCTACTTGTGGCGCATTGCCAGGCCAGCGCGAAGCGTCTCATGATAAAACGGTAACAGCGGCAGAGCATCGATCTCGGTGAGTGGATACCACGCTGCTGCGCTATTTTCGGCATTAAGCCGAGGCGTTATGCGCTGTGCACATTCAACGAGTACCGGATACACATACCACTGGCGGCTATGCGCTGCATCGATCTGCATCAGGGGCTGCTGCGACGTCACGATAGTGGTCCCTTGCGGGTCAATGCCTAGTTCCTCGGCCAATTCTTGCCCGGCCAGTACCGTAATGCTTGTATCGGTTCGGTCGATGAAGCCGGAGACGCCATTGAGCATACGCGGCTGCTCAACTTCTTGCTGGCTACGCCGCGCCAGTAAAATCTCATCACCGTAGCATACCACACAATTGAAGACAAAGCAGATGGGCTGGCCAGTGTAGTCGATCCTTCCATCGGGCAGGCGTGGATAGTCTTTGGTTTGGTAGGCAATCATCGCAAGCGGATTCATATGATTAGTATAGCATAAGAGGAATGAACAGGGGTAGAAAACACAGTATGCAAGCTATAATATACCGTTATGTTTCACCTCTAATTCTCTAGGTATAGCGTAATGGAGCAAAAAATCGAATTTTTAAGACTGCCCTAAGCCACGTCGTGCATACTACAGATACAACCATAAACAAGGAGTATACGACAATGGCACAGCAACCAACTCTCACCACAGACGAAGCTCTCGTTTTGCAGCAGATCAACGAGCATGGCGAAGATGATGTGATCGGCCTAGAGCAGAGCCTGCGCATGAGCCGCCCAAAGCTTATGGCGCAACTCACTCACCTCAAGAACAAAGGGCTTATTACAGTTAAGATGACGACTGGCAATTGGTGGATCACCGTCAGCCGCCGCGGCCAACAGATGATGCGCCGCCTATGGCCCGAGGCAGCACTGGGGTACTAGCTCGCAATACGAAGGATGAGTATCGCCACTATGACACTAAGAAGGTGAGATAATGTGACTGACACGGCTTACGCAATATGTAATGATAAACTTGAACATTCTTGGGAAATATTCATTTTAGCACGCCATCGGATATCTGAAAAGAGAAGTTTAGGGCAGTGCAATAAAGATTTATAATGATGAATAACACGGTATAATTAAGGATATGAAACTACTAGTCGTCGACGATGAGCGGCGTATTGCCGAGTCGATAAAACAGGGGTTAGAGCAAGAAGGCTACGCCGTCGATGTCGCCTTTGATGGTGAGGATGGTTACAATGCTGCATGGGCCGATGAGTATGATGCGATCATTCTTGATGTGATGATGCCAGTGATGAATGGCTTCGAAGTAGTGCAGAAGCTTCGCAGCATGGGCAACCACACGCCAGTGTTGATGCTCACCGCCAAGGACCAGACGCAGGATATTGTGGCGGGGCTCGACCACGGCGCAGACGACTATTTACCCAAGCCTTTCTCCTTTGATGTATTAGCAGCTCGTGTACGTGCTCTGCTGCGATGTTCTCAAGAGGCGCTCGGAACCGTGCTGCGCGTGGCTGATATTGAGCTCGATACGGTCAAGCAGACTGTGACGCGAGCTGGCCAGCCCATCGTGCTCTCGGCCAAAGAATTTGCCATCTTCGAGCACCTCCTGCGCAACAAGAATCAAATCCTCAGTAAAAATAACATTATGACTCACGTTTGGGACTTCGATGCTGATATATTGCCAAATAATGTCGAGGTTTTTATCAACTATCTCCGGGGCAAACTCGAAAAGCCATTCCCAGACAGCCGCCCAATTATCGAGACAGTGCGGGGCTTTGGCTACATCATCAAGGACGACCCAGCATGAGGCAGCGCCAATGAGCTTTCGCACCACAACACTCCGGCTGGCTGGTACCTACCTTGCAATTATCATGGTAATGAGCCTCGGGTTTAGCCTGGTGTTTTATCAGACGTCGGCTGCGCAATTGGAGCGGCAGCGCCCACCGAGTGAGATAGGCAGGGAGCAAGAATTTCATTTTACTGACCATGCTGTCAATCGCTTCCTCGAGCGGCGAGCGGCTGAGGCGCGGCAAGAGCTGATCGCTCAGCTGGTGCTCGTGAATCTCGCGGCGCTGGCAATTGGCAGTGTGGTGAGCTATCTCCTCGCGGAGCACACCCTGCGGCCGATCCGCGCCAACATGCGCGCTCAGACGCAGTTCGTTAGTGATGCCAGTCATGAGCTGCGCACGCCGCTGACCGCGCTGCGTACTGCAAACGAAGTAGCGCTGCGCAACCCCAAGCTCGCCCTTGCTGAGGCTCGCACTGTCATAGAAGCGAATGTGACCGATGCGACGCGGCTGCAAACGCTAGCCAATACAATGCTTGGCTTGCTTCGGCACGACCACTCGGCGGTGCAGCTGCAGCCAGTTGCTTTACAAACTGTGGTGAGCGAAGCGATGAACTTGGTGGTGGCACCTGCCCAAGCGAAGTCGATTGCCATTGATGACACCACGCCACCTTTGATGGTGCGGGCTCATCAGCAGCGTCTTGTTCAGCTCCTTACCATTTTGCTCGACAATGCCATCAAGTACAGCCCGGAGCATACCACCATCACCATCACCGCTGGGAGTACCAATCGCTGGGCTAGGGTGCAGATCATTGACCGAGGCATCGGGATGGACGCCGCCACGCAGCGTCAGATATTCCAGCGCTTCTACCGAGCCGACCAAGCTCGCACTGGTGGCCTAGGCCAGGGCTATGGCCTTGGGCTTGCGATTGCCCAGCAGATCATCACCGAGCATGGCGGCAAAATTACTGTCGACAGTACGCCTGGTAGTGGCACGACCTTTACGGTGAGCTTGCGCCTTGTGGGCAGGCAGAGTACGTAGTAGATAACGTTCTGTAGAAATAAAGAGCGGATGCTTGATAAATAAGCAAAGGCGCGTATCAAACGGGGCTTGGATTAGCTGGTAGTAAGGGTATATGAGTTGTATTACTTTTTGAGATCAGCTAAAAATTCTTCGGCAGAGTTAAACGGCTTACTCAAGTTATTATCAGTTGCTAGCGATGGCTCAATTTCAGTAAGCAGTGCTTTGAGTTGCGGCGTCGTTAGCTCAGGGGTATACGGCTCAATATGGCGAGTTGCAACGATTTGCGTGAGGTAGCTGTTAATTAACGCGCTCAACGTTAGGCCAGCACTTTTTGCAACTTCCTGGGCTTGGCGCTTGATATTTTCATCTAATTTTATACGCGTTGTCACCATACTCATACCACTGATTATGTACGAAGTAATATACTGCGTCAAGAACAGTGTTCTTTTCTTGTATCCTATTAGATAGCACACTCGAACGAAGCTTATGCAAAAAATAGTGTGAACTGAGCGCGAGAAAAGCGCGCGGCAATGCGATGGGTCTGCAAGATTTCACTTTAAGCTTCTTTTAACGCCTACTCCCTATACTCAAACCATAATAACGAAAGGAGTATACATGAAAATAGAAGATGGCTTTGCAGCGGAGAAGCGTAGTGCATCGCCGACATCCCCATCGTCCACACAAGTGCAGGACAAAGGTACGGCCAACTCTGGTTTGATCGCGGCGGTTATTGGCGGTGTGATCGTGGCGGCAGCGCTCGGATTTCTTGGTGGTATGCAGGTCAATAGCCGCAGCACATCGAGCCAAAGTGGCCCTGGTGGCCATGGTATGATGGGTAGCCAAATCAGCCAGGGGAACATGTCGCCACCAGGCCAAGCAGGGCAGTCGACGGGCAGTGGTGCTCAGCCAGGCGCACCGTCAAATGGAGCAAATACCACCACACAAACCCAGCAAGGCACCACCCAGCAAACCACGCAAGATACGACCAAGAATAACTAACACAAACAAAACCACCTCTGATATGAGGTGGTTTTTGGTTTGCTAGAGCAAGGGCTATTGTGGCAAGGAGACACCCTTTTCTTTGAGGGTTGGCTCGATGACGAGCTTGCCAAAGGCATCGGCGTCGGCCCACACTTGGCGCGCATCTGAACTGTCTGAGGTGGTGAGCTTGCCGTCCTTGACGTATTGATTGGTCACATTCTTGCCATTGACAAGAATAGCTGGTGTGGCACTGGCGGCATTTTGGGCACCAGCCAGGGATTTATCGAAGGCAATCTTTTTCTTAATCCGGGCACCTGAGCGGTCGGCCTCAGCGAGGTCGGTCTTAAAGCGGTCAACGTCGAGGCCAAGCCCCTGCGCAGTGGTGGCGAAGTAGTTGGTGCGCTCTGTGCCATCGAGCGACTGCCATGAATTTTGCTCAGTGTAAAGCTTATCGTGCATTTCCCAATATTTGCCTTGGAAGCCAGCTGATTCGGCGGCAGCTGCTGCCGCGAGTGCATTGGGGTGGATAGACGAGAGAGGGTTGTTGCGGAAGATGAGCTGCACGTGATCCTTGTATTTTTCAGTGACTGCCTTGAGTGCAGGTGAGGCTTGCGAACAGCCAGGGCACTGGAAGTCTCCATATTCGATGATTGTTACCTTGGGCGATTTGCTCCCATGGGTATGGTCGGCGATGTCACCATTTTGGCTACTGGCGCTTTGTACCTGCAATGGGTCGACACCCGACAGATTGATCGACTCACCTTGGCGTGACAGCCACACGAGCCCACCTAAGATTGCGAGGCAGAGCACTGCAAAGACCAGCCATGATTTTTTTGTCATAAACGAAACATTCCTCCTTATTCTCACATATTATATCGTGCCCGAGAGACCGAATCAAGCTGACAGAGGTGCTGCATGGGCCAAAGCATTGAGCCGATCAGGGGAGTGCGCTACAATGATGGCATGGAAATGCTCATGATCATCATCTTTGCTATCTTTGTGATTGCTCTCATTCTGGCCGGTAGTGCATGGCCCGATATACCGCCAGTGAGCCAATACGAGCTCGAGCGGCGTCGCCAGCAGAATAATCGCACAGCGATCCACCAGTTGCGGCGCATTGCTGTCTATGATGATCTCGTCTCGCTTCAGCGCTGCGTGGTGGCGCTATTGCTGGTGCTAATGGTGATGGCAAGCATTGGTGCGTTTGACTTTGGTGGTGGTGTGCTGGTTGCGCTCGCGGTGGCACTGCTCCATGGTGGTGTAGGGCGGATTGGTTGGGTGCATGCGATTGCCCAGCGCCTCTATAATGCAGTCGAGCCGAGCTTCGTGAGCTTTGCCGGGCGGTTCCCACGAGTGGTGCGCATTGTCCGTTCGTTTGTGCCGCCAGTAGAGACGAACCTTCGCCTGGGGTCGCGGGCTGAGCTTGAACATCTGGTGCGTCATGCTCGGCCATCAGTCTTGCCACCAGTCGAGCGTGAGCAAGCGCTGGGAAGCTTGACCTTTGCGCGTAAGACGGTCGAGACAGTTATGGTGCCGCGCAATGCTATCAAGACAGTCGAGCAAGATGCCATGGTGGGGCCACTGTTACTCGATGAACTGCACCGCACCGGGCATAGCCGCTTCCCGGTGGTAGATGGCGACATTGACCATATTATTGGCGTACTACACACCCGCGACTTTATGTCGCTTAAGGAGGCAGTGTCGGCTCAGGTGCAAACGGTGATGGACCCAAACGTGTACTACATCGACGGGGCACAGTCGCTCGAGCAAGCCTTGGGTGCGTTTATTAAGACGCGCCAACAGGTCTTCATTGTCGTCAATACCTATCGTGAGACGGTGGGGATGGTGACGCTGGACGATTGTATCGAGGCGCTGCTTGGCCATGCTCCCACAGCGGATGATGACGAGGTGTATAGCCAGCCAGTGGCCTTGCCCAAACCCACGCAACCGCGCGCCCTCCCCATGGGCGAGCAGAATGATGCCTGAAATTGTGGTATAATCTAACAGATATGACACAACGAATACTTGCCAACCAAACGCCGGATTACACCGGTCAAACCATCACTGTGGCCGGCTGGGTACACGCACGGCGCGACCATGGTGGCCTGATTTTCATCGACCTACGCGACCATACTGGCCTGGTGCAGCTGGTCGTCAGCCCTGAGCAAACTACGGCCTTTGCCCTGGCGGAGCACGCCCGCGACGAGTACGTCCTGCGGGCCCGCGGCCAGGTGCGCCAGCGTGGTGAGGGCCTGGCCAACCCCAATATTGCCAGCGGCAGCATCGAGCTAGCCGTAAGTGGGCTAGAGGTGCTGAACAAAGCCGAGACGCTGCCCATCCAGCCCTTTAGCGAGACCAATCAAGCCAGTGAAGACCTGCGCTTTGCCTACCGCTATCTCGACCTGCGCCGCCCCAAGCTGCAAACGATGCTGCGCTGCCGCGCCGATATGTACCGCCGTATGCGCCAGTATATGGACGAGCGCGATTTTATCGAAATCCAAACGCCGATTTTGGCGAATTCCAGCCCCGAGGGTGCGCGCGACTTCCTCATCCCCAGCCGCTTGCAAGAGGGTAAATTCTACGCCCTGCCGCAAGCACCGCAGCAGTTTAAGCAGCTGCTGATGGTTGGTGGCGTGCCGCGCTACTACCAGCTGGCTGCTTGCTTCCGCGACGAAGACCCGCGCGCCGACCGCTTGTATGGTGAGTTCTACCAGCTGGATCTAGAGATGAGCTTTGTAGAGGACGGCGAGCAGGTCCGCCAGATGATGGAGCCACTGATGCAGCAGCTGGTGACGGATTTTGCTGGCAAAACACTGCTGGATCTGAGTGATCTGCCGGCCGGTGATGGCCAACCCATCCCGCGCATTCCGTACCAAACCGCCATGGAAACCTACGGCAGCGACAAGCCAGACCTGCGCTTTGGCATGGAGCTGGTTGAGCTAACGGATGTGTTTGCCGACACCGAATTTGGCGTGTTCAAAAACGCGGAGTGTATCAAGGCAATCTGCGTCACAAACGGTGCGTCGCTCAGCCGCAAGCAGATCGATGGCTTTACTCACATCGCCAAAGCCGAGGGCGCAGGCGGCCTGGCTTACATTACCTACCAAGATGGCGCGGCCAAGAGCCCAATTGCTAAGTTCCTGCGTGAAGAAGAGCTGGCTGCTATCCAAGCCAAGACGGGGGCCAAGGACGGCGATGCAGTCTTCTTTGGGGCTGATACGCGCCCAGTCGTTAATGCAGTGCTCGGGCGGCTGCGCAGTGAGTTTGCCGAGCACTTTGGCCTCAAGGACTCGCAGGTGGTGGCGCTGGCCTGGATTATCGATTTCCCATTCTACGAGTGGGATGAGCATGCGCGTAGGCTCGACTTTGGTCACAATCCCTTTAGCATGCCAAAGGGTGGGCTCAACACTTTGCAAGCCGCCCAGACGGATGACGATAAGTTAGCTATTCTGGCCGACCAGTTCGATATGGTGATGAATGGCTACGAAATCTGCAGCGGCGGTGTGCGTAACCATAACCCGGCCGTACTGTATGAAGTATTTGGATTGCTCGGCTATAGCCGGCAGTATGTGGAAGAGAAGTTTGGCGCTATGCTGCGGGCCTTTACCTACGGTGCGCCGCCACACGCGGGCTGCGCCTTTGGTATTGACCGCATCCTGATGGAGTTAATCGGCGAGCATAACGTCCGCGAAACCCTCGCCTTCCCCAAAAACGGCAGCGGTGTCGACGTCATGATGGACTCACCCGCGCAGGTAGAACCTGGGCAGCTGAAGGAGTTGGGGCTATAAACAAATGAGCGATGGCTCGCTATCGTTACGAATCTGGTGCAAATGAAACAAAAGTGCACAAGGAGACAGTGACCCTATGAGCTGGGATCTCACCGCAATCAAAACAAAACGTCATGTCCAGTCGGTCGACGACCTGACGGAGGAAGACTGCGTGCCGCTCGAGCGCCAGCAGATGATTGCCGAGCTTGAAAAGGCTGCCAAAGCATGCGATGCGCAGCTAGACACGCGCGACCCGTCGTGGCTTGTTATGGAGAAGAAAGAGTGGCTGATCGAATTCAGCCTGAGCAAACACAGGGAGCAACTCATCACTATGGGGCTGCGCGTCCGGGGTAGTAGGGAGCCAACGGAGGTATTTGCGTATCTTATCCAGCAGCTTGGTATGCGGCTGGTGGAGTGGAGCACCGGCGAGTTCCTGGATCTATCAAAGCAGAGCAGCTTCGGCCGCTGGCAGGAGTGGAGCGATCGGGCGCTGCGAGACCTTACAAAGTCACGAAAATCATAAGTGTGTTGCGCGTGTAATAAGAATAAAATAGAGACTAGCTAGCTACGATAGCTCTATCGTTTCTATCCGCTGATACTTCACTCCAGCCTCAGTTGCCGCTGCTGTGCAAAGTGTATCAATCAATCCCTTGCCAGCATCACTCAAGATGGCGTCATGAACAGGGAAGGCGAGGCGCGGGGCGACGGCCTGCAGGAAGCTGCGCACCTCGGAGAACTTGAGCCATGGTGCGGCCACTGGCAGAGCGAGAACGTCGATGGGGCGCTGAGGCAAAGCGAAGGAATCACCGGGGTAGTAGATACGATCGTTGATCAGCGCGGCAAGGTTGTGGAGGCGCGGAATGTCTGGGCTTACCGCAGCGTGCTCACCGCCAAAAAACTCAAGCGTGAATGGTCCGATCTGGCGTGTATCACCAGGCACCGCGGCTATTGCATGGCGGACAGAGAGCGTACCTTCTGGCAAAGATATCGTTGTACTATCTACAATGATATCGTCAATACTTATAATCTCTGCTTCAGGAAATGCTTGCATAATACGCTTGATGAGCGCAGGGCTACAGTGGTCGGGATGGGCATGAGTAATGAGAACTGCCGCTACCTGCTGCGGCATAGCAAAATCGTCGGTGTATACACCTGGGTCGATGACCAAGCTCTGGCCGTCAATTGTAATAGTAAAGCAAGAGTGGGCGAATTTCGTTAGTGTTGTCATACATCTAGTATAGCGGAGAAGAGGGTGAAGCGATAGGTTGCTTCTTGCCGTGGTACTGGTTGAGAATATTTGACTAATGTTTGCCTTATGTCAGTCTACCTCTCATAGCGACAGAGAGGGTTATTCTGTAATAAGGATACACAAGTACGCTTCTAAATCGCTTCCTAGTGCGGGAGCTGAAAAGCATAACTATGGCGTAGTAGCAATTTCTGATATTTCACAGACAGAATAGTAGGCAGGAGGGAGATGGTTCTGAAAGTAAGCTAGGAAACTATTGTACTACCACTAGAAATGTGGCATCATAGCTATGTGAATAAAACGATTCTCTTTGTGCCGGGCTTCTAAGAAGGGCGCGCCGACCGTGATTACGATACACTGATGAACCGCTGGCGAGCAATGGGCTACGCGGTAGAATTTGTGCCAATCCAGTGGCATCGCACTATGCAAAAACAGTGGTTGCAGACGCTACAAGAGTGGTATCAGCAGTATGATCCAGCTGAGACTATTCTGGCTGGTTTCTCATTTGGGGCGTGTATTGCATTCTTAGCGGCGTGTGAGCAAGCACCAAGTGAGCTGTGGCTCTTCTCGCTGTCGCCGTCATTTGCAGAGTGTGCGCAGTATTGGTCTGGGCGTGACTGGCGTGTGATTGGCAAGCGGCGACTCGAATATGCCAAGCAGGTGAGCTTGGTAGCGGCTGCGCAGCGTATTACGTGCCCTGTGCAGATTTTCGTTGGCTCAGAGGAGTTTATTAAGTGGCCAGAGATGAAACTTGTCTTTGATACTGCCGTGCAACATATCCCCACCGTCCATGGCACAGTGGTAGAAGGCGCTGGGCATGCGGTAGATGATCCACGGTATGTGGCGGCGGTGTGCGACGCAATAGAGCGATAACTGTGGTATAATATAGGCAATTATGACGAGAACACACGACACCTTACCGCAAAAACCTGAAGAACATTTTGACCTTCTAGGGGGGTAAAAGAAAAGGTTCACCTCTTCGGTGTGGCTGCAATCAAGTGGGCGCTTCATCGTGTTGAGGGTAGCTATTGGAAGCCGGGAGACCGAATCACCCGTTTCACTGTGTTTGATGATAATGCAACCTATGATTTGTCAGAAACTGACGGGATTATCCCGAATATCAGCAAGACGACGCCTATTGATGTGATTGGCGGGACGATGACGGTATTTGCACCAGGTGAAGAAGAGAGGCTTTTGCAAGCACTACGTCAGGAAGATTAAGTAAGCAATAATAAGAGCTACGCTAGCCGTTTCTTGGCTAGCGTAGCGTGAGCTTTAGCTTTATTGTATGTGCTTTGTCTCTACATCCTGCCAGTCGTTGTTGTGCCGAAGCTCGGCGTTGTTGCCAGCGAAGACTGCTTTTGCTTCGGTGTTGTCGCTCAGCGTCCAGAGGAACCAGGCAGTCATGTAGGCATCGCCATATTCCAGTACATCTTTGTGGCCAACGGTCTTGCGCCGCGCGATGACGCTCGGCTTGTCTGTATTAAGAACGCGGAAGTTCTGCTGCAAGTCACCCAGTGGGCTAATGGCGAGGTTGTCGCTTGGGCCGGTGCCAGCCATCATATAGGTGGCTGTCTTGAGCTTGCTGGTGTCGTAGTGCCAGTTGTTGCCGTTTGCGGTGCCATGGCCAACGGCGCTCGCGGTGTAGAGGGAGATATAGCGGTGACTGTTGCCGTATTTTGTGGCGGCATTGATAGCACCAGCTCCGCCTTGGGAATGCCCAGCAATGCCAATCTTGCTCGTATTGATGAACCCCTTGATGGGGCTATCCTCTGCAGTGTTGAGCTCTAGTGCAGTATCAAGCATGATCGATGTCGTTGCACCAGTGCCTGGCCAGCCGTCCTCATTGCCAATGACGACAAAACCCCAGCTGGCCAAATGCTCGAAGATTGGCGCATAAGTAGACGCGTAGGTGGCGGTGCCATTGACCATCAGCACAAGTGGGAAGGTTTGGCCCGGAGCGGTGCGCTGTGGAGTGTAGATATGATATTCTTTGATAGCTGTGCTATCGCTGCGATGAGTGTGGTGTGTAACACGGTAGGGGCCTGGCTTAGTATAGCGTTGCTCCAGTGTGCCACTGGGATTCAATTTCGCAGCATAATCCTTCGCCACGCCGTCATTGCCAGTGATACTTTGGTTGAGATAGTTCATATAAAGCACAAACAGCACAAAGCACACTAAGAGTATTGCTATGATGATACCCAGAATTTTCAGAAGCTTTTTCGCCATTGGTATATCCTTATTCGGTTCAATAATACTAGTAATATTATCTACTATACACCGGGTGCATAGTAATGGCAAGGGAGAGTGATTGCTTTTTTGCTCGGTATATTTTGGCTCTGTTAGTAAGAGATTAAGCGACTTTACCTCTTGGCTGTGACAACGAAACGCCTAAGCATTGCACTCACAAGAGTCAACGGTATATACTGATGAGTATGTACGAACAAGAACTTCATACCGCGCAGCGGATTGCTCGCGAGGCGGGCGATATTATGCGTCGCTATTTTGATGGCGACCAACAGCGCCAGACCAAGGCGGATGGCACGCCAGTGACAATTGCCGATACAACAATCAACTCGCTGGTGATCCAACGCCTGCACGAGACCTTCCCGGACGATGGCGTCATTGGCGAAGAGGAGAGCACGACGGGCTATGGCCTTGGGCGGAAGTGGCTGTGCGACCCAGTCGACGGCACAAAGGCCTTTACCTGGGGTGTGCCCACAGCAATGTTCTCGCTCGCGCTGGTAGTTGATGGTGCGCCAACCGTTGGCGTTGGCTATGAACCAATGACAGATCGGCTCTACTGGGCAGTGCGTGGCCATGGTGCCTTTTGCAACGGTACGCGGCTGCAGGTGAATCGCCAGACGCTCACAGAGGGGATCTTTGCGGCGTCGTGCAGCTATGCGAATATCCGCCGCCATGAATATTATGACCAGCTGATCGAACGCAAGGTGAGCACAGCAAGCATTAGTGGCGCAGTAGCCAAGAGCGTCCGTGTGGCCGAGGGGCGCTTCGTTGGGTATTATGCCGAGAAGGTGAATGCGTATGATATGGCAGCAGTGCACGTTATTGTTGAGGGGGCTGGCGGTAAGATGACGAGTGTATCGGGCCAGCCGCTTGATTATACGCGGCCGTTTTGTGGTGCACTTGTGTCCAATGGTGTCGTGCATGATGAGTTGATGGCAATAGTGCACGATGAGTGCTCATAAATACCGCACGCTACCAAATGGTATTTTGCGCTTCATCTGCGTGGCAATGCCGAGAGTATCGGCTGGCTGGACGGTGTGTGGGCCGTAGAACTGGTTGATCTCGTCGATTGCAGCAGTGAGAGCGTGGCGAGCTGATGGGTCGTCGAAGAGTGCGAGCTGTGCGTCTGTCTCGCTTGTGAGAAGATAACACGACATGCCAATCTCATAGGCGGGAAGCGGCATCGACTGGGTGAGTCGCTTGACGATATGAAAGAGCGTGGTACCATCACATAGTGGATGCTCGCGGCGCTCGTGGTTGTGCCAGCGGCCTGTTTGATAACTTTTGGCATAGAGGCGCACACCACGGGCGCGCACATATTGCTGCCGGAGCGCAGCCGCGATATCTTCGCAAAGGACGTGGAAGCGGCGCAAGACTTGATCGTAATTGAGGTTTGGCTGATCAAGGACGAATTGTCGCCCGACTGTCTTAAGCGGGCGCTCATCACTATCTACCTCCCAACCACGCAGCCGCTTATACCAGTCGCGCCCTGGCTTGCCATGAAATACCATGTGCTCGAGCGTTGCTTCGCTTGCGGCCAGAAAGTCCAGTGGTGTCTGGATACCAACCTGGTGGAGGCGCTTGCTGTAGCCAGTGGCAATACCAGTGAGGTCTTCGAGCGATAGCGTAGCGAGTACTGCGTGAAGATTATCTGCAGTGATGCAAGTCAGGCCGTCGGGCTTATTGATGCCGGCAGCAATCTTGGCCAGCCAGCGGTTGGTGCCAATGCCAACATTGCAGCGCATGTAGTCGCCAACCTCGCTACGGAGGCGCTGCTTGATCTCCTGGCCAATCGCCAGCGCGCCGCGTGCCCGGATATCTGGCGGGCTTTGGCTGAGGTCGATCACCCCTTCGTCGATGCTTTTCATGGTGGCACTGGGCGAGTAGTCGCTGAGAATGGTAGCAAGCCGGTGGTAGACATAGCGATACTTGGGTGGGTCGCTTTCTAGCGGGACGATGTCGGGGCAAAGTAGCCGTGCTGCGGGCAAGCGCATGCCGGTGCGGACGCCACGCGCCTTAGCTTCGTAGCTTGCAGTGACGATAGCCGCATGCTGGTTGCGCCGATTAACGATGACAACTGGTCGGTGGCGGAGCAACGGCCGAGATTGTTGCTCGATCGTAGCAAAGCAGCTATTGAGATCGATGTGCATCATCAGTGGTGGGGCGGGATTGATATTGCTATGAGACATGATCGGCCTCGCGTGTGAGTCGCCATACCAGTGTGATACTGTCAAACTCGAGGCGGTAATCAGCCTGCTCATCTGTTACATCGAAGATATGCACCGTACGTGCACCGCGCTGATGCTCGAAACCCAGGCCGATTCGCCTGATCGTCACTTCCTGGCCATTGCCGCGCCGAAATTTGACTGGTTGACATGGCTGGTGCCCACGCCGAAAAATCGCTACCACCTCCACGACTTCATCAAGATATAGTTCGTCATCCATTGTTCTTAGTATAGCGCATGAGCCAGGTATGGTCGACGAGTGAAAACACAGCAACAGAGGTGGAGTGTGCGTATACTTAAGCGATGTATTGCTATGCTAGTACCCCATACCACTCTTGCTTTACAAGAGAACATCCTGTGGAAGTGAGATAAAAACCAAACCTGTTACATAGGGTTAAAGGAAAATGACGCGCAGCTCTTACATACTGTATCACCTCGCACAAGAGCATAGCGAAGACGAAGAAGGGAAATTTACAAAACGAACAGCGCCAGCTGTTCTTGGCTAAGTTGTCATAATAAAGCTAATGCAACAGAGCGACGCAGCTCAGAAAATTATTTCTGCTGCTTGCGGCTCTCGATGAACATCATAATAAGCCAGATAATGACGACGATCGCGGCGAGCGAGAGTAGTCCGTTGATGATCCATGCAGCTAACTTTAGTACGGCACCAAGCAGCCATGCGGCAATAATGACAATAGCGATTGTGAGAATAAGTCGAGATAGTTTCATCCTTCTAGTATACTATACTCTATGGACACAGCGCAATTTCAGGCTATGATATGGTACAAAGCCAAGCAGCTCTACCGCCCGATGCCGTGGCGCAGCCAGCCAACGCTGTACTATGTGCTGGTGAGCGAGCTGATGTTGCAGCAGACGCAGGTAGCGCGGGTGCTACCTAAGTTTGCCGAGTTTACCACCCGCTTCCCGACCATCGAGACCTTGGCAGCTGCCCAGCTACCGGCGGTGCTGCAGGCATGGCAGGGTTTGGGGTATAATCGCCGAGCAAAGTACCTCCACAGCGCGGCACAGGCGATTGCTGCTGGTGCACCTATTGCGACGCAGGCCGACCTTGTGGCGCTGCCTGGCATTGGCGCCAATACGGCTGGGGCCATCATGAATTACGTGTATCAAATCCCAACCGCCTTTGTAGAGACCAATATCCGCACGGTGTATTTTAATCACTTTTTTGCTGGGCAGGAGCGCGTGGCAGATAGGGATGTGCTGGCGCTGGTGGAGCAGACGATGGATAAAGAGCAGCCCCGTCAGTGGTTCTGGGCGCTGATGGACTACGGCGCTGAGCTCAAGGCGGCAGGCAAGGGTCAGCTTGGCACCAGCCGGCACTACACGCGGCAGTCGCGCTTTGCTGGCAGCCTGCGCCAAATGCGGGGCGAGATTGTACGGCGCATGGCGCAGGGGCAACCACTGAGCGCCATTACCCAGGAGCTGCGTAGTGACCCGCGTTTTGCTGCTGCGCTTAGTGGGCTGCAGAAGGATGGGCTTGTATGAGTGAGCTAGCCCTCACGCGAGCAGAAGCCATCGCACTGTGCCAGAAGTGGGCGCGGATGCTTCGCCGAGAGTATACGATCGACACACTGGTGAGTGACTATGGCGATGGGGTGCTTATGTCTGACCAGCTGGCCTATCCGCTCGAGATGCAGCCATGGATCACGCCAGAGGCCGAGCCACTCCTCTGGGCGATTCGCGACCATGCAGTAGACGTCGATATTGACCATACCCGGCGAGCTGATTGGGAGAAGCTGCTGGAGCTGATCGATCAGCTGCCAAAGAATGGTGCGGCAAAATGAGCAGAGATACTAGCTTATTTCTAGAGTGTGACGAAACCAGCCATTATGATTTAATGACCATGCCATAAACAATAATGAACATTCACTAAATATATTCATATCCATAAAACTTAGCAAGTTATAGAAGAAAGATAAATAACAGAGGTAGAATCATTAGAATTGTTTGCAGCTCTTACAGTTGCACACCCAGCCATCCAGCGAGCACTGTCCCAGCGCCATAGGCCAGGGCAGCAGCAATAGCACCGAGAGCGAGAGTTTGCAGGGCGGCAATGAGTGGATTCTCACCACCAACTTTGCCTTTGACATAGCCAATTGCTACAAAGGTGAGCGCCGTCGCTCCTGAGCTGATATAAAACAGCAGAGGATGAGCCGCGCTTGAGCCGCGTGCCAGCACATGGGCAAGATAGGGGATAACAGGCACACTACCAACAACGACAAAGGCAGCGAAGGTCATGAGGCCAATGATTTTTGGTGAGGCGCGTTTGCTTGTACTCCGCGCCGACTCGTCGTGCTCGGCACTGGCCGCGAGGTAGGCACTGGCACCCATCGAGAAGCCATCGGCGATAAGGTTAGCTGCGCCCAGCACCAAGATAATTGCACTCGAGATACCTGCGCCAGCACTGGCTGCCACTACGGCAAAGGTCGTGACGGTGCCATCGACTGCACCATAGACAAATTCAGAAATATAACGTTTGAGGACAGGTTTCATATTCATAACTTGGTTAGTATAGCATAGTGTGGTGCAAATGCAAAAGCGAGCAGCCAGTGGAGGCATGATGAAGATCACAAGATGAAGGTAATGGGCGTCTCACCACTGAGGTGATTAATGAATATCTGAACAGAATGTTCATTGTAACAGTGTGTAAGATAAGTATGGGGTAATAGATGGACTGTAGATTTAGAGCCTACCGCTAGTTTGCTTGCTTAGGCTTAAGGAGGAGCTGATTGCGCTCGGCAGTGCGTGTCCGCGCCTCATCTAGCAGGGCAGTGCCTTCTTGCGAGCTTAGACTAACGACCCGCACGTACTCACCATCGGTCTTGTCGTAGCCTGAGACAGCAACGAGGCCGAGTTGTTCGTCGGCATAAATGACGTTCTCTTTCTCGCCGCTGTAGTCGATTGTGTTAAAGAGGCTCACATCTAGCAGTGCCGTACCGCGGCCATTGTCCCACGTGGCAAAGACACCAATGCGGCGCTGCACTGCATCTAGATCGGTCGAGTCAAATGGCGTATCTTTATCGATATACTCGATGATTGGCGCAAAGATCAGTGTATCGGCCTTGGGAAGGATCGTCTTGAGTGCGTGGTCATTTGGTAGCGAGTACACCAGGGCAAAGCGCTTAGTAAAATCATACGAGAGTGGGTAGCGCCCATCGGTCGACGTAGTGTATTCAACTTGGTGGCGCCCATCGAGAAAGGTAAGCTCGGCGGGCGAGTAGATTGGTTTGTGCTCCTCTGTTGCGGTGACTTCATTCGTCACTTGGCTGACTTTTGTGTCTGAATCTGTGTAGACCATAGAATTACCCATAACAGTGACGGGGGAAGCGTATTCATTCACGGCGTCCGACTTATCGCGCTTGCTGAGGCCGCAGCCCATAGCAAGCAGTTGCTGGATGGTATCGACAGCACAATACTGCGTTATATTGCCCTCGGCATCAGTAATGAGGCAGTCCATCACCATCTCGTGCCCCATGCCTTTGCCGAACTGCTTTTCTTTGCTGGGGTCGCCGTTTTTCTCATCTCTCGAGAGTACGTGTCCAATCTCATGGCTATAGACATTGCCACCAGTCTTGTTGCTCAGCACAAGCACCATTGGGCCGTTGCCGCCCTTGGCTTTGTCTTCATCGGTGCTCTGGAAGGCGAGGCCGAGTACATCATTCTCCACACCTGCTGTATTAACGGCCATCAGCATAAGTGAATGCTCACCATCCTGTACGTCTAGCTGCTTGCGGTATTCTTCGGCGATTTTTTTGATTTGGTCGTTGGAGTAATAGTATTCGGTCGTGCCATCTTCCTTGGTGCGGGTGCTATCTGGCGCAACGTTGCTTGCAAACTCGGTAATGTGGAACTCATACGCACCACGAGTTGTGTGGGTAATGCGGCTGGTATGGACATGCACTTCTTCGAATATCTCTTCGTTACTCTTGCCAGGTTCGAAGCCAGCGGCGTTGAGCGCCACAACACCAAGCCGGATAACAACCGGCTGGAATGAATCTTTCTCGTGGTCTTGGCACTGCTCTGCAGAAGGCTGAGAGGTGTCGCCGCTGAGTAGAGTACTCAGTGCTCCGAGGCAAGCTGCTGCCAACACCTCACGACGCGAGAGATCTGGTAATGTTTTTTTGACTGAGTCGTCTGGCACAGCCTCAGATTTTGAGCGAGTCATATTAGCAATATTATATCACTAAATAGTCAAAAATGTCAAACTATGTAGACCTGCGCTGCGTGGTTCTAGCCATCTGCAGCTTAAGACCCTTCTTTTGCAATGTTAGCTCATTCTCTTATTTTGCTATTTTCTCTTTTGTAAGCATAAATAAAGCTAGGCACTCTCTCTAAAATATTCAACTTTTCTACAGAGGTAGAAGCAGATTAGTAGAAAGCTAAAACTCGCTTGTTACTGAAGCGAGTTTTAGGTGTGCTACCAGCGTGAGGTACTATTGCTGCTCAGCTGGCGCTTGCGTTTGTTGCTGATTCTCGGTGTCGCTATTGGTAGAGAATAGCTGGAGTGATTCGTCACTCAGGACGTTTGGGTCAAAGGTACCATCGGCGATCTTGCTACGGCGCTGCTGGTACATTTTTTTAAACTCGTCGAGCGATTGCTTAGTAACGCTACCCTCAGTTTTGTATGTCTCGGGCTCGGCATCGCGAGCGGCTTGCTTGCGCACCTCCTGGAAGCCAGGCCGACTGAGATCAACCTGCGCTGCACCACTGGTATTGTACATATCCATGGCGACCCACACCATGATGCCCGCAATGGCGATGACTCCGCAGATCATCACCAAAAAACGGTGCTCGCGCATAGTGCTCAGCTGGTGCTCGAAGTCGAGTTTATTGGGCTGGTTGGGTTGGCTGCTGGGCACTCGGCACCTCCTTTTTGGCAGGGAATTGCTTACTATAAAATACATCAAACTGCGAACCGTACTGGCTCAGTAGCTGGTTGAGCCGCAAGGCGACATCGGCCACTCGCTTGCGACGCTCACGCACTGGCTTGATGAGGTAATAAAACTCGACGGGCTGATCGGTGCAATCAGTCCGTAGCAACTCAGACAGTTTCTCCTCATACTGGCGGTATTCGCTGCGGAAGGCGGCAAGCTGAGTATTGTATTCTACCGTTGTCTTGGCAAGCTCCACACCGTCGAGCCGGTTGAGAGCAATGCGGCTATTGAGCGGTGCCATCAGGCGAGTGGCAATCACCTCATACTGCTGCCCTTGGTTGACGCGGACAAGCCCGTCATTGGCATGGATGCGCCGCAGGGTAGACTTGACGCGGACGCAGTTTTGTTTTATTTGAGTGAGTTGATCGTTGCTGAGTGGTGCAGCAGGCTCGGCATAGGCCGGAGAGCCAAGTGCAGCAGTAGCAACTATAACAACAGCAAGAAAAGTGCGCTTCATAGCTCCCCATTATGACGCATCAGAGGAGATTGGTCAAATAGTTTGCCTAGATTGAATTAAATTCTTGTGTCGCTCCGGTTGGCCACTATCTTACGCAGATTTTGCGTTAGCACCTTCAAGATCAGCACAAAACCTGGGAGTTCTTTAAGGGTGGTGTGATGCCATCTGTATAATAACTACAATAACTGCAAGAACAAAAGCCATGAAAGGTATTGCAAGACCAATAGCAACGCCAATCTTGAGCCCTTGGTCGTCACCATCAACGAATTTGGCAGATGGTGCGTATGTCTGAATATTCCACCACCACCAGTTGTAGTGATTATTGAGAGCATCTTGAATGGTATGGGAATAATAAAGGATTCCCATACCAGGTGACACACCGGCGCTCAGGGCGTTGAGTAATCGCGTGTTCGCTCCGGCAAAGTTAAATTGGTTGCGTTGACCGTTGACCCAGACAATGATAAAGCTTGACTCAGTTCTTGCTTTGGTAATCTGCTGTGGGTCGATGTCAAAGATAACACCGATTGATTGACCCATCGAAGCATCTACATCAATAGCACGGATACGGTTGGTGCTCGTCCATTCGAGAACACAGGGTGTCTCATTGAAATAACCAGTGCTATACCAGACAAATGTTGCTGCAATGAGTGGTGTGCCATCAAAGACGCTGCTATAACTAGCCTCAATAGTAGGTTGCAATGATTGGGCAGTAGGTAACTGCATTGGCTGCATAATGGGCTGAGGGAGAGGGTTTGCTGCAACAGGAGTCCGACCAATTGGTGGTGCGGGTTGCATAGCTGGTGTTGGTGGGTAGTATAAGGTGGTTTGCGGGTATACAGGCGTCGTGGGCTGCTGATTCATGGAAGTATTATACTATATAACTTGAGATCGGCAAGTACGAATATGTTTTGCGGTATATATTTTTGGTTGTAGACTTCCTATAGAAGTAACAATGCAGGAGTATGCCTGCATTTGCTGTATCTATTATATGGTGTTGTGGGCGCTGTTGTTTATTAGAAAATACGTCAATCAGCTTGCTGGAGTCATCTGGTTTTATGATAATAATGCCATAATAAAGGCGATAAGTACTACTATGATTGGTGTCACAAAAGCCATGATGAGGCCAATGTTGACGCCATTGTTGATAATCATCGCGTCGCGCTCGAAGCCGTCAATAATTTTAGCATAGGGTGCGTAGGCTTGAATGGCAGCCCACCACCAGTCGTAGTCGTTGTCGAGTGCACGCTCGACATTGTGTCCATAGAGAACACCACCAATACCTGGCGATACTGCAGCGCCAAGGCCAGTCAGCAGCTGGGCATGTGCTCCAGCAAAGTCGAACTGGATGCGCTGGCCATTGACCCATATGATGATAAAACTTGCCTCGACGGCTGCTTTGGTGATCTGCTGCGGATCGATATCGAGCACTACACCGATCATTTGATTTGTTTGGGGGTTAAAATCGACGGCGCGGATGCGATTGGCTGTCGTCCATTCGAGCACACAGGGCACTTGGCTAAAGACGGTGCGGTTGTGATAGTGCGAGACGGGCGTTGCCATGACTAGTGGTGTGCCGTCAAAAATACTGCTGTAATTGGCATCCATCACTGCCGGTGCCGGCTGGGCTGCTGGCTGGACAACAAGGGGTGCGGGCTGCTGAACGGGTAATTGCTGGGCTGGTTGCGCAGGGTTACTTGGGGGCGTTGGAGTTGCCGGTTGTGGTATCTGAGCTGGTGCAGGCTCGGGCTGTTGGGCTGGCCATGCCGGTGGCTGTTGTGGCTGTGCCTGCACTGGCTGCTGTGGATAATATGGAGCTGGCGGCACAGGCTGAGCCTGAGGTGGAGCTGCCAGCTGTGATTGATAAGGATAAGAAGGAAATTGCTGATTCATGAGTGTATTATACTATACTGGTAAATACGCGATGTGTCTTAACAGAGGTCATATACCTTGAGATCAGGACTTCATTAAAGCATACTAGCTCAGCAGGATATCCGTTACGTAGAATGAATTTTTGTTGTGGCGGGAGCAATGCATACGCAATAGAGGTTACTTGAGAGGTTACTTGTGCTTGCCTGGCGAGGCTGCACCGAGCTCGATGTGCTCTTTTTCAAACTCACGCAGGATCCGTCGCCGCATCTCGGCCGTGAGGGCCCACTGGTCGGATGGTTGGGTCTTGCCAGAGACGACAAGGCTAATCGACGATGCATTGAAGTCGCCAAGAATGTCGAAATGCGGTGGCTCGATCACTTTGCGCTGCCATTTTTCCTCACCAGAAATTTCCTCACCGATCCGATTAATAATATCGCTGGCAGTGCTAATGTTGGTGTCGGGCGCAACGGTAATGGTGAAGTATACTTTGCTATAGCCCATCGTCTTGTTGATGACATGCTGCACCACACCATTAGGGAAGAAGTGGACATTGCCCTCGACGTCGCGGATCACTGTGGAGCGTACACCGATCCGCTCGACTGTCCCGCCAAAGCCATCGATCTCGATAATATCTCCTACCCGATACTGGTTTTCGCTAATAATAAATACTCCTGAGAGAAAATCCTTAACGAGTGACTGCGCACCAAACCCGAAGGCGACACCAATAATCCCTGCGCTCGCAAACAGCGGCGCAAGAGCTGCGTCATTGAAAAAATGAGTGAAGATAGCATAGCCCGCAATCACCACCACAATAATACGCCACACATTGGCGAAGAGCCCGCCCAGCGTCTTATGCCGCTTCTCGAGATCCTTCTTGGGCAGCGTGCGCTGATATGTGGTGACGAAGGCATGCCGCGTCAGCCACATCACCACGCGTGGTCCCACCCAATACAGTGCAATCGCCACGACAATAATGATAATAATCTCTAGTGCAGTGAGCTCGGGTGAGGTAATTGGCTTCATAGTATGGTAGTATAACAGATGTGAATGATGAATTAAACCAGCTTGTGCTTACCTTGCAGCGTGGTGGCGTGGCAGTACTCCGGACTGATACGCTGTATGGCATTGTTGCCCGGGCAGATGACGAAGCGGCAGTAGCGCGAGTATATCGCCTTAAGCAGCGTGATAGTAATAAATCATCCATCATCCTCGTGGCTGATGCCAGCCAAACGTATGCCGATGTACCCGCCTTGCCATCGCTTGATACCTCCCAGCCTACGAGTATCTTGCTCGATTCGCCCCATGCTCCGCAGTGGTTACGCCGCGCTAATGATATGCTAGCCTATCGCCAGCCGCAGCTGCCGTGGCTCCAGGCGGTCTTGCGCCAGACTGGCCCGTTGATCGCTCCCAGTGCTAATCTCGAAGGGCAGCCGCCCGCCCGCACTATTGCCGAAGCTCGTGCGTACTTTGGTAGCGGTGTCGATTACTATTATGATGGTGGCACTGTGCCGACTAATACGCCACCATCACGCTTAGTACGAGTGCTATCTGATGGGGTGGTGGAACGACTCAGGTAGGGCATAATAACCTGAGAAAAACGTAGAAGCTTACTCGGTGATGTAAGTATTACAACATTTTTTAGAGCGGTTCTCACTACTCGAGTGAAAAACATGCTAGACCAATAGTGAATTCTCATACCTCACCCAAATAACGTGGAGCGTGGGGTCACCCGCGAAAGAGGCCATGTATTCAGGTATAATAGACTCATGACGTATCTTGACCCTCAGCAATTTATCATCACTCGCAAACGCAAGAAATATCGCTTTGCTAAGTTTCATAACGCCACTAACTGCTACGAGTACGACGAATGGTGCCAGGCAGCATCAGAGGTGCGGCAGAGTGCGACGGTGCTCGAGGTCGGTGCTGGCACCGGGATGTTTAGTGTGGAACTAGCGGCACAGCACCCAGATGAGGTGTTTGTGGCACTGGATGTTAAGGGTGATCGCTTGCAAAAAGGGGCGTACGCGGCGCTTGAGCGTGGCATCACCAATGTGCTGTTTGTACGGGCTCGGGCCGATCAGATTGGCGAGCTCTTTGCTGCTCACTCACTCAAGCAGTTGTGGGTGACTTTTCCTGATCCATTCCCCAAGCGGCGCAGCGCTGGCCGGCGTCTTACCCACCCAACATTTTTGCGCCAGTACGAGCAGCTGTTGCGGCCTGGTGGCTCGCTTTTACTCAAGCATGACGATCGTGATTTCTTTTGTTGGAGCCTGGAGCAGCTCGTTGCCTGGCAGTGGTCGATTCGCGAATTATCTTTCGATCTCCACGAGTCGTCACTACCTGATGAATACAAGACGCTCACTGCCTACGAACAGCGCTGGATGAGTGAGGGGAGAGCGATTGGCTGCGTGCGAGCGACGACCGGTAATGGCCAGTAGTATCGCTCCGTGGCAAGATTACATACTCACCTGACTGAGCTCTAGCATGCCGTGTTGCTGGCTCGCTAGTGCGTTATTTTTGTAGCGTTGATCATAACTAATATCTGTGCTGCACCACTCGGGAGGGCAGAATGTTTCAGCACGTAGTGTCGCCTCGGTCTCGCGGCCACGAAACTCAACTTCAGCAGTGATGAGCTTTCCTTCGAGGTTGCCGTGGTAGATATCAAGCTCGATTGTATGCTCGTTACTATCAGGGTCGGTGTAGGGTACATAGTAGCGTGTTTTCTCGATGCGCTTGCCCTTGGTGAGTGGCCATAGCGAAGCAAAGGTTGCTTCATTAATAATGATATTTTGCTCATCTCGCACGACAGTACCACCCGATTTTACTGTGAGCTCAAAACGTTGCCCATCACCAAAACGCCGGACGCGTGTCTCCGATCCATCGCTGCTGTGCGCGAGATAGCCCTGACTGATGTCGATATGATCATATGAGTCAATATCTGTTGGTATCTTATCAAGATTGACTAAAAATTTACGCTCAACTTCTTTGAGCTGATTAGGGCGCTCAGGGACGTGAGAACTCATCATGTCGGCAGATTTTTCTTGTGCATAGCATGTCTCAAAATGATAAGCGAGGTTTGCATACAGCTCAGCAAGCTCAGGAAATTCTGTGCCAAATCGCTGAGTGAAGCTCTCGATGAGCTTGTCGTGTGCTGCTTGCAATTCAGCAAGATTTTTAATGCCATAGTCCTCTTCGACTACCCGCACCCCTTGCCCAACAATATCCATCGCTACTGGAAGAATCTTATCGACTGCTCGTACAAAGCGTGCTTCGGGTGTGTTTTGTGCTTCATAGCGCTCTAGCCCCTGACGCATAACGGGCGGAAGACGCTGTAATAATGTGTGGGCTGCTTGCTGCTCGTTTTGTTGTTTGATGGAAAGCTGCACAGGGGTAAGGTCGAACGTTGCGACATCGCCAGTGGCAATCTCGAGCAGCTCGTGGACAGTTGCAAATTGCTGCACTGTATCATTATCCAACTGCGGATAGAGACAGGCACGTAATTCTGGCGCAAGGGCGGCAAGCGACCAGCTATGCTCTGCGTCATTCTCGCGCTCGCCACCGGGCCGGCGTGGCACGCGCACTACATCGGCCAAATCACAGCTTATCTCCATACTCTGCAGTGCAATATGGCACAGCTGACTTTGGACTGGTGATGGTGTGATACCTCGTTCGTGTGACGTGTGTGGTGGATAATTGTGTTCTGGCAGCCAAGTCGTTGGCGTGTGATTATATTGGTTATTATTGTGGTGACTATTGTATGGCAGGTTATTCATATCACTACCATAGCGTGCTATAGTAAATATGGATAGATAGGATAGTTTGAGTCAAATATGTTTGAGCAAGATACGATTAACCACCACATCCAAAGACGTATTTTAAGTGTGCTGTGCTACCGCAAGATGGCTCGCTTTCGTGATTTGCGTCCGCCGCGGGTGGATACCAATCTCTTTAGCTATCATCTCAAGGTACTGCTCCAGCACCAGCTTGTCCAAAAGGTGCCGGGTGGCTATAGCCTGGCACCGCGTGGTTTGGCGTATGTCGATCGGGTGAGCACAGACACTATGCTGGTTCGTACCCAGCCCAAGATCGTAACCATGCTCGTGGTGCAAAATAGTAATGGTGACGTCTTGCTGCAGCAGCGCACCAAGCAGCCCTACATCGATACCTGGACGTTCCCTTACGGCAAGCTCCATATCGATGATAGATCTATCCAAGCGGCGGCTCAACGCGAAGCAGCGGAAAAGCTTGGCACTATGGATCTCGCGCTACGGCATGCGGGCGAGTGCTATATTCGTGTTTGGGCAGACAAAGCGATTCTCTCAACCACACTGGCTCATGTGTTTTATGGGGCGACTGATGATATCACTCCGCATGAGCGGCTCGTCTGGGCGCGCCCACACAAGCTGGCGCAGTACGTGCTTGCGCCAGCAGTGGAGCAGATTGTAGCGCGGGCGTTCTTTCGCGACCCGTACTTTTTTGAGGAGTTTGACGACGTTTTAGATCAATAACAAGGAGGATATATGAAGATCGACGACTACGCACAGCAAGCAATCACCACCCTGAGCAGTGACTATGCCTACGGCGATGCTAATGCCCAGCTGATGGGTATGGTACTGGGCCTGGGTGGCGAATCGGGCGAGGTGCTCGAGAAGTTCAAGAAGCTATTGCGTGACCAACAGGGCACAATAACCGAGACAGATAAGCAGGCAATCATTAAGGAGCTGGGTGATATTTTGTGGTATGTAACGGCAGTGGCGCACCTGCTTGGTTCGAGTCTTGAGGAGGTTGCTCAGCGCAACAACGCCAAGCTCGCCAGCCGCCAGCAGCGCGGTCAGCTGCGGGGTAGTGGGGATGATCGGTAGATTGCGTATGGTTTGATGATGCTATAATCCATCACAGTTACCACACAGGAACTAACAGTAGGCGAATACTTGTCAATGATTCAGCTGCGACAGGTGTAGATAGTTTGAGGTAGGCACTTACCCCTGTTGCGCGAGCCGCTGCCGCACCCAGCCATCAATCGTGCCTGCTCCCATGCAGAGCACAAGCTTGCCCTCAGCGCGGGCCGTTTGGATGGCGTGCCACAAGGCATCATCGAGCTCGGCATAGTGAACGCTGCTGCGGTTTGTTAGTTGCTCAGTCAGTTGCTGCGGAGTGAGAATAGGCAAGGCTGGGTCTTCGCGGCTGAGGTAGGTTGGCAGCCAATAGATTTGCTCGGCGCGCTCCATACAGTCGGTGTATTGCTGGCGGATCTCATGCTGACGGACGTTTTGATGTGGCTGATATACCAGCACAACGTGGTCGGACAATTCTCGTGCCATTTGCAATGTCGCGGCGATTTCTACCGGGTGGTGGCCATAATCGCTATACAGTCCAGCCCCAAGCCGCTCAAAGCGTCGCTGCACTCCTGGGAAGGTATTGATAGCCGCTCGAATGTGCTCGGGCGAGCCAAGCCGTAGCTGCTTACATGCCGTTGCCACCAGTGTTGCGTTGGCTCGGTTGTGGGCCCCTGCGAGTGCAAATTGCTGCACATCCTCATCTTCCAAGACACGCGCCCGTCGCCGTGGTGGCACAACGCCTGCATCGGCATCGCGCTGCCACATGATGGTATATTCGCTCTGCTCAAGGAAGCGGCTAAAGGCATCGGTGTAGTCCTGCTTGGTAGGGTAGGTGTCCGGGTGGTCGTAGTCAACAGAGGTCAGTAGCGTGAGATGAGGGTGGAATTGCAAAAAGTTGCGGTCAAACTCATCACACTCATACACAAAGTAGCGACTACCTGGCACATAATGGCCACTGGGGCCAAAACTCAATGTGGTACCCACCGAGTAGCTCACGGGCTCACCCAGCTGGCGCAGCGCCCACACCATTAGGCCAGTTGTTGTCGTCTTGCCGTGGGTACCCGCGATGGCGATGAGCTGAAGGTCTTTCTCGTTGATGAGATAAGTGAGGAGCTCATCGCGCTTAGCGGTATAGATGCCAAGTCGATGCGCCAAGACGAGCTCGGGATGATCGGGCGGCAAAGCTGCAGTATAGATAAACCAATCAATAGGGATTTGCTTGTGGCGATAGGCCAGGTATTCGCCTGTTTGGTCTTGTGAGACGGAAATGCCACGCTGCTCAAGTTCTTGTGTTTCAAGCCCAATGTGGCTATCTGAGCCAAGCACACGGTGCCCTGCGTCGTGCGCCAACTCAGCCAGCGGCCCCAGGCCCACGCCGCCGATTCCAGAGAAGTAGATATTCATACCTTCCATTGTACCGCCTCTGGCACAAAACCACCAGAGGTAGCCAAGGAGTGCGATCGCTCCACCTCGCGCTACTGGGTTCAATATTGAGGTTATGCTATACTAGAGCCAAAGCATAAGTGGGCATACGTAGGGTACATAGCATGGCAAACAAACAGCAAGTCAAGCGGTCGATGAAGCGACTCCGGCGCATCAAAATGTGGCACTTGGTGTTGCTACTTATGGTGCTGCTTGTGCTGTCTGCCACTTTTTTGCGGCTCAATAATGTGGGGATGACCGAGCGGCGGCGGGCAGTTCTCTCGGCAGATAAGGCGGGCAATATGGAGCAGATCCGCCAGCGCATCGCCGACCTCCAGCAGTATTCCTCTGCCCATATGAATGCCGATACTGGCCCAATTTACCTACAAGAGCAGTACAATCGCGACGCCAAGGCTGCGCTCAACGCCTCGATCAGCACCGCCAACCGCGCTGGCCAAACCGCCAACGCCAAGGCTGATGCAGTGTGTAAGCCACGCTTCCACAGCTGGTCGATCGACTACGTACGGTGCGTTTATGAGGAGCTCGGCAAGCTCAGCAGTACCAATGCTGGCCTTCAGACTGCCAAAATGCCCGACACCAGCCTCTATCACTACAACTTCAGCGCGCCACTATGGTCGCCCGATTTTGCCGGCTGGACGATTCTCCTCACTGGCGTGGTCATCTCAGCCATTCTGGGGCGTATCGTGGGGATGATTATCCTGCGGATTATGCTGCGCATTCAGTATCGAGCAGCAAAATAAATAGCCAAAAAATAAAAAAATTACAACATAATTTACAACACGTACAACACGCAAGATGGCTTTGAGCGAGCGTTCGCTAGACGCTCCATAAAATTTATGCTTGACCCCTGTTTATCGTACAAAAATAGTACCAACATCTATCATACATAATAACCATAAGCAGAAAGCAAAATCGCTTACCCTTGGCCGTCATCTCTGTAAAAAATCGCCGCCAAAGTGTTGACATCCATTTTATGAGCATGTAGGCTAGGTTTTGTAAGATCAAATAGGAGGAGCACTATGGCTTACAAATATACTAATTCGATCGGTACCGTCTACTACTTGCATACAAAGAAGGACACGGTATTGCGAGGCGGCGTGAAGCGGACGATTTACTACTTTTCTAAATCACCGAATAACGAGAAAGGTGAGCCGTGTGACCTACCCGAAGGTTACTACGTGAAGGAGTATTCGCGCAATAAGTTTCCTTTTGCTGCTAAAAAGGATACTGCTAAGGCGCAGAAAAAGACTGCCAAAGCAGCCAAATAGCTCGGACGATTGTATATGGAAAGACTCTTCTATAACGGAAGAGTCTTTTTTATTGGTTTGATGCAAGGGAAGTACTACATAGCAAGTGGAATATGAGATGGAGTGAGCCGCGAGCCTATACTGTGTGACGAGAAACTAAACTTTGCGCCGATAGACACGCTTTCGCACCACTCAGAGCACCAGAGAGCGGCGCTCAGTGTGAGCTGCGGTTTTCTCTCGTTTTGCGCCGTTCGCAGCGAGAGGAGCATGAGAGGAGGTGTGAGCGCATAAGCTGCGTATTAGCAATTAGCTATATGACATGTTATGCATTGGTGCAGCACTCCCCACATGCAGTGCCGGACGGATGCGCATTGGCGAACTGCCACGAGTGGCTTTGCCGAGACGTTGGCGCACTTGGCCATGCAAGACTGTCCCTGAGACAGCGCTGCCATCAATCAATGCTTCACCGGCAAAGAGCGTACTCGTCCAGCGCTTGCGTTGTTCGCAGTCTGGTGCTTGGAGATTCTGCAAGACGAGCGCACACCATAGTTGCCGGGTCATCAGTTGGCGCGTGTCGGAGCCGTTGACGGTGTATATATCTCTGGGCTGTGCGGTGATATCGTTGTAACTGCCCATTGCTAGGCCAGCATCAGAGATAATGGTGACAAATAGTGTCCAAGGAGCTGCAAGGTCAGTATGGTCAGCGCCAAGAGGAAGACGCTCGTCGACGAAGTCTGGCTTGGTTATCTCAGGTTGGCTGCTGCGGATATGTCTGCTTTGAGATCGGCGCACATCAAATAAACGGGCGTGCGGCACTAGGAGTGGGCCATAAATAGCCTCCTCAGCGAAGGGGTAACTCTGAAAGTGTCGTGACAGATCGCTAGATAGCGTTGCAACCGTATCCCAGACCGATATGTCAAAGGCGCTCCGTAGATAAGTTTCAGTTGGTACAGGAATACCAGCTTCGGTTAAGGCACGGGCAATTGATGAGCACTGGGTCCAGCCACTGCTAGCGAGTTGAGCGAGTATGACTGAATGAGACATATTCCTCCTTTGCTGGCTAAATATTATGACGACGACATATCAACGACTGCCATACCTGGTACGAGGTTGCGCTTGTCTTCTATGAGATGGCAATGTATGGTGGTTATTTCTGCCGATCCTTTTGATTAAGCTGCACCTGAAGGTCAAACACTTGCTTACCAAGCGAGTCGACTGCGCTGTGGTAGTTGTTTTGCAGTGCTACGGCCCAGCCGATAAGCGACAGGAGGCCGATGGTAAGCACTGCCAGCCATGCAATGATGATCTTGTCGGATAATTTTTTGTTCTTCATAGCCGTAGTATAGCAGAAGGTAACGACTATATGAAATGAAGTTTTGCAATAAGCAATAGTATGATGTTGCTAATATAATCGTAAAATTCCTGGCAATTACTCCAACCAAGCTGCAGGAGTATTGCCTGCTGGGTCTTGAAGATAAAAGCGCTTTTACTGTAGCCAACTTCGTAGCATCTCGGGCTGGAAGCTCGATATAGTCTATGCTTAGCTGCGTTACTCATAGTCCTATTAATACCGTTTGCGCGTACTAAAAACACGCCACTATGGGCGTGCTACGACTAAGCTTTGCAATGGTGGGGGCGGCTGGACTTGAACCAGCGACCAACAGGTTATGAGCCCGCTGCTCTGACCACTGAGCTACGCCCCCAGATCCACTTGCCACATTATACCGTATTGTTGGCGTATATGCTACTAGTAGTCGAGCTTCTTAGGGGTTTTTGGTAGTTTTGGACGCACTACATATTCTCCAGCGGCGGCATCCTGGGGGCTGAATAATCTTTTTCGTGCGCTTCGCTGTGGCCTATTGCTGTGCTGAGCGGCAGTTTGGGATGGGTGAGAGGCTTTAGTAGCATCACGTACTTTTCGGCGGTATGCAACGATTGCATAGAATTGCTCCGTCGCCTCAGTGCGGCACTTTTCATATTCTTGTGGTGACATGCCAAAGAGATGGTCGGCAATGGCGTGATCAAGCTCTCGCCAAGCATTGACAAGTTCGGGGGTGGGATGACGAGTGCGTTTGCGCTCAAGTGCAGTAACAGAGCGTTGTCGGGCAAGGAGATCATCGAATGTAGGCTTCTTTGGCTGCGTTTCAGAGGTAGAGCCACCTGTAGTATGAGTGTTGGGGTGTATTGCGGGTATAGGCTCGGTTTGTTCATGATCGGCCGAATGAGGAATGGTGCTGTCATCAAATAACTTGCCTTGTATCGCTAGTTTGCCTACCCGTGCTGCTGCATGTGTCGCAGCACGAACTACTGTTTCTGGTGTTACTAGTAAAACTGAGCTGCTCTCAAGCACAGCCCTATGAGAAGGTTGTATGTGTGTCATCTTGCATTGGTTATAGCACAGAGGTCGACACCTGGCAAGTCTATGAGCGATTTTTAACCAAAATTGTGGTGCGCAGCGTGTTTTTTGCTGGCCCGCAGCTTTTGCAACAACTACGCGACCTACGGTATAATAGAAGCCTATGAAGTTTGTATTCAGCGACACTACCAAGCGCCACATCATCTACAAGATCAAGCATGATTATCTCCAGCTCAATACCGTTGTGCTGGCGCTGGCGCTTGTAATTGCGACATACCTTGCCTGGCAGTCGGTGGCACGTCTCCAGCAGAACTACACGCAGCAGCGCGAGCTGGAGACGAAGCGGCGGCAGCTTGTCCTCACCGAGCTTGAGACGCAAACGCTGCAATACCAAAAGAATTTCCGCGAGAGTGACGAGTACAAAGAGCTTGCTGCCCGCGAGAAGCTTGGCTTGGTGGCGCCTGGCGAGAAGGTGATCGTGCTACCTAAGAATAGCTCTGAGGCGCACGACCCACCGACCGACAAGCCTACCAACCCCGATGCGCAGAGCAGCAACCTCGAGCAGTGGATTACCTTCCTCTTTGGCGGTGCAGCCGAGCAGGCTCAGCAAAAGGATAAATAGCAAGTGAGGGAGCGGAAATCTTGACATTCAGGTGGTAAATCCTTGACAACTGGCATTCATCACTGGTAGAATAAGAATCGTAACGCGGGGTGGAGCAGCCCGGTTAGCTCGGTTGGCTCATAACCAACAGGTCGCAGGTTCAAATCCTGCCCCCGCAACCAAGGTAAGGACCCTACCATACGGTAGGGTTTTTGCTTTGGTGTCTTGGGAAGGTGGAAAGAAGAATAAGTTTGGCGCTGGTCTCAGCACCCTATTAGCCCTACTACTGATGGTTAGCAGTGTGCCATGAGTGCTATGCGAGTTGGTGGAGTCTCACTTCAGGCATGAACCAGTGAGCGTTGTGCATATCTCTGATGTAGCCAGCAATGGCTCGGGTCATCTTGGTGAACGATTTAGGGGCAAGCGCGTGGGAGAGGTAACAAAATAGCCTGAGAGGTGGCGTAAAGCACGACAAGCAAAGGGCCGCCCTAGAATGGTGAGGGATACCGAGATAACAGGGATAAACAAAAAAACTAAAATAAGAAATAATTTGTTTGCATTTTGTTCGTATATATGCTAGGATCGAGGTAGGTCGATAATGACAACACAAAAAAGAGGGTAGATATGCGAAAAAAGACGAAAGAAACCATACTCGCCACCTGGAATCGGTCGCGTAGTATGGCAGAGCTGCGGGCATTCATTGCCGCGCGCCACAGCAAATTAGCAGAGGTAGAACTCTAAACGATCGAAAGCACCTTGGGCGATGTACCTGAGGTGCTTTTGATTATAGAGGATGATGCACGCGATGAGTGATTAGGCACTCCGTACTCCATTGCACCCTATCCTCGCATGCTTTTTGTCTCGATCCCAAGACTGAATATTTCTTTATGGTATTCACTTATACACTGGAGCTAGGTAGTGATCATAAGTAAAAAACGGCGCACTCATCGTACGCCGCCTATCATATCTGGTAGCACCGACTGGGATCGAACCAGTGACCTCAGGCTTATGAGTCCTGCGCTCTAACCGGCTGAGCTACGGTGCCAAACATGACGCATTATAGCAGAGAATTGGCAAGAAGGCTAGGGCTCAGGCGAGTGTTTTGGCGTTCTTTTTTGCCCAGGCCAGTGGTATAATAGAGAAAACGCCCAATCAGGAGTTAAGGAGAACCACCACATGATACGACGACCACGCTACGATTATGATTTGTTGGTGCTGGGTAGTGGTGCAGCTGGCAGTACTGCAGCGTTGGTGGCAGCCCGGGCAGATAAGAAGGTGGGGCTGATTGAGGCAGACATCTTTGGTGGTGGTGCGCCTAATTGGGGAGATATCCCCATCAAGACGCTAATGGGTGTGGCACAACTCTACAATCGCATCCAACGTGGTCACCAGTTTGGGCTCGATACATCGCGAGTGGATTTTGACTACCCAGCCATCCAGCACTGGAAAAATACAGTGGTAGAGCGGACTGGTGCGGGTGATAATGAGCACTATTATAACCAACAAGGGATTGACACATTCTACGGCAAAGGTGTTTTACGCGACCAGCACACCGTGACGATTGGCGACCATGAAGTAACGGCGGGGCATATCTTGATCGCAACAGGGGCGCATGTGACCCAGCCAGCGATTGCGGGCATTGAGACGATCGATTGGCTCACACCACGCACCGCCCTCAAGCTGAGCCGCCCGCCTCGCAGCCTGTTGATCATTGGTGCGACGACGGTGGCGATTGAGCTGGCGCATTTCTTTGCAACCTTTGGTAGTACGGTGTCGGTGGCAGAGCAGTCATCGCGCATTTTGCCGACTGAGGATGAAGAGGTAAGTGAGGCGGTGAGCAGCCTCCTGCAGCGCGACCAACCACTGTCGGTCTTGACGCAAACGACGATTCGCTCCCTCATGCGTGGCCCAAGTGGCAACGTGATCGTCCAATATATTCGTGGCGGTATTGAGCGGACGATGGAAGTAGAGCGTGTCTTGGTGGCAACCAAGCCAGAGCCAACCATTGATATTGGGCTTGATAATGCCGAGGTAACGTATTCGCCTGATGGTGGTGTTGAGGTCAACCAATTCTTCCAAACCAACGTGCGGCATATTTATGCGGCGGGCCATGTGCTAGGTAATGATGTGCCAACCCACACCGTCTTGAGCGAGGGCCGGCTAACAGCGCACAACATCCTGCACCCTAAATCGCAAATGACGCTCGACTACGAGCTGGTGCCACGCGCCACCTTTATCTATCCAGAGGTAGCTAGTGTGGGCTTTAATGAAGATGACTGTATTAAGCGCGACCTCAAGATTAATAAGGTGTTGGTGCCGCTCGGTATGATTGCTCGCAGCAATACAAGTGACTTCCGCGAGGGGTTCGTCAAGCTCATTAGCGACAAACAAGGGGTATTGCTCGGCGGGACGATCGTCGCTCCGCGTGCTAGTGAGCTCATCCAAGAGGTCACGCTCGCCATCAAGCACGACCTCACTGCTGAGCAACTAGCAGAGCTCCCGCACGTTTTCTTAACGTGGAGCGAAGCAGTGCGAACGGCGGCAAGTAAGCTGTCGCGTAAGTAGAGAGATCTGTTTTGTAGCTGAGGTATTTTCGTCTTCTTAATAACCTAGGAGTTTGAGCTTATAGCTCGACACCATCGGATTAGTCTTTTTTATTTTCTGCTACTTCTGAGAGTAGAGCGGTATAGAGGAAAAGAGTAGAAATTGCTAAAACCTGGGTGATTAGGAGAAAAAGAAAAATTGAATATACTACCGCATTCTTCATAAAAACAGAGAATATTATGATGCAAATTGCATAGGGCGCAGCCCATTGCTTTGCTGTATATGACGAAAAGCTGCGACCACATTGCGAGACTCTAGAGCCTATAAGAAGCTCGCTGGTGAAGACTCTGCCGCGCTGGCTTACATCGGTATATTGCTAAAAATAGTAAAGAGTATCCACTTTCAGCTCCATTTAAGCAAGGCGGGGCATACTACCCGTAGTAGCACATGCTACCTCCTCCTCTATCATGCAAGCCGCCGTTCCTCCTCCCGGGCGGCTTGTTTTGTGTCTTGCGCCTAGCATATTGCGCATAATAAAACTAGTATTTACTCCTCTTGGCAAAATGAATATACTATTGCCATGGCATATCTTGTTGCAGTGTCTGGTGGTGTGGATAGTGTGGTGCTCTTGGATGTGATGGCGGCGCAGGCGACGGAGCCATTGATTGTGGCGCATGTCGATCATGGGATCCGGGGTGAAGCATCGGCGGCGGATGCGCGCTTTGTGGCAGCACTGGCGGCGCGCTATGAGTTACCCTTTGTGTCTACCCGGCTTGAGCTTGGGCCAAATGCGAGCGAGGCAGCAGCGCGAGAGGCTCGGTATGATTTTTTGCTCGATACGGCAGCGCAGTACCAAGCACCAGTGGTGACGGCGCATCATTTGGATGATTTGGTAGAAACAGTGGCGCTTAACTTAGTACGTGGAACAGGATGGCGTGGGCTGGCTGTGCTGAACCGCCCTGGGGTGGAGCGGCCACTACTGGGCTGGCGCAAGGCAGATATCCGCGCCTATGCACTGGCTCATTGCCTGGAATGGGTAGAAGATGAGACGAATGCGAGTGACCGCTATACACGCAATCGGCTGCGGCGCTGCATTCAGCGGCTCCTCACGGCAGAGCAGGCGGCGCAGATTACCGCGCTGCGGCATCGGCAACTTGCGCTGCGCCATACGATTAATGATGAAGTGCAGCACCTCTTGCCGCAGTTTGCAGCCGAGCGCCATGGATTTATTATGATTGACGAAGCAAGCGCCCAGGAACTATTGGGTGCGATGATTATGTGGGCGGGTGCACCGCGTCCAACCCGTCCGCGGCTTGAGCGTGCGGTGCTAGCCATCAAGACTGCTCGTCCAGGCAGCTGTCATGTGGTGGGTGATGGCGTGTATTTGCAGTTTGGCCCTCGGCAATTCACTGTAGAAGTGGTACAATAGATCAGATTACTGTGTGAGAATGCAAGCGAACGAAAGGAGTGAGTTCCCTGATGAATAAAAAACCGTCGAAAGCGACCAATGCCCTGCGTCTAGGGCTGTTTTGGGCGATTGTGGTGCTGGGTGTGCTGGCATTTTGGGCAATTAATTCGCCGCAGGCCAACCTTAAGGAGGTGCCACTCTCGGACGTGGTGAACCGGGCAAATAATGGCAAAATTGCCAAGATCGAGATCCAAGGCAATGAGCTGACTGTTACACCCAAAGGCCAGTCCAAGCCAACCGAGCGCAGCCTCAAAGAAAACGGCACAATCTACACCCAAGGGCTCAAGCACGACAAAACAGAGGTGAAGGTGCAAAATGAATCACAGACGGGCCTATTGTTTTGGAATCTTGCGCCAATTGTCCTGTCGGTTGTGCTGTTTGGCGTTCTCTTTATGTTTATGATGCGCCAAGCTCAGGGGCAGAACAGCCAAGCGATGGGTTTTGGCAAGAGTAAGGCCAAGCTGTATGGCCTTGACAAAGAGCGGGTAGTATTTGATGACATTGCGGGTAACGAAAACGCCAAGCAAGATTTGCAAGAGGTGGTGGACTTCCTCAAGCACCCCAAGAAATATCAGAGCCTGGGCGCTAAGATCCCTAAGGGGATTCTTCTCGTTGGTAACCCCGGTACCGGTAAAACGATGTTGGCGCGAGCGGTTGCAGGCGAGGCTAATGTGCCGTTCTTTTCCATTAGTGGCTCAGAGTTTGTGGAGATGTTTGTTGGTGTGGGGGCAAGCCGGGTACGCGACCTCTTTGCCAAGGCCAAGAAGAATGCGCCAGCTATTATCTTCATTGATGAGATTGACGCTGTGGGGCGCAAGCGTGGCTCTGGCATGGGCGGTGGCCACGACGAGCGCGAGCAGACACTGAACCAGATTTTGGTAGAGATGGACGGCTTTGAGGCGGATACAAACGTGATTATCCTGGCGGCAACCAACCGGGCCGATGTGCTCGACCCAGCACTGTTGCGCCCAGGTCGCTTCGACCGCCATACGACGATTAGTCTGCCCGAGCGCAAAGACCGTGAGGCGATCCTCAAGGTGCACTTCAAGAACAAGCCAACTGATGCGTCGGTCGACCTCGACAAGCTCGCCGCCAAGACAGCCGGTAGCAGTGGTGCCGACCTCGCAAACATGGCCAACGAAGCAGCAATTATTGCCGCACGCCGCGGCAAGAAGACGATCACTAACCAAGACCTGACCGAGGCCTTTGAAAAGGTGGCGATTGGCCCCGAGCGCAAAGCCAAGGTAATGACCGACCATGAGAAAGAGCTTACGGCGTACCACGAAGCTGGTCACGCTATTGTGGGGCATGTCTTGCCTGATAGTGACCCGGTACACAAGGTGACCATTATCCCGCGTGGTGGCACGGGCGGCGTGACATGGTTCTTACCTCCAGAAGACAAAAGCTACACCAATGTATATGAGTTTAAGGACATTCTAGCGCGAGCAATGGGTGGGCGCATTGCTGAGAAGCTGATTTATGGCGATGACGGCATTACAACCGGAGCGGGCAGTGACCTGCGCAAAGCGACGGAGATTGCCCGTGATATGGTGATCGAGCAAGGTATGGGCGCAAAGCTCCGCGACCAAGTCTTCCATGAAGATAACGGTGGCATGGTGTTTGACAAGATCACTCACGAGCGGCCATATAGCGATGCGACTGCTGAGGCGATTGACCACGAGGTAGAGGCGCTCATCAAAGAGGCTTCTCGCCGTGCTGAGATTGTCCTCTCGCACAACCGTCCAGCGCTTGAGAAGCTCAAAGACGAGCTGCTTGTTCATGAAACACTAGAAGAAGACGAAGCTAAGGCTGCGATGGCAGATGCCACTTTGCCAACGGAGGCCAAGCTCCACTAGGAGCAGGGAGGTACCAGTGGCACATGGAGCAAATCGTCGGCGTGTCCGCTCAGTCGTCGCCAAAGCAAATAGCAAACTAAATATCAAGAACGCTGCCGCCCTGCTAGCGGGTTCGACGCTGCTGTCGAGCGTCTTGGGGATGTACCGTGAGCGGCTCATCAATGGCATGTATTACGACACCTACAAAGTAGGTGCAGATGCCTATACCGTAGCCTTTACCATCCCCGATTTCATGTTCTTTGTGCTGGTGTCTGGGGCGCTGAGTGTGTCCTTTATACCAGTGTTTAATGAGCGTCTAGCGTCCGGCAATAAGCAGTCTGCCTGGGATCTGAGCTCGAGCTTGATCAACTTCTTAGCGCTCACGACCTTAGCGGCGAGTATTTTGATTATGATCTTTGCTGAGCCGCTGGTGAACGTCGTGGTGGGGCCGGGGCTTAGCGAGTCGGGGCGAAGCTTGGCAGTGAGTATGATGCGCGTGATCGCAGTCAATCCATTCCTCTTCTCTATTTCTACCGTCATTGCGAGCATGCAGCAGGCGATTGGGCGCTTTACCTTCTATGCGTTAGCGCCAACGATCTACAATATTGGCATCATCATTGGTGCAACCTTCTTTACGAACGGTATCAATATCTTTGGCTGGCAGGTGTTTGAGGGTGGCATTATGGGTGTGGCGCTGGGTGTGGTGCTGGGCTCGGTGCTGCAGCTGATTGTGAGCTCGATTGGCCTGCTGGGTTTAGATTTCGACTATCGCTTTATGATCAAGCGCAAAAACAAGAGCTTTCGCCAGGTGCTGCGCTTGCTGCGGACGCGCTCACTCGACCAAGGAATTGACTACTTCAATGGCCTCGTGGAGACAAACCTCGCTTCGCGTATGGCTGACGGGACGGTCCGAGCCTATCAACAGGCGTCGGCACTGTCGTTGATGCCAGTGAACTTGATTGGTGTGGCGATTAGCAACGCAGCCTTTCCGCAAATGACGGAGCACCTCGGGGCAGGGCGCGAGGATCTCTTCCGCAAAGAACTGCAGGTGATGATCCGGGTGATTATTTGGCTCGCGTTGCCAGTGGCGGTCATTACCTACTTTGCACGGGGCTATGTGGTGAGCTTTATCCACAACGGGGGTGACCCAGTGATATCCGGTTTTCTTGGGGTGCTAGTTTTGACGATATTTTTCCGCACGATTTATCATATTGCAGCCCGTAGCTTCTACGCGCAGCAGGATACCAAGACGCCGCTTTATATCTCGTTCTTTGCGATTGGGTTTAACATTATCCTGGCAATTATCCTGGTAAATCTCTGGTCGAAGAACCAAAATCCAGGCTATGGTCTAGCCTGGGCACAGTCTATCACTGCCGTCGTGGAGGTGATTGTCCTCTTCTTCTTCATGGGGCGGCGTATGCCGAAGCTGTTTGACCGCAGCTTCGTCAACAGCATCTATAAGATGGTCATTGCTGCGGTGCCAACTGGTTTGGCTGCCTACCTGAGTGTGGTGATGATCCCCTTTGGCACAAACGATAAGAGTTTCTTCCTTGCTTTCCCGAAATTTATTATGATCACGATAGTGAGCTTTGCGGTTTATATATGGTTCAGCCGGCGGCTGCGGCTTAAAGAGGCCGAGCCAGTGCTCAATCGGCTGCGGCAGATCCTCTTTGGACGGATTAACCTTGGCTGGAACTGGAAACGCTAGCGTATGGAACATATCCGTAATTTCTGCATCATCGCCCACATCGACCACGGCAAGAGTACCTTGGCCGACCGCATGATGGAGCTGACGGGCACCGTTACCAAGCGGGATATGAAGCAGCAGTTGCTCGATAGCATGGATCTAGAGCGCGAGAAGGGGATTACCATCAAGCTCGCTCCGGTGCGGATGAAGTATGAGTATGGTACGGAGGATGCAAACCCTACCAGTGCGCAGACGCAGAGCGGGCCAGCATCGAAACGAAGCCATAGCAATAATACCGCACCCCAGCCTGGCACCTACGACCTCAACCTGATTGATACCCCTGGCCATGTTGACTTCAGCTATGAAGTATCGCGCAGCTTGCAGGCCTGCGAAGGCGCGGTGCTGGTGGTGGATGCCAGCCAGGGGATCCAGGCGCAGACGCTCGCTAATGTGTATCTCGCGATGGAGCAGGACCTCACGATCATCCCAGTGCTCAACAAGGTTGACCTGCCAGCAGCCGATGTGCCACGCGTGTCTAAGCAGGTGATTAATCTGCTCGGCTGTGATGAGAGCGATATTATTCACATTTCTGCCAAAACGGGGCAGAATGTTGATCAAGTTTTGGAAGCAATTGTTGAGCGAATTCCAGCGCCGACTTCGCCACTGGCGGTTGAGCATCCTGATATTGCGCCGGCTGATATGCCGACACGGGCGCTGATTTTCGACAGTTATTATGATGATTACCGCGGGGTGATTTTGTATGTCAGGGTGGTTGACGGCCAGATCAAAAAAGGTGAATCGATTCACATGATGGCGACTGGCGCGAATGGTCTGGCACTGGAAGTCGGCCATCTCAGCCCCGGTATGATCCCTGATCCGTCGCTGGACACCGGCGAAATCGGCTACATTGTCACCAACCTCAAGACCACGCGTGAAGCGCGGGTGGGTGATACTGTGACGTTGAAAAAGTTTCGAGAGCGAACGCATGTCACGTAGCCAGCTAACCCTCACCGATCAAGACTGGCATCACCTCCGGGTATTGTGGGAGTATCTTTGCGTTGAGAGTCGGCTGCCGGCGCGGGCGGATGCTATCGTGATCGGCGGTGCGGGAGCTATGATCGATAGTGCCGAGCGAGCGGCCGAGCTATATCATGCGGGAGTGAGTCAACGGATCGTGGTGTCAGGATTTGCTAATCCCTATCATGGGGCAACAGAAACCGAAGCAACGCTGCTGGGGCGACAGCTCCAATGTTTGGCGGTGCCGAACTCGGCAATCCTGTTTGAACACCACGCTGCTAATACCGGCGAAAATATCACTCGTTCGGCTCAGTTGCTGGCGGGGGCGGCAATCCAGGCTAAGGATATCATTTTAATCCATAAACCGTATATGACGCGTCGATTTTTGGCAACTGCCGAGGCTCAGTGGCCGCACCCGCGGCCGCGACTGTATGTAACTAGTCAGCCGACAACAGTAGAAGCATATTATCAGTTATATGAGGCAACCTATGGCAGTGCGACTATGATGCTGACGTTGATGCTGGGTGATTATGAGCGGATAAAGACCTATCCCGATAAGGGATTTTCAACGCCGCAGCCGCCATCTCTCTCGGCGGATACGGCTTGGCAGGCGCTCGTGGCGCGCGGTTTTTTGCCGAAGGCGCAGTGAGCTAAGAATGAGATGCCATTATTTATAAAATAGAATAAAATACTAACAACACTATGTATGGAGCAATTAGGGCGACTGAATATTCCGGAAAGGAAACATTGCTACCCGACTACATCGTCACTAACCTGAAAACAACGCGTGAAGCCCGGGTGGGGGATACGGTGACACTCAAGAAATACTTCGAGTAGTTATAACATGTGCTATAGTTTACTGTATGATGGCTGCGATAAAAAAGTACGACACATTCATCGCCATCTTATTTGCTGGCCTAATTATGCTATTCATCGCCGTGGCATTTACTGCTCCGAGTTTTTGGGATTGGCTGTGGCAGCGGCACCACAACCAGTTTAGTTGGTATATCCGTCCGTTATTCTTGATACCATTTTGTTGGTTTGCCTATCGGCGGAGCTGGGCGGGGATAATGATGGTGATATTCTTGACCTTGACTAGTATGGGATGGTTTGCCCCGCCCGATGAAACGAATTTACAGGTGCAACAGTTTTTGCAAGTTGAGCAGCAGTATCTGCAGAGTGAATGGACATTTGGTAAGATTTTCCTCACATTGCTTATACCATTATCCTTTGTTGCTTTAGCAGCGGCATTGTGGTGGCGAAATATCTGGCTAGGTGTGGTAGCCATGGCATTAATGGCTGCCGGTAAGTTACTATGGAGCATAACTTTTTCTGGTGAAGCTGGTCTGGCGGTGATCGCCCCTGCGACAATTGGATTTGTCCTATGTAGTGGCTGTTTGTGGCTGGTTACAGTGTTGTCTCGTCGTCGTATCCCTAGGGTTAAGAAAATGAATTTTATTAAGAAAGGGTCAAATAGGTAAAGTTATTATCCGTATTTTACCAACAATGTCATCACACCAGATGCAAAAATGGCACACCCAGTCATCACGAATACTCTTCGAGCACCCTCGGCTTACCGTCGCAGAAGATACAGTAGAGCTACCAAATGGAAAGACCATCCAATATATCCATTATCCCTACCATGGGCATGGTGGGGTAATCGTGGTGTGTCGCCGAGGTGACAATATCTTGGTGCAGCAAGAGTATTCGTACCCGGTGGATGAGGTGTTGTATCAGTTCCCGGGCGGGAAGATCGAAGCGGGTGAGGATGTGTGCGCGGCGGCGCAGCGAGAGCTGGCTGAGGAGTCGGGCATTGCTATGACGAATGTGCGGGAATGTGGCTGGCTCTATGCCGATAATCGTCGCACCAGTGCGAAGCTCCACGTGGTTTACGGCGAATATGCTGGGACAAACCATCACCACCAGCCAGATAGCACCGAGCAAATTATCTCTGAGTGGCTGCCAATTACCACCATCCACCGCATGGTCGCTACTGGTGCAATCACCAATTACGCCATGCTCGCTGCCTGGGCTTTGCTCGCCAACACCCTCCAGCAAGTAGGAGACTCTCGTGCGGACGAGTAGTGTGGAGCTAGCCGCCTCATCCTCAACGAATATGCTAAAATCATAATAGAAAGTACCATTGATCAGCTGCTGGCGGCAGAGAAGGGAGTGTGAATATGGGGTACGTTGGCTCGTATGTGTGGCAGTTGCGCAAGAAGGTTGGGGATAAGAAATTACTCACGACGACTGTTGATGTATTGCCGGTTGATGAAGTAGGGCGCGTCAAACTCATCTACGCCAAGGGATTCGATCGCTGGAGCACAGTAGGTGGGCACGTCGAAGAAGGTGATAGCTACACCAGCGCGGCACTGCACGAACTGCGCGAAGAAGCAGGGATCACTGCGCACGCCAGCGACCTTGAGCTCTTTGCAACACAGTCTGGCCCAGGGCGAGTGTATCATTATCCTGATGGCGATACGCAGGCCTTTACTGTAGTGTTTTGCCTCAAGCAATGGCAAGACGAGGCATCGCACACTGATACCGAGGAAGTATCGACAGGCCAGTGGTTCTCGCTAGACGAAGCATTGCAGCTCAATACCAACGATGCCACACGCCAAATCCTCACTGCCTACCAGCGGTATAGCGAGACGGGTGTGGTGCAGATGATAGAGGAGCGGTAACACTCCTTGTACGCAGATATTCTGTAGGCCTAACCTCTGTGCCACCATAGTGGCTTAGACAATACCATAGTGATTCATCCTCTGCGGCTACCGCAGAAAACGCTGATGGAGCAACTATTACCACTGATACTGTATCGTGACCTTGGGTTTGGGCTCCTTGTAGATTTCCTCCTAAAGTATCATAAGAACACTGAACAAAGAACTCTCGTAACTCTGCTGGTGGTATCTCCACTCCGTACGCAGCTGGGTGCGGAATGTCGATTATCATCAAGCTTCCATTAACTGAGTTATTTGGTTGACCATCACAGAGGTTATATCGTTCACGGTGTTGCTGGCGTAGGGTTCTTGCTGCTCTTCGTAGAGTGCTATATGGTTCTGCGTGTGACGATTCTGGATATCCATCTGGTAAAAACATTTCTTCGGCATTGAATAAAAACGCTTTGCGTTCACAATCCTCTGTAGACGTGCCTTCCCAGTCGCTGGCAATTCGGTTGATTACAGCTTCGTGTGGCATTTTATCTGGTGTTAAGATCATACTAATACCAGCTAAGTCTGGAGCAGAAAACTCAAAATGTATCCGTAGAAGATCGAGGGCTTCATTAACAATCTCGTCGTCCCGATCGGTATATTCGTGACCAATGTCCAGTTTGCCGCTTTTGGGTAGAAACTCGTTCATACTGTTATTATGCATGCTTAGTTATATGTGTCAAGTTCTAAGGGTGAGATCAGGAATACATCAAGCATATTACAGTAATTATTGAGTGGTACACCTCACTTTGCGACTTTCGAATACAATTTCCAATCAATATACATTGCCCTATAGGCAGTATAGGTAGGACACGAGACGATGGATAATAAATATATATCTTGGCAAAGATTTGATAAGGAAAGGGTATGATTTTTGACATCATGACACCATGCTAGTATAGTATAAGTACTTACACAGTAACCCATCATGTCATTTAGAAGTTATAGTATAGCACTACCAAAACAACCATGGAGCAGCGTCATCAAACATCATCTCTAGACTTTGTGGGTCAGATGGATCAAATTCTTAACCGACCACTGACGGTGAGTACGGTTGATAGCTATGCTGAGCATGCTTTGAGTGAGGTGATCGAACTAATTGAATCGGCAGAGGATGTATATAGTCATCAGCCGACTATCGCTCAGCGGACCCATGCGGCGACAGAGGATGCCGCGCTACATTACTATGGCCTTGATGATGCAGCAGAGGTACTTGATCACCTCAGCGAGAAGGATGCTGAGCTACGGGCAATCGACCAGCGTATTGCAGCAGTTGCGACGTCTCATTTGGTGAGATAGTCCCACCAGACATGCAGCCAAGTGGCCCAAATGGATCTAGTGGAAGCGCTGAATCGTATGAGCGACCAAAGACCCAAGCTAAGCTCAAGACAGTCCTATTCTTATTGGCGAATGAGTTTGAAGTTGCGCTAGATAGCCCAGAAGTGATGATTACTGAGGGGTAGTGTAGACCCTACTATGATGCGCCAGCTACCGTACTATGAGGTGGTCGTACCCTCGCTGAATCGCACGATATTGGTATGTGATGAGTATGGCAATGCGACATATGTCTTTGATACACAAAAGACTGAGCAGCTCCTTCAGCAGCAGAACAGCACTGAGCCACTCTGTAACCGAACGAAGCGTGAGCTCACAGCACTTATCGCTCAGCAGCCGGATTGCGGAACGGCATTGCGGACGAATAAGAATTTTGTAACTAACTTGATTGGTGAGTTAACAGAGATAAAAAGCCAATGGTGGATGGTATCACGAGCAAACTATCTAGACCCCAGGCGAAGCCAAACAGATGATTATAAATCAATAGGCCGAGCAGCACGTGATCTTGGTGTACACAGGAAGGCGGTTGATCATGCGCTTAAATATCTTGGAGAAGAGCGAGTAGGTGATATTATAACTGATTCGCGTGGCACATTACTGACACGTGAGCAAATAGCACTCGTGCGACAAAGTCTAACGGAGCGGGGGTACTTTCGCTCACCGCCGACAGATTACCACGTTTCGTACGATATTGCTCGCGCGATTGGTGTTAGTCCTCGAACAACGATTCAAGTCATCGAAGAATTAAAGCAGGAGCAGCTGATCACAGGTATGCACTGCCGGCAGAGGGGCGCAAAGTTGGGGGAGTATTACTCACCTGCCGAGCAGGAGACTATTCGGCAGCGGTCGATCGATCATGGCTATATTGTGCCAAAAGCCCCAGAAGGCTACATGACTATCATGGAAGCAAGCGAACGCTTGGGTGTTCGTTTTGACAGTGTGCAGTATACTGCAAAAAAGCTTGGAATTGCGATGAAGAAGTATAGAGCGATTGATGGTTATAGGCCAATGTTTTGCCTCTCGCCCGAGCAGTTCTTGCAGATTCAGCACTACCGCGAAAAGCATCTTAATCCATCTGTAGAGCATAAGGGTTTCTTGCAAGAAGGATAATTCTCCTCTGCTGCAAAACTTGCTATAATATCAAACATGACAGCGATAACCGTCCAGCCCCTCCCTGGCTACAAAGAGGTCAAGCCCTTCGTCTATGCGGGCTTTTTCCCGGTGTCCAACGAAGATTACAATGACCTGAAGGAGGCGATTGAGCGCCTGAGCTTGAGCGATAGTGCGCTGCAGTTCGAGCCAGAGAATTCGCCAGTGCTGGGTTATGGCGTGCGGATTGGCTTCCTTGGCCTCTTGCATATGGATATCATTCGTGAGCGGCTCGAGCGCGAGTACAATCTAGATCTGATCGTCACCAATCCGAGCACCGACTACCAAGTGAGCTTAACCAATGGCGATGAGCTGGATATCAAGTCTGCCAGCGAATTGCCTGACCCAGCCCAGATCAAGGAGATTCGTGAGCCGTGGATTGATGGTGAGATCGTTGTGCCCCAAGATTACATCGGCGCAGTAATCCAGCTCATCGTTAGCAAGCGCGGTCGGCAAAAGAACCTCAGTTACATCGACGAGCGTGCCCTCATCTCCTTTGCGGCACCACTGGCCAATCTCCTGACGGATTTTTATGATCAACTTAAGTCGGTCACCAGTGGCTATGGGTCGTTTAACTACGAACTCGCTGGGTATCGGCCGGAGGATTTGGTGCGTGTGGATTTCTACGTGGCGGGTGAGATGGTCGATGCGCTGAGTGTGATGTGCCACCGCTCAGAGTCGCAACGGCTGGGGCGCGAGGTGGTGAAGAAGCTCAAGGATGTTGTGCCGCGCCAGAGCTTTGAGGTGGCACTGCAGGCGGCGATTGGTGGGAAGTTTATTGCCCGCGAAAATATTGGTGCCTACCGCAAAGATGTCACTGGCTATCTCTACGGCGGTGATGTGAGCCGCAAGAAGAAGCTCCTTGCTAAACAAGCCCGCGGCAAGAAGCGCATGAAACGCTTTGGCAAGGTCGATATCCCTAGCGAAGCCTTTACCGTAATGCTCAAGCGAGACTAACAACTAACAGGAGTGGTGTGCGAGTGCAGATACGTTATGACCGATTGGTGGCCGATATAGACAGAGCGCTCGTGTATGACAATGTGCCACCTGCAGAGAGAGAGAGCGATTATCGGTATTGGCGAGCAGTGAGCTTAGCGCGGCTTGCGCTAGAACTGAGCAATGGCAACGATACGCTTACTCTTGATGGCGTGCCAGTGCATTTTACTCGTCACTATGCGGACGCACGACGCACGGCACAGTCAATTGCCCGTGGCCGGTGGACATACCAAACGCGCGGTAGAGAAGAGGAGATTGCAGCAATGATTCATCATGAGTTTCGACCTGAGCAGCAGCTCCAACCAGCATTGATTATTGCGCACAGGCAATATCACGCTGTAACGAAGCCAGATTATATGGGGAGGCCTGATTGTGTGCGTATCGGAGGACATATGACAGATATCGATCGGTACTCCCAAGAGTTCCTGGAAGACTACTTTCAGATAGATCTAAACAATATCAAGAATAGCTAGCTTCTTACGCCACGGGTGAGAAACCACTCTCTATGATGTGCTATCATAAATATGATATGACTATGACGAATCTTCAATCACTTATCGAACAGTATCAGCCAACCGAGACAGTGCGCCAGCTTGTATGCGACACAAGGATAGTGCTGCTCGTTGGCATCTCTGGGGCAGGCAAGGATACGACGAAGCAGCGGTTGCTCGCGAGCACCGAGTTTGCCGATATCGTCTCGTACACCACCCGTCAGCCTCGCCAAAACAAAGGTGTGTGGGAGCAAAAGGGAGTCGACTATCATTATATCGATGAAGCAACTGCCGCAGAGCTATTGCAGAGCCGTGCCTTTGTAGAGGCGAAGTTTGTCCATGGGACGCTCTATGGTACAGGTGTCAGGCAGATTCAGGATATTCGCGATGCAGGTAAGATTGCTGTGACGGACATTGATGTGCAGGGCGTTGATGAGTATAAGAAGCTCTCCCCAGGCGTGGTCGCGATATTCCTCTTGCCACCGAACTTTCAAGAATGGCAGCGGCGCCTCAGTGTACGCTATACCTCGCAGGCGGAGTTTGATCGTGAGTGGCCCAAGCGCTACACCAGTGCAATTCGCGAGATCACCCACGCACTCGAAGTTCCATACTACCACTTCGTCATCAACGATGATATCGACGAGACGGCGCGCATTGTGCGGGCGATTGCCTCCAAGCCAGATGTGTATAATCGCAAGGATGACGAAGCTCGCTTGGCGGCGCGAGACTTGCTCGATAGCCTCTTGCGCGAGCATCCGGAGCATGTATGAGTAAGCAAGCCACGCACACTGCCGCTGAGCCGGGTGATGCCGAGCACAAGCAGCGCTCATCCCTGGCGCTGCGCCGGCCAGTGTGGTCACCCACGGCGTTGGTCGATCAAGGATTCTTTATTTTTGCGGGGGTGGCGTCATTTTGGTTTGTGTGGCTGGTGTGGCGCGAGGGCTGGCACACTGGTGGCTGGTGGTTGGTGGGGTTCTTTGCTGTGGTGTGGGTGATTACGGCGTATTTTGCGTTGCCACGCTTGCACCGTATCTTAAGCAGCATTTATGTGCCTAATTATTTCATTGGCCGGACGCGCACCCCAGATGGCCTCCTTGGCGACCCAGTCAATCTCGCCTTTCGCGGTAGCGAAGCCCAGCTCCACCGTGCCATGACGGCCGCTGGCTGGACGCTGGCTGATGATGTGACGGTGCGCTCGTCGTGGCGGATCATTCTCGCTACACTGACACGCCGCAGTTATGCCAATGCCCCCGTCTCACCCCTGGTGTTGTTTGGCCGGCAGCAGGACTTTGCCTACCAGCAGGAGATCGATGGCAACCCAGGCAAGCGTCACCACGTACGCTTTTGGCGCTGCCCCCAGGGGTGGTTGTTGCCCGGTGGGCATCAGGTGGACTGGCTCGCGGCTGGTACGTACGACAAGAGTGTGGGGCTATCAATTTTTACCTTGCAAGTGACGCACAAGATTGACGAAAATACCGACATCGAGCGCGACTACGTCGTCAAGACAGTCACGCGCGCCCTTCGTTCGATTGAGCTAACGGTGCTGGAGGATTTCTCGACGGGCTACCACTCACGCAATGGGGGTGGAGACAACATTATTACCGATGGTGACCTGCCCGTTATTGAGCTTGGCCGTGTCCGCGCCAAGGCAAGCGAAGACGAGGACGTGCCCTCCGATCTAATCCTCGATGCAACGACGCACGAGACTATGCCCGATGAGCACGCTACCCTCATGTCGCAATTTTTGAGCCGCCGCCCGCCGCAGATCGCTCTTGGGATTATTATGATTGGCCTGGCGATTGCTGTGGCGACAATGAGCACCTTCTTCGAGATTCTCAACTTTAGCCACTTACGCATGGAGGTGGTGCGGATTTTTCACGAGAGTGGCCTGCCGCTGCAGAGTATTGAGAGTGCGACGCATATTGTAGCGACTATCTCAGCCATTGTATCTACAACGTGGATTGGCATCGTGATTTTTCTTGCGGGGCTAACCTTCCGCGGCAGCGACCGCTCGCGGATTTTGCTGATGAGCATTGCCAGCCTTGCAGCGGTGATTAGTTCATTTGGGCTGACGATCGGCAGGGTTACATGGTCGGCTGCTGGCACATTACTCTTCATTGGTGTCAACATCGTCATCGTGCTCATGTTCTCCACCGACGCTGCCCGGCGCTTCACGCGGGCACGCAGCGGGAAGTAGTGGCAGCAGATTTGTAGGTTATACTCGGTGTTATTGCGCTATTTCTACTCTGGTATGGTGAGAGGGGATAGGCTACTCCATCTGATGGAGATACTATCGATTGTAATATTGTAATAATTAGTTTTAGCCTCAGAGTTAGGAGCTGAATAATCATGAATAATATTCATCTCTATCAATGTTCCGGGGGAGGGTAATAACAACGAGAGGCGCGAGAACTGACAAAGCTTTGGCGACTCAAATTCACTCAGATTGACAATAGGGCAAAAAATCGCTACACTACCTGATATTGTGACAGGGCGGTTTGATAATTTTGACGATATTATTGGTGGGCTGAGTACGGATCCTGATCTTGATAGCTATATTTCTGAACAGTGTCGAAAGTGCCCACTGCTGGCAGAGACAGTAGAGGCGCTCAAAATAGCATTAGCACAGAATGAAGCGCTGAAGCATACAGCACTAGAGACGGCAGATAATATTACAACATGGCTGCGAGCGCAAGGCATGTCTGAGGAGGAAATAGAGCAGATCCTAGAGGACCCAAAGCGGTTAGAAGAGGCACGAGCTCAGTATGGGAAGATCGTGGAGGTGAATCTTGCTATAGGGAGTGCCGCATTCAATCAGCTGCTGCCAGGCATAAAAAAGCAAACAGCAGGCTGCCCTGGAATCATAAAATGTATAAGTTTAGATAGAAAAACGGTTGTAGAGGTATGTGGCTCACCCGCTGCGCCTAATGGAGAGAGTAGCGAAGCAGCGACAGTCCGTCGTACTGGTGGAGATGAGCAGGACTCATCCGAATGAGACACCTCCGACTAATAGCAGCCTATTTTGCCAATAAATAACTACAGAGGGGAATATACAAAACACTGATGGCATCAGATAAAGAACGAGAATTTTATGGCATTGTGGAGGGGCTTGATGAGCCAGATATATCTGCGGCTTCTTATATCCCCAAGCAGTGCTATGGCTGCCCGCGAGCAGCCGAGCTGCGCCACAAGATAGCGGCGGTGGCCTGGGAGCATAATGATCTTTTGAAGGGCCATTTTAACCGTACTGCAGAAGATGGGGATCCCGAACAAGGAAGAGATACTATGCGTGCTATGGACAGGCTCAAACAGGAGAATCTGCAGACAAGATATGAACTGAGTCGGCTCATTGCGCATTGTGAAGGACTCGCCTCAATGTGCGAAACAATAGAAAGAAATGGCAAGGTAACAGAGGTAAAGATCACTGCATGTATGTCACCGTCACTCCTGCGATGCGATCTTGACGGCCAAGGAGCGGAGGGTAGCTCGCTGTGATACGCCGCCGGCAAGCTGGATCACCACGGTCGATCCAAGAGTGGTATAGCTCTACCCAAGAGCGAGGGTATGGCTATACGCTTGCTCGTGATGGGCTGGAGCTAGCACACGAAATTGCCGACCTCCCGAGAGTGCAAGAGGCACTGGGAAACGTCTGTATACTTGCGACAACGCTGGATATGCTCCATGCTTGTCGTGTGACTCGCCGTGGCATACTCTCACCACCACGCGAATATCCGCACGGACAATGGCAAGAGCGCGATGTATATCCGCTCATTGCTGTGCCTGCAAACGACCGTGTGCGATCACCAATGTGCTATCCCTCACCAACTCAACGCCGTAATGTAGCAAGAGCTGCGCAATATCCAGAAGCTACAGCAACCCTTTTCACTTCCACTAGCTCATTAGCACTCTATTGACGAGAGTGCCAATTCTGCGCTATAATGCGGCTATGACAGAACGGCAACAAGCGATTCTTTCTGCTATCATCGAGCAATACGCCGAGATTGCTGCCCCTGTGGGGAGCGTGACACTGGCGAAGCTATTTGGTGTGTCTAGTGCAACCATTCGTAGCGAGATGGCTAAGCTCGAGGAGATGGGCTTCGTCAAGGCACCGCACACTAGTGCTGGGCGTATCCCCACCAGTAAGGGCTACCGCTTCTATGTCAATGGCATCACCAACGCCCAGATGAGCGAGCTCCCCAGTGGAATCGATCGCAGCACCAAGGCTATCGAAGCGCACGTCAACTCACATCTCGATGCAGCCGACCGAGCCATTCGCAGTGCGGTGGATAGCCTCGTCGAGCTCACAGGTAACTTGGGCTTTGCTACCATTGGCAGTGAGCTTTATATGAATGGTATTAGCCGGCTCTTTAGTCAGCCAGAATTTCTTGAGGGTAAGCATGTCCAATCAGTCGCGCATTTGATTGACAATATCGAGCCATGGCTGCGCGAAGCCCGGCCCAATGAGCCACTTAACGTCTATATCGGTAGCGAGAATCCCATCGGCAAGAGTAGCGATGCGACGCTCATCATTAGCAAATTTCGCTCGCCCTATAGCGACCGCAGCTACATTGGTGTAATTGGTCCCATGCGCCAGCACTACCGCCGTACTATCGAGCTGGTTAAACGCACTGGGGTGATGCTGGAGGAGATATTATAATGATACGACCACTGTTATTTGTGTCGCAGCCGTGCTATACTATGAAGGATAATGACGACTGAGCAGCCTGCTCAGTACCACAGGCAACACCACTAGGCAGGAGGAATGATATCGATGACAAAACACAAGAAAGCGCCAAATACAACGGAGCTTGAGCAGCAGATTGGTGAGCTCACGCAGGATTTGCAGCGCACTAGAGCAGACTTTGAGAATTATCGCAAGCGCGTTGATGCCGAAAAATCCCAGGCCAAGGCGGCAGGTGCTCAGCAGGCGATTCGCAAGCTCCTGCCTGTAATTGATACGATCGAGCGCGCCACTGCCAATGTCCCTAAGAAGCTCCAGAACGACACATGGGCGAGTGGAGTAGTAGCGATGTCGAAAAAGCTCGATGGATTGATGGCAGAGTTCAAGCTTGAGCCGATCGTGGTTGAGCTTGGCACGACCGAGTTTGATCCAGACCTCCACGAAGCCGTCTCGATGGATGATGAAGGTGGCGACAAAGAAATTATTAGCGAAGAGCTGCAGCGCGGCTATAAGCTTGATGGCCACGTCCTGCGCCATGCTATGGTGCGGGTCAGCCGGCAGCCGTAGGAGTGAGTGGGATGAGGCGTTGGCTGCTTGCAGGAACACTCATCATATTAGCAACACTTAGTGTTGGCAGTGCTCAGACTCATGCAACGCCACTGGCCAACCAAGCCGATATTACAGTGGTCAAGCGAGCGAGTACAGCTTATCAAGCCTTTACACGTGAGCTTTATGTCACTCAGCCCAAGAAAGACTCTATTGATGAACGAGCCAAGCAGGCTGCAGCAGCCTTTGCGGTAGTAGCAGGGCACTCATTTTCGACGCAGCTTGGCGATGAGTATAGCCGTCATGCGGCAGCTGTGAAGGAAAAAGCCTCAGCCGTCAAGACGCTTCTTGGGCGTGCTCCGCAAACCTTTGCTAGCAAAGATACGCAGGCTGCAGCAGTCTATTTGACAGATGTAGAAACAGCGGTGGGTCAGTATGACTCAGCCGTTGGTGTGCTTAATACAACAGTAGACGATGCCAACCAAGCGACGAATCGCCTCTACTTGTTTATGGTGATTGGTGCTGGGCTCGTGGCGGCACTTGCTGCAGTCTGGGCGCGACGCCAGTATACCCGGACATTTGCTAGTAAGCGTGTAGTGCGGGCACGCTGGGCAGTGGTTGCAGCAGCGGCAGCACCACTGGTGGGTGCAGTTTCGCTCTATGTGATATTTATCCAAGGGAGTGACACACGGGTTGTGCGCGGCGTGGGCTACGCGGTGCTGACCGGTGGTGTAGCAGTTCTTATCTATGCAGTGATGGCGTATTGGCGTCTCCGGCGGGCTGAGACGCTCGCGGCGGCAATTACTGCGGGTGATGAGATCTATCAGTGGTAAGCAAAATCTATTAGCACTCTTGACAGCCGAGTGCTAGCTCGCTATACTAAACCTATTGGCACTCGCCTCCAAAGAGTGCTAGAATAAACAAGATGTTAATAACCGAAACAATAAACTAACAACGTTGCGTCGCTGCCGGCAGGGCAGGCGCACAGGAGGAAACTATATGGGTAAAACTATCGGTATCGACCTCGGTACAACCAACAGTGCCTTTGCGTACTTAATCGCGGGCAAGCCAGAAGTTATCACTAATGCTGAGGGCAACCGCACGACGCCATCAGTGGTGGCAATCAACAAAAAAGGTGAGCGCCTTGTGGGGCAGGTGGCCCAACGCCAACGCGTGACCAACCCGAAGAATACAATCTATGGCGTCAAGCGCTTGATTGGCCGCAAATTCACTGATAAAGAAGTCCAGAAAGATCTCGATATCATGCCATACGAGATTGTCAAGAAAGGCAATGCCGTTGCCGTCAAGCTAGGCGATAAAGAATATACACCAGAAGAAGTAAGCGCCATGATCCTCAGCAAGATCAAGGCTGATGCCGAAGCCTTCTTGGGCGAGAAGGTGACGAAGGCGGTCATTACTGTGCCAGCGTACTTCGATGATTCGCAGCGCCAAGCTACCAAGGATGCTGGTAAGATTGCTGGCCTAGAAGTCGAGCGTATCATCAATGAGCCAACGGCGGCTGCTCTCGCCTATGGTCTCGATAAGGGTAAAGAAGAGAATATCGTTGTCTTTGACCTTGGTGGTGGTACCTTCGACGTGTCGGTGCTGGAGATCGCTGATGACTTCTTCCAAGTGAAGTCGACCAATGGTGATACTCACCTTGGTGGTGAGGACTTCGACAACGCCATCGTTAATTACTTCCTCGACGACTTCAAGGCCAAAGAAGGTATTGATCTGCGCAAAGACAACGCCGCTATGCAGCGCCTCAAGGACGAAGCTGAGAAGGCAAAGAAAGAGCTCTCGACTGTTACTGAGTATGATGTCAATATTCCATTCATCACCGCTGATGCTGATGGGCCAAAGCACTTCGAGATGAGCCTGACACGAGCTAAGCTTGAGGACTTAGTGAAGGATCTGCTCGACCGCCTCGATGGGCCAGTAGAAAAAGCGCTCAAAGATGCAAAGCTGAGCAAGTCTGATATCGGCAACATCGTCATGGTTGGTGGTATGACTCGTATGCCAGCAGTGGTCGAGCGGGTGAAGAAGCTGTTTGGCAAAGACCCAATGCAGGGTGTCAACCCAGACGAAGTAGTGGCTGTTGGTGCAGCCATCCAGGGCGGTGTGCTAGCTGGTGACGTCAAGGATGTGCTGCTGCTGGATGTGACACCGCTAAGCCTCGGCATTGAGACAATGGGCGGTGTGTCGACCAAACTAATTGACCGCAACACCACTGTGCCAACCAGTAAGAGCGAAGTGTTCTCAACCGCAGCAGACAACCAGCCGCAAGTAGAGATTCATGTTTTGCAGGGCGAGCGCGAGTTTGCTAACGACAACAAGAGCCTAGGCCGCTTCGTGCTTGACGGTATTGCACCAGCACCACGCGGTGTGCCACAGATTGAAGTGACCTTTAACATTGATGCCAATGGTATCCTCAGTGTTACCGCTAAGGATAAAGGCACAGGCAAAGAGCAGTCGATCACCATCCAAAACTCTGGCAACATGAGCAAAGAAGACATCGAGAAGGCGCAGAAGGAAGCTGAGCTCCACGCTGACGAAGACAAGAAAAAGCGTGAAGCAATTGATGCTAAGAACCACCTCGAGAACGCTATCTATCAGGCAAAGAAAATGCCCGATGAGTTTAAGGACAAGATCTCGAGCGACGACAAGAAGACGCTGGAAGATGCCATTGTCGAAGCTGAGAAGCATAAGAATGCAGAAGACAAAGACGAGCTTGAGGCTGCCACCAAGGCGCTGGGCGACGTGACGATGTCTATCGGGGCTAAGCTCTATCAGCAGCAAGCTGAGGACAAAAAAGCCGAAGAAGAGGCTGATGCCAAGGCGAAAGCGACCGACAAGAAGCCTGGCAAAGACGAGCCTGTCGAAGGCGAAGTTGTCGACGACAAAAGCAGCGACAAGAAGTAGTGTCTTGCTAGCTACACTGCAAATAGCCACCTGGAAAGGGTGGCTATTTACTTAGTATCATAAGTGACTAGGTGGTGACGAACGCCTTAGGCAAATCTACAAAGAAAACAAAAAGCTCACCTAGTGTGAGCTTCTTATCGCGCTTACCTCTGTTATTTGATATCCACTAGCTCAATGTCGAACACGAGATCGCTATTGGGTGGGATGTTGGCAGCGGCGCGGACGGAGCCATAGGCCATCTCACTTGGGATGATGAGTCGGCGCATGCCACCGACCTTCATGCCAGGCACGCCCTCTGTCCAGCCACGGATGACTTGGTCGAGGCCGAAGGTGACGGGCCGACCAAAGTCGTGGCTGCTCTGGAAGATGATGCCATTTTTACACAGTGCACCAGTGTAGTGTGCGGTGATAGTCGCGCCAGCTGGTACCTCGGCACCAGTGCCAGGGATGATGTCGATGATTTGCAGTGCGTCGACCTTGGCGATAGGTGTAAAGTCGGCGAGTTTGGTTCCTTCGTATTGTGTCATAGCTCTATTATACCATTATGCGTATTCCGCCGCGCCACGCAGTTGAGCGGTGGGATGGTTGTGCCGAGTGGGGTGCGATCGACGACTATGACCTGCTGTAGCTGTGGATAGTGCGCGAAGAGACGACCAAGCGTGTGTGTCATGGCGCTGGTGTAGCGTTCTTCGTCTGGCGCTGCGGCATAGTGAGCTCCCTCCTCGAGCGGTGTCGCCCAGCAGCAGCTGGCGTGGATGACACGAGTGTCTTGGGGGAGTTTGGGGTATTGGGGGTATTGCATGCCATAACCCACTAGATCGGCACACACAGCAGATAACGTGCGGGTGCACCGCTGCTGCAATGTGTTGCTTGCGGTGAATATCCCCTGCTCGGCTGAGCTAAAAATCGTGCGTTTGCGCTCAAGCACGCGGCGTATACCATTTTGGATAATAACAAGTGAGTTATAAATCCCATCTGGCTGGTACTCTGGTGTGCCTACCACAAGTTCCGCTGTGGGCATAGAGGTAGAGAGTTCCTCCAGCTCGGCGAGGCGATCATTTACTACAGCATCTTGGTCTGGGATTTCAGGCAGACCCCTGCCTGCCGTCGTCATGAGTTCGGGGCTGACAAAGCGGTGGGCGGGGTTATCGGCAGCTGCTTGGCGTATCAGATCCATGTACTCGCTCCAGGTATCGTCAGAAACACCAACTGTTGGTGTTTCTGACGATAGTTGCTCAGGGTGAAACACACCTGTTTGGCGGTGCCACTGGATGTCATAATGGCGGGCTTGTTCGCGTGGTCGTTTATGATACATGAATATATCATACGATATACCAGCCTGCAGAGCAAACATATGCAAAATATCCTAATAGTATAGAAGAGTTGGTAGGTGTTGATGGGTAAAACGAGGAATGTGGCAGCTCTGACGGGTTGGTTTTGGCTAGACTATATACCTGCACATGATGAATTGTGATTATAGATTGATATCAGGAAGAGGTTAGGCTCCACACAAAGTGCTCTTTATTGATACCGCCACTGCGCCACATCACGATTATAGATGTCGATGATTCGTGGCGTTAGTAGGGTAGAGATGCCGGCCGGGGGTAGGCTAGCGGGGCGCTGGCGCAGGGCGTAGTCGAGCAGTTTGGTATCGGTGTAGCTGAGCCCAGGTGGCAGTGGCTGGCTTAGCAGGCTGGCTGTATCCTTGGTCGACAGCACAAAACCCCACTCGCCAAAGGAAGGCACATTAATGCTAAAGGGCGTGATATGCCGCTGGGGCTGGGCGGATGCGACGGTGCTAGCCACCATCGCGAAGGCGTGTGGCGAGAAGTACGACGACGTCGCTTGGGTGATCATTACGCCACTGGGGCTGAGGATGCGCGCGGCCTGGCGGTAGAATTGCTGCGAGTAGAGCTTGGCCAGGCGGTCATTAGATGGGTCGACCAGGTCGATCAGAATGGCGTCGTAGGCTTGGTGCGTCTTGAAGGCAAATAAAAACGCGTCCTCGTTGACGACGCGCACCTTGGGGCTAGCAAGCGAGCGCCTGTTTTGCTCGGCGAGCAGGGGATTCGTGCGCGCCAGCTGCGTCATGGCTGGGTCAATATCCACTAGGGTGATGTGCTCTACACTGGGGTACTTAAGGATCTCGCGCGCCAGCAGCCCGTCGCCACCGCCCATAATCAACACGTTTTTGGGCTGCTTGACGGCTGTCATCGCCGCGCCGGCTAGCGTTTCGTGGTAGCGGGCTTCGTCCAGGCTAGAAAACTGCAGATTGTTATTCAGATACAGCCGCAGATCCTGCTTGTACTTGGTGAGGACGATCTTTTGGTAAGCCGACTGTTGGTACAGAATCACCGGGTCTTTGTAGGCCTTGGTATCAATACGGTGCTCCAGCCAGCTGGCACCAAAGAATAGCCCCAGCAGCAGAATGGTTGCTACCACACTGGCGGCCAGGAGTCTGCGCGAGGTCTTGAGCTGCAGCAGAATCAGCACTGCCACGGCGATATTAAGCGTGGCGATCAAGTAGGTGCTGCGCATTAGGCCAAGGCTGGGTAGCAAGAAGAGCGGGAAGATCAGCGAGGCCACCAGCGCGCCAAAGTAATCGATCGCCAGCACCTTGCTAAGCAGCTCCACCGAAGACGGCCGGCCGTAGCGGGTAAACATCTTCACCAGCAGCGGGATCTCCAGCCCAATCAGCACACCAATCACCAGGCTAATCAGCGCAAATACCGGCCAGTGCAGCTTGCTCAAGCTAAAAGCGCTGTAGAGCAGCAGCACCGAATTACCGCCCACTAGCCCCAGCAGGATTTCATTAACAGCAAAACTGGTGGCCGGGTGCCAGCGAATATGCCGCACCAGCAGCGACCCCACCCCCATACCAAAGAGGGTGATGCCAGTTGCCAGGCTAAAGCTCAGGATTGAATCGCCCACCAGGTACGAGGCAGCCGTACCCAGGATGAGCTCGTAGATAAGCCCGCCAATTGCCACGAGGAGCGCCGCCGCAAACAGCGCGATATTTTCCTTGCTGGTGATGCGCTTGGTGCCTGGTGGCGTGACGCGAGTATGTGCCATAGTGTCTGTGTGCCTTTCGCGCCTAGGTTACTTGCCTACGCCACCACTGCCGCCGCCATAGACGCTGCGCCCGTGGTAGGTGCTGCTACCGTGCGAATCATCGTGGCCAAAGAACTCATCGTAAATAGCAAAGAGCAGCGCGCCAACAAAGCTGATAATCATCACCCAGCGCCAAAATAGCGGCCAGTTGCGCGGGCGAATAAGCCGGCCAAATAATTCCTTCTGCTGCGCGTCGGACAGGGGTGTTTTGCGGTAGACATCGTACTCGCGCCGGTTGTATTTTTCGACCGTGTAGGTGGTGGTAGCATTCGTCTCGGCGTCGGTGTAGTGCAGGCTGGCATAGGCCATTGGCTCGCCCTCAAAGACTTGGTAGGCGTTCTTGCCGCGGATGGCCATAATGGTACCTTCGCCGGCCTCGGCAACGGTAATGGTTTGCACTGTGCCATCCTCCAGCGTGATGGTAAACTCGTTACCCGCCGCCAGGCGCTCTGGCTCAAGCCGCTGGGCAAACCGCACTGGCTCGTAGAGCGATACAACCTTGCTATCGTGGTCGTATTCCACCCAGCTATCGTAATTTTCAAGGCCCGTCAGCTCCCACTCTTCCCAGTAGGAGGCCTGCTTGGTCTCGGGGTTGTCTTCTTTAAACAGCAAGCAACCCACCGCACGAAAGTTGGTTCGCTTGCCGCGCAGCACATCGTTGATTTTGAGGCGAGCTTTGGTGCGTTTGGTCATAATACAGCGCTTTCGATCGTTATAGTATTGGTATAAAATGCGTCTGCAATGGCTTGGTGGAGAGTCTCAATTGTATCCTCGCTCAGTGGTCGGCACGTGGCAATACTGAGATATGCCCCGCAGCTCTCGGGCCAGGTGTGGATGGTGGCGTGCGACTCCGCGAGCAGCAACGACACACTCACGCCCTGCGGTGAGAACTGATGCGAGACGGACTCGAGCGCGTGCAGGCCAGCCAGCTCGGCAAGTGTGTGCACCGTCTTTTCGGCGTACGCAAGGTCATCCAGCCGCGTGGCATCCGCCTGGCGAATCGTAAAAATCAGTGCTTGTACCTGCTCCATTTGCATCGTATACGCTATTATATCACTCTTGATGCGAGAGAGCGAACTAGCTATGCTTATACCAAAAAACCAGCCAGAGTGGCTGGCTGGTTTATTATAGCGCATGAATAGTTATGGCTCGAGAGTGTGCTGTGGCACGCCGGAGCTTGGCTCGTGTGGGTCGACTGTCAGTGGTATAACAAAACCCTGGTATTGCGCGAGTGTCACGACGTCTCCAGGCTGTAGCTCGTCGTGGGTGTCGCCATCGGTCAGGCAGAGCTCAGCAATGCGGGCCGATGCAGCATTAGTCACGCCATCTTGCTCGGGCTTAGTATGGAATGCATCTGCTTCGGTAAGTGCAGCGATGTGCCGGTCTACCACAGTGCCGATGCTGTCGCCAGCCTCAACCAGTCGTGTAGTAATATTGCTTAGTTCAACTGGTGGCTGGGGCTCCTGAGTGATTTTACCTTCCTCGTAGGCTTTGCGCTGGCTGAGGTAATCGCTATACGCATCGACTAGCTGGGTAGCTTGCTCTTCGGGGGTGGGTTGGTGCTCGGCGGCAGAAGAGTGCTGATCGTGGTTATCTTTTGACTGCATTGCTGCAAGGCCGGCTACAGCACCAAATACAAGAGCTGCTGCACCAATGACAACTCGCCGCGAAACACCCTTAGTTTCGGGATCTTGTGGTCTAGGATCCTCTACCGAGTGACGGTACTTGCCATCACCATATTTGGGTGTTGATGAAGAATCTGGGGATTTATGACCCCTGTTTGGTCTCTGTTGTGTATGCATAGTCCATTCACTATACAACAGAGGTCACAAAAAGGGAAGAGGAAAATAGCAAAATAACGCACAATATTGCATAATGTGCTCAAAAACAGGGGTAATAACATATAATACACAATATTATACATAATTATGCAATAATATATCTTATTACACATACCTGAGTGTCTATATTTTCATAGCAAACGGTTCACTTCGTCTGCTTCTTGCTGCTGGCTTGGCTGCATAAAATGAATGCTTTTCTAGAACATTCATCCCTTTAGTGCGAGGGTACAGTACTTATTGTAGTGGCCAGTCCGCATACTTCATCGAATAAAGTTGCAGATATAGAGGAGAGTATAGACAGAGGTTATGAGCCAAAAATAGAACAAATACCATAAATTTGCTGTTTTTGAGGTATTTCTGCTGCGGATGCCATGCTACAATAGAGGGTATGAGATCTACTCGAACCATCCAAATTGTGAATATTACTGGGCGAGAACTCGCCGGCAAATCATCAACAATTCGTGAGCTAATGCCGCGGCTGGGTGCCGGGGTTGTTTTGTTTCGTCCGAGCGATGTCTTGCGCGAATATGCCGCGAGCCATCATATTACACTGCGCAAGCGGAGCGATTATTTGCGCGTCCTGCAGATCATGACAGAATCTGCGCCGAGCTTACTGGCCGACCGGGCACTGGAGCTGCTTGAGCGGCCTGGTGTGGAGCTAGTGGTGCTCGATGGCCTGCGCGACTACCGCAGTGCTTGCCGCCTCAAGGAGCGGCTGGGTGATCGCTACCGGACAGTGGTGCTCACAGCGCCAGATGAGCTGCGCTACGAGCGCTTCAAGGGTGTGGCCGAGGCGAGGCGGCGTGCTGGGCGCGATGCAGCGGTGATTCAGAGCTTTGAAGAATTTATGCGTGATGGCGAGGACGACATGGATAGCATGCAGCAATTCCCAGCGGTTCTGGCTAGCCACGACCTAACACCTGGTGGCCCGATTGACACGAGCACCTATCCATCGGCTATTGCGGTGGCAGATGAGATCATCAGCTACTTGGTGTAGAGTAATCTAGATCAGGCAGTGAATGCGGATGGGCGATCATGTATCGACAAAACACAGTAATACCATCTGTACTCTCCATGATGCTTATGCTATCATGAAGGCATGAATAAGCGAGGGTTTACGCTGGTTGAGATTCTGGTCGTGGTGGCAGTGTTGGCTATTTTGGTGTCGGCATCGGTCGTAGGATATGGTGCGTGGCGTCAGCGTGCAGCCCAGACGGAGCTCGTGAGCGATCTGCGGACTGCTGCCGCGGCCATGACGGCCTACCGGACATTTTATAATGGCTACCCAACGTCGCTCCCAGCTGATTATCACAAGAGTGAGAATATTACGGCGACGCTCAAGTACGTCGCATCGGCAACCTACTGCATAGAGGCAACGACGCGCACCGCTCGAGGGCTTGTCTATCATATAAAGGGCTCAGAGAGTGAGCCCAAAGAGGGCGGGTGTGATACCTACCACGCGCAATCTGGTGAGAATGAGTCGCAAGCGACCGATGGTGTACTGCGCTACTGTCATGTAATCCGCGTGGTTGAACCAACCCAGCCAGCGGCGTGTGAGCCAGAGCTTCAAAAATAAAGTTCTGTATCAATAAAAAGCTAGACTGGAAATTGATTCTCCACGAGCTGTATACCCTGTCAGTTAAGATGACAATAAATTAGCTATTGTATTTTATACTACAGATCAATCACCTCACCCCGGTCGATAGGCTTATGAACTGTGCGATGTCCACGCATACGATGGCGCAGTGTACGGCGCAACTCAATAGCATTGGTGAGGAGAATGATGCCATTAACCAGTGCATAGCCACCAACGATTTGGACGAAAAGCTGGGCACTGCCGACAGGGAAGAGCCAGAGGATGAAACTCACGATCACACCGATCACGCCAGACATTAGCCAGAGCGCTCGCGTACGGCTCCCGGCAGGGAAGATGCGGCTGAGTATAAGGTCGATGAGGCTGCGTAGCATCACTACCCAGCCAAGCACAAAGCTGAGTGTTGCCACACTGACCCGAGGGTTGGCAAGCATCACTACGCCAAGCAGAATAAGCAGCGCACCTACCACCACGAGAAATGCCTTGGCTTGACCGTCTGCTACTTGTAAACCACGCACCAGCTGCGATAGACCCCAGACAATGATCAAAATTGCGAGAACCGTCATCAAAACAGTGAGCGTCACTGCCGGTATTGCAAGCGAGACGCCGCCAAAGATAATCAACGACAGGCTTATGATAATAATTACCCACCACGCACCAATAATATGTCTTTTGAGTTGTTCGATCATATATGCCTCCTTGTCTTTCTAGTGTAGATGATGGCGGGGTAATCTGCAATTAATAGGTGAGACTATGAACTATCCACCACTGTAGAGATGGTATAATGCTCGAGCACTAGTCGCGGGCAAACTGCATCAGCACCAGTGGGTCACCAGTGACGGAGCGCAGAGTGTAGGCGCTGGGTAGTGTTGGGGCGGTGGTTGCGGTTGAGCTGCTGTAGTAGAGAACGTTGATTTTTTTGGCATCAGTAAAGGGCTGAGTGGTATCGGCCACTTTGCGGTAGGTGGTACTCCCTTCGAGCGGTGCGTAGCCGCCCATCAGTGGGCCACCCACATAGGCCATGTAGATGGGGCAATGTGACTGCGCTTGCTCGAGATAATAGCTTATCTCTATGGCGATGTACGGGTCGGCCGCAAGGATGACACTCCCATCGCGGCAGGTGCCGAGCTGGGTGGCAATTTGCTTCACATTGGGTCGCTCATCGCGCTGGAAGTTGAAGTTGCCTTGCAGCGATAACTGCACCATACCATAAACCATAACCACTGGCAGAAGTACCAAGAGAGCGGTTGACACAGCCTTGTGCCAGCGCAGTGGCGAACGATGCAGGGCTACGCAGGCTGTATAGAGGACGACGCTTGCTATAGCAATACCACTGATTGCTACGTGAGCAAGATAGCGCTCGACATACATTGGGGCGGATAGCGACACGACGACTAGTGCCGCAACAGGCACGCCCACATGAGCAAGCAATAGCCAGGCAAGCTCAGGGTGTGGCAACGAACGCATTGCACGAGGCCACGCCCATGCAACGGCACAGATAATAATCAGGACAAGTTGCGACGACACAACGCCTAGCAACCAAGATGGCTTATAAATCATATTGAAGGATGCGATGCCAAGCAAATTCTGCAGATTCATCGGCTGGCCAATCTCGGCTAAAGCACCATTGCCAATTTGTCCCAGGAAGGTCGGTAGCCATGGCAAGAACAGCATAAAGCTCACTACATACGCCCAGAGCCACGGCAGCTTCCACCACTGTTGCAAGCCTTGGCGGCGGTAGGTCATAACCATCAGCCAGAGCAGCTGAGCCAGCCAGAGTAGAGCGCTATAATACAGCGTCCCCATGCCGAAGGCGACAAGCACCGCATAGAGCATCCAGTCGCGCCACCGGTCATCGTGCCAGGCGCGTGCTAGTACAGCGGTGGCGCTCACACCGATGAGTGACCCCAAAGCATACATCCGTATCTCAAAGCCGTAGCGCATCAGCAGCGGTGTGCCAATCAGGGTGAGGAGTGTATACCCCGCGGCGCGCTTACCAAACCAGCGCCGCACGAAACACCCCATAATAATCATCGCGCCGCCATAGCAGAGGATGCTGAGGGCGCGCAAGGCAGGCTCGCTATAGCCCCACACGCTCGCCCAGAGCTTAAGGATGAGATAGTAGAGCGGCGGGTGAGTATCAATACTAGTGAGGCGGATGAGCTCACTGATTGGCTGCTTGGCGAGCCATACCGAATACGCCTCATCAAACCACACACTCTGCTGGCTGCCAATCCACCAGCACAGTGCCATTGCTACCAGTGGTGCTACCACAATGGCAATGCGAAACCAATGGCGTCGTACTTTGCAGGCAAGAGGAGATAGTCGATTAACAAAAATAAAGGCGGGCTTCTTGACCCGTGCGGCAGATTGTTGCCGCGCTAGTTGCTTACTCATATCTTTTATAGTACCGATTTGTTGGCAAAAAATCCACTAGCAAAGCCATAATCATCCGTGGTACAATACCACTATACGTACCCGTAGCTCAGCTGGATAGAGCGTTGGTTTCCGGAACCAAAGGTCGCAGGTTCGAACCCTGCCGGGTATACCATAGATAACCGAGGCCTCTGTAGCCTCTGTTTTTTATGGCTCTACGCAATAGAAGGTGGCTATCTAACGGGACATATGACGGAGATAGCGTTAGATATTTCTCGTTATCACCCCTGTTAGCGTGGAATAATCTTCATCAAAAACTTCGTCTTGACGGCAAGATAGATGAGGGCAACGGCGCTCATAGACAGAGCAAAGTTACCAGGGATTTCATAAAAGCGATCGACCGACGTAAAATAAAAATCGCTAATATAATAATCTGGTGCTACAAAGAGATGCATGACGAGAATAACAAATGCATGCACTGTGTACACATAGAGCGAATTATGGCCAAATGGTAGCAAAATCCAGCCCAGCCACCGCTTGATGCGATCCTCGAATCGCCGAAACAGCATAAAGAACCCAGCAAACCAGAGCCACGACAGAGCAAGCCGAGGTAGTGGTAGGTCGAGCTTGAGGAACTGATTGTCGAGTGTGGTATCGGCCGCGGCAAGCGCTTGATGAAAGCCATCGCCCAGCCCATGTGCCACAAAGGTGACGTATGCGTCGGCAAAGAGTGTGAGGACGAAGAGCGTTGTAATACTGTGCTTGATGATGCGTCGACGACGCAGTGGCCACGATTGCCAGCGTGCAGTAATCTCTGGTAGGTGGTAGCCCAGGGCAAAGGCCATGAAGAATAGCACTTGCCAGGTGAGCGGCTGGTATAGCTCACTGACTGGCCGTGGTGTCAGTGCCCACACTAGTAGGCTGAGCCCTAGCACGATATACCACTTGCCGCGCCGCAGTAGCCAGAGCGCGCCTGGTGCTACCGCAATAAACAGTGCATATAGGCGCAGATAGTCCGCCCAGCCGTAGAATTGCTGCAAGGTGATAATATCCCACGCCAGGCCAAGCCAATTACCGTCGGGCAGCGGCAAGGGCAATTTGACACCTTTATTATCAATAAAGAACCAACTAATCAGGAGCGATAGCATCGTCACGATAATGCTCGTGAGGTAGAGCGTACCAGCCCGCTTCCAGAGCAAGCGCGTCGCTGCCATGAGGGGCTGCCTGCGGAGCTTGGCACCGCGCACAATGCCCAGGACAAGGCCGGATATAATGAAGAACCCTTCGGCTGCCGATACAGCGAGACGACTGTCGCCAGTGAGGAAAGTGAGGCCATTGGGAAAGTAGGTGAGATGGTCGAGAATAATGATAACCAAAAACCACCCGCGCATCAGGTCGAGACTAACGATGCGCCCAACAGAGGACGCGCTGGCTTTTGGTTGGGTTGTCACAATGATCTAGTATAGCAGATTTGCTAAAAGTACGCTTAAGATTGTCTAAATGTTGTGGTGAGGAAATATGGACCCTAGGTCTGGATATCCAATACTGATGACTCTATGGTCTAAAAAACTGAGGGGCATAGCGACACGCTAGCGTGGTCGCTTGCTTGCAACAGTGCGTGCCTTGGTGGCAAAGGTGTCATCGATGAGGACAGAGGGCGCAAATTCACCATAGCGCCGCGCTACCGCTTGCTCGATCAGGAAGTCGGCAATGCGTGGATTCTTAGGTAGAATTGAGCCATGGAGGTAGGTGCCGATCACATTGCGGTAGCGCGCACCTTCGGTTTGGTCGGTACCATTGTTGCCCGCCCCACGCGATACGATACCCAGGGGTGGCACGCTGTGTCCAAGGGTTGTGAGGCCGCTGTGGTTCTCATAGCCAATGACTTCGCCAAAGTCGCTGCTGGCAGTGACGATATTGCCAATCAGGCGCTGCTCGCCAGCGACTGTCTCGATATCAAAGAGACCAATTCCACGAATGATCGCTCCCTGAGTGGTTTTAAAGAATCGCCCAAATAGCTGGTACAGCCCACACACTACCAGCATCGGCACGCCATCATCAGCCAGGCGCTGCAGAGTGGGGCCAATCGCGAGTAAATCGTCCTGAATGGTAGCCTGGCCAGAGTCTTGGCCACCGCCACCTACAATGATATCGATATCAGCTGGGAAGGTGTCACCTGGGTTATATTCAACGAGCCGCACGCTGTAGCCATACCATTCAAGCCGTCGCTTGAGTGTGAGGGTGTTACCCCAGTCGCCATAGATATTCATGGCGTGAGGGTAGAGTTGGAGGATAGTGATAGTGTTGTCTTTCATACAGCATTTACCTCTGTGTAATGAGCTAATTCGCGCCGCAAGGCAAGCATGGCGGTATAAGTACAGTAGATGCGCAAGGGGGTGCCGCGGTTGGCCTGGACAAACTCTGCCAGAGCTTGCTTAAGGCCAGGCACAACGCGCCGAGCTTCTACCTCATCATACTGGAGGCGCAGCGCCATATCGTAGGCGCGCACACCACTCACCATTGCCACGCCAGTGGGCCGAAGCGTGTCGAAGTCGACATCCCATAGCCAACTCATATCGCGGCCATCGGCGTACTGGTCGTTGATGGCAATCATTGTAGCAGTCTTGTGAGGGTCAAACGATGCCAGGCTCAGGCGGAAACCGCTCGGGTTCTTGACGAGGACAAGCTCGCAGGGCTGGCCATTGACGGTCAGGGCTTCGCCGCGGCCAAAGGCTGGCTCGACCTGAGCTAGGGCAGCGAGCATGGCGGGCGTATCGAGTTTATCTTGCAGAATAGTACGGACGAGGGTAAGTGCTCCTGCAGCGTTTTGGGCATTGTAGCTCCCCTTGAGCTTGAGTGAGACAGAATGATCGGAACCGTCGAAGCGGAAAGTGGCAGCTTGGTCAGATAAGTGGCATAGCGTCACATCAGCATTGATGGTGGCTGTAGCCTGGCCTGGGGTGCTCCGCATGGTATCGTCGCTTGGGAAGAGGTGAGCGAGTGATGGATCAACGCCATAGCGGCTTATTGGTGCTGTAAGATCAGCGGTAAATTCTTGCCGCGTCAGCCGTGGATCATTGCCATTGAGAACAATGCCATTTGTGGTGCGCATGGCGATGGTGTGAAGCAGCTGCGCTGTGTAGTCAATCTCGCCAAAGCGATCGAGTTGGTCGCGCAGGACGTTGAGTAATAAACAATAGCGTGGGGCAACTTGCTTGACGAAGTGCACGGCATGCGCTTCGTCCAGCTCCAGCACGGCAATATCCGCTGGCAAAACACCATGGGTATCAACCGCCTCAAGCAGTGCTGCTGCCACGCCGCGGGTAAAGTTGCTCCCCGTGCGATTAGTAAAGACGCGGAGGCCTTGACTCTCCAGTAGGGCTACAACCATCTTGGCGGTAGTTGTCTTACCGTTAGTGCCACTTACTACTACCACACCATGCGGTAGAGCATCAAGCGTACGGGCAAGAAAGTGCCGATCGAGTTTCTCGACGACGAGGCCTGGCAACGCCGAACCACCACCGCGCAACCGAGCTGCGCGCTGCACTCCTTTGCCCACAAGAGTTGTAATACGAATCATGGTGTTTATTATAGCATGAATCACCCTTTATTTATGGCGCGATATATAGCACAAATTACGCTAGTGCGCTACAATGCATAGTATGATAGTGGTTGGATTTTTTGCGTGGTGGTATGGCGCTGGGTGGTGGCAGCGGATCACGATGGTGTGGGGGAAGCTGGTGAGTGTATTTGACTATTTTTCAATTGATCTCCTGGTGCGAACGTGGTTTGCGCCGTTTCGACAGATATCGGCAGGAGCGGTGGATGGGCCGATTGGCGTGCAAATTCGGGCATTTTTTGACCGTCTCATCTCGCGGACGATTGGCGGCATCGTGCGGAGCTTTATGATTATCTTTGGTATCGTGACACTGGTGATAACCGCGGTGGCGGGGCTTGTCTTTGTTATTGCGTGGGCGCTTGTGCCTGTGTTGCCGCTGCTGGGGGCGGGGCTTGCGATAGTGGGGTGGCTGCCATGGTAAGTGACTTTCACTATGATAGTTTGCGTGCTAAGAAGGCTCGCCTGGGTGTGCAGATGGGCCGCTTCGATCACTGGTGGTGGGCACCATTTGTGCTATTCTTAGCAGGGGCAGGAGCATTGCTGGCGATTGAGCTGCCACTAGGGTGGTTTGTCGCGAGCTTGGCTGTGGTGCCATATGGACTGCATCGGTGGTATCAGGGTGAGATTGCCCATTTGCCCATCAGTGGTAGCACGGCTGACGGTTTGCTCACTGGTGACGTCCTGGGCCGATTACCCGCTACGCCGACGCCGCGCGATATCGCCTGGGCGCTGCGTTCGGTGAATGATGGGCTCTTTATGGCATTGCGGCTCGGTCTTAGCCCAGCGCTCATGCAGGATCTCGTGAGTGACGACCCGAGCATTATGCCCGAGTTTTGGCAATTTGCTGATCGCATCCGCCAGTACAACCAGCTCGAGCAAATCACGGGTAGTGTACTTATGGTGGCTTTGGTGCGCAGTGTGCCTGGTTACCAGAATATCCTGGCGGAGCTCCAGCTTGACGACGAAGATCTCGATGGCGCTGTGCAGTGGCAGCACCACTTGCGCCAATTGGTGGCACAGATTCATCAGCCGCGGCGCACTGGTGGGGTAGCGCGCGATTGGTCGTTTGGTTATATCCCACTGTTACGTCGCTTCGGGCAGAATATTAGCGAGCAAATTAGTCGTGGTGGCGGGATGTTCTCTGTTGATGTGGCGTCGCATACCAAGGCGATTGATCAGCTCATCGACATCTTTGGCACCCGTGGCCGGCAAAATGCCGTGCTGGTGGGGCAGGCTGGCACGGGCAAGACGACCATCATCCACGCCTTTGCCGAGCGGCTACTCGATGCCTCGGCGCATTTGCCGAGCAGCCTCAAGTTTCGGCAGGTGTTCATTCTCGACTCATCGTCGCTCATCGCTGCGGCGCCAGGCCGGGGCGAGCTCGAGAACCTCGTCATGCGCGTCCTTGGTGAGGCGTATACTGCCAAGAATATCATCATTTGCCTAGATAATGCTCAACTGTTCTTCGAGGAAGGGATTGGTGCGGTGGATCTCACCAATGTGCTGCTGCCTATCCTTGAGGCAGGACGCCTGAGGGTTATTCTGAGTATGGATGAGCAGCGATTTTTGCAGATCGGTCGGCGCAATCCATCGCTTGCCAATGCGCTCAATCGCATCTCCATCGTGCCTACAGATGAAGCCGAGACACTGCGTGTCTTGCAAGAGCAAGCCGTTATTACCGAAGGGCAGCGCCATGTGGCCTACCGCTATCAAGCGCTGCGCGAGGCGTATCGGCTGAGTGCGCGCTATATTCATGATCTTGCCATGCCGGGCCAGGCCATCAAGCTGCTCGAGTCAGCTGCAAGCTACCACGAAGATGGTATTGTGACGAAGCAATCGGTGCAGCAAGCCATTGAGCAAACGATGGATGTAAAGATAAGTGTGGCAAATACTGCAGATGATCGCGAGCGGCTGCTCAATATGGAGGCGCTCATCCACCAGCGAATGGTCAACCAAACGCGAGCGGTCAGCGTGGTAAGCGACGCCTTGCGCCGAGCACGAGCCGGTGTGCGCAACCAAAATCGGCCAATTGGCACCTTCCTCTTCCTTGGGCCAACAGGGGTGGGTAAGACGGAGCTGAGTAAGGCTCTGGCTGACGTGTACTTTGGTGGTGAGGGCAAGATTGTCCGGATTGACCTCAACGAATATGTCCGGCCTGAGGATGTGTCGCGCCTGATTGCTGATGGCGCTGATGACCCAGCCAGTTTAACCGCCCAGGTGATGAAACAGCCCTTTAGCGTGGTATTGCTGGATGAAATTGAGAAGGCCGCGCCAGAGGTATTAGCAACCTTGCTGCAGCTGCTGGATGAGGGGATCCTGCGCGATATTAAGAACCGTGAGGTGAGCTTCCGTGATGCAATTGTCATTGCTACGAGCAACGCTGGGGCTGACCGCATCCGCGAATATATCGAGCATGGTTATAAGCTTGAGCAATTCGAACAGCAGTTTACCGACGAGCTCATTAACAGTGGTCAGTTCCGTCCTGAGTTCCTCAACCGTTTTGACGAAATCGTCCTCTTCAGGCCGTTTACTAAGGAAGAGCTGGTGCAAGTGCTTGACCTTATCCTCGAGGGGGTCAACGCCACGCTCGCCCAGCAAAAGGTTTCGGTCGCGGTAGAGTATGATGCTAAGCTCTTTCTCGTCGAACGTGGCTATGATCCACGGCTTGGTGCTCGCCCGATGCGCCGCGTGGTGCAAAAAGCGGTGGAGAATACTGTGGCGCGCCAGATGCTCAGCGGTAGTGTGGCGCCTGGTAGCACCATTACCGTCACGCTTGAGCAAGCTCGCCAGGCCTTCCAGACCGATGGTGCACCAGAGGTTGTGACAGCAGATGAAATCATCCCGCCAGAGTATAAGCGGTAAGAGTACGATACTTAGGGTAACTAGCTTTAGCTCTACGGAGAAATGATATTGAGATAGTGTTTATTCTATTGATGGGCCACGCATTAGAATAAGAAGAGCGAAGATATGAAGGGGTTCTCGAGGACGCTTGAAAGCGCAGACTCGCCATCCTTAGGAGAAAATTTAAGAGCAAGAAGTGGCACTCTTACAGTGCTAGAAGTATTTTGCAGTATATAACCTCTAGCAATGCGAGCCAAAGCCGCGTGATTATTGGCCTTGGTTTGATTGCATAAACCCTGGGCGGAAGTTTGGCTTCATGGCTGGTTTGCTGTAGGCTGGCTGTGGTTGGCGCGGTGTGTGCACGGTGTTGTCGCGCCGGCGGGCGTAGGTGGCAGTGCCTGGTCGTGATCCTGATGGGTCACGTGGCCCCTCGCCACTGCCACGGAGACGCTCGTTGTTCATATAAGGTGCTTCGTCATCAATACGGCTACTATCGGCGGCGACCGGCCGGCAGCCCATCATAGTGTGCGAGCTTTGGTAGCGCAAGTGGTTGGCGCGGCGCTCTTGGATGGATTGATGCTGACGTTGGTCGACGCGTAGAGATGACGTCTTAGCGCCATTGACGATGGTGCGGGTATTGCGCGCGACGCCATTGGTGTGTATGCTCGATCCGCGTAAGCGATGAAGTCCTCGGGTCATACCTTTATTATACACAAAAAAGTGGTATAATGGATAGCGCATGCGGGTGTCGTACAGCGGCTAGTATACAAGTTTTCCAAACTTGGGATCGGAGTTCGATTCTCCGCACCCGCACCATTTCGGAACAAAATTGGAAACGGTCGCCCTGTAGGGTGGCTTTTTCTAGACTTTGGCGGAGCCAAAGCTCGAACCTATTTCGAGCGTAAAAGCTGAACCTGTGCAGGCTCGGCTGCTGGTCAAGCAGACCCGCATCGAATTGCTGAGTCTATACTACCTTGGTATCTTATGCGGGCTGTTACATACCTGGAGGATAATAGTAACGCAGATGAAGCTACCGACGAAGTACAGCAACAATTTACGTTAGCCATGAGACAATGGAACCATGAAGCTTCTCATCACTAGGCATGGCCAAGCTGATGGTAATGCCTGCGGCATTACCATGGGTCAACGCGATAGCAAGCTGACTGTTCTTGGCGTTCGGCAGGCGGAGCGTAAGGCTCTAAAAATTAAGAAGCTATCTCAGAAAATTGATCGTGTCTACACATCTGATCTTGGAAGGTCTGTGCAGACTGCGCAGATCATCTCGGACACACTTGGTCTACAGAAGGCTACTTCTGACAAGGATCTACGAGAAATTAGTTTTGGAAAATACGAGGGGTTGCCCTACGATGCCATTCCGCATATAGAGGGTGGTTATATGAAAGTGCGATTTCCTGATGGAGAATCAAACGAGATAATGGCCACACGAGTTATCAATGCGGTAAATCGTATATACGAAGCCGGCAAGGACGCATGCGTATTAATCGTAACGCACTCGGGTCCGATCACTGTAATTCTCGCGAGCTATTATGGTAGGGACTTACAGGCGATGTTAGATGACAAGATTGGGAACGAAGAGATAGTTGAGCTGCAAGTTGATAGAAAATTAGCCAATCCTATTGGCAACAAGGAGTAAAACAAGATGGAAAAGGCGCATATCGCAGAATTTGAATATGATAAGCACGAGATAGAGCGAGCCTTATTCTTCCTGTCGAATGCTTTGCAAGACTCTGGACATAACACCAAACCAGTATTGCTTCATTCGATTCAAGTTGCAGAGATGCTCTGGGAGAGAGGTTTCCCGCAAGATGTCGTGATTGCTGCGGTTCTTCATGATGTTGTTGAAGATACAGATATTACTATCGACGATGTCGGGCAAAGTTTTGGACATCAGGTTGCAGTGTATGTCGATGCTCTCACAGTTTCAGATACTCAAGACATCATGCAGTCTTTTGCTCGCACGGCTGAGCTTGGTAGCGAGGCCCTATCAATCCGCGCAGCAGACCTCATTCAGAATAGTTACTACTATCACTTGGCTTCGACTGATATGCAAAAGCGACTCCGTGATAAGTTTGTATATTTTATGGAGCTATCTGGTGAGCTACTGGATGAAGCTCTAGTAAGTGAACTTAGCAAAGCTTATAGGCGGAATGTTGAAACTATTTGATCTAGAGCTTTCTGTGAAATACGGTTTATAAGGCTAGCTTTGGGTCGAGGGCTGAGCCTGCACGGGTTCAGCTTTTACGTTCGAAATAGGTTCGAGCTTTGGCGTATATTGCCACCACAGATGCAAGAAAATGAGCATTACTTCGCAAACGGAGCGATGTTTTTGTTGAGAGCAGCGAATCAGACTGGATGAAGAGAGGTCGTAGCCTCTTCTTTGGTTTGGCGTGGCCCTAAAGGGTGCAATACTTTATAACAATTACACTAAATCAAGTGAAAAAGGAAGGATTAGGCACGATACTGTTGACATATATGCAACATTGTGCTACCATCGAACGGATGTCACAAAAAAATAGAACAAAACACGGCAAAGCCTATAACGAAAGTCCTGAGAAGCGCTGGTTTGACCGAGTAGTGGCGGTTCCTTTGCTGGTTTGTATGGGCTCGGCTGCTCTCGTTGCCGCTGCGGCGATGCATAAGGAGCTCGGCGATGGCCCAACGCTCTTCGTGCAGGAGCGCTATGGCAGTGATCTTGATAACCTCGTTAAGGTGCCAAAGTTGCGGACACTCCGTGGTGCAGTGCGCAACACTGCCTCGGCTAATGGCTATAACCACAGTAGCGCGGGGCCAGTTGGTAAGCTTGTGCGCAAAGCACATGTAGACGAAGCACCGCAGCTATTGCAAGTATTGCGTGGCAAGATGGCGATCGTCGGGCCAAGGCCACTAGCCACAGGCGAAGTATATAATGACATTCTTGCTAACCCCGATATCCCTGAAGGCCTCAAACAGCAGTGGATTGAGGCGCGCAAGACGGCTCGCCCAGGCATTATGGCACCTTATAGCAAAGAACAGCATGAGCCTGGCTACGAGCTAGATACAATTCATATGATGGAGCAGGATGTTGTATACGCTGAGAGAGCCTCGCTAAAGAAGGATGCTAAAGTAGTTGCTGCAACGCTCGGTATGGTGGCAACAGACCTTGTACAAAAGCTTATGCCGCGGTCTGCCCGTGAGTGGCTACAGGTGAAGACAGGCTTGGCGCCAGCAGGCCAAGAGCGTGCGGAGAGTGATGTCGTGGTGGCGCTGCAGCAAGCGCATACTCAGCCTACACGGCGCGCTGCGTAACATGAACCCAAAAGCCTTCACTTTCTCTGGCAGAATAGGCTATTTTTGCTCACTATTCTACCTGGAAAAGCAATGAGTGTATTGTTCTGGTATTATAGTAAGTATTTTGGAAATGTTTCTGCTTATGTCACCCATAAAGTCCTCCATTTTCTCAAAGTAGTGGTTTCTTAAGATGGCGGCAGAGCAATGACCGCAGCAGATGCGTATGCTCTATGTATTAGAGTGATGGAAGGGGAGGGAACGCGCATCATACCGCTGAGCCCTTGTGATACAATAGAGAGAGATTTTTGCGAGAGGGAGCTTTTCTCCTTGCGCGAAACACGATTATTTCAATGTAAAATACCCCTAGGGGTATAGGGAACGCAATCATACTATGCCAGCACCATTCTCATTTACCATTACTCACCGCATGCCGCAGACGTTGGCGCGGACGGGCGTGATTCACACTCCACATGGTGATATCAAGACGCCAGCCTTCATTGTCGTGGGCACAAAAGCAAATGTGAAAGCAATGGTGCCTGAGATGGTAGCTAGCGTGGGCGCACAGGCTGTCTTGGCTAATGCCTATCACCTCTATCTGCAGCCAGGGCACGAGCTGATAGAGAAGGCCGGATACTTGGGCAAGTTTATGCACTGGAGCGGTCCGACCTTTACCGACAGTGGTGGCTTCCAGGTGCTGAGCCTGGGCTCGGGCTTCAAGAAGGTATTAGCGATGAGCACTGATGTTGATGAAGAGATTGCGATTGCTAAGAAGTCGAGCCGGCATGCCTGGGTAGATGATAATGGTGTGATGTTTAAGTCGCACCTCGATGGTTCGCTGCATAAGTTTACACCAGAACTATCGATGCAAATCCAGGCAGGAATTGGGGCGGATATTACCTTTGCCTTTGATGAGCTGACGTCGCTGATCGACCCGTATGAATACCAAGTGGAGGCACTGGCGCGTACCCATGCGTGGGCAGAGCGCAGCCTAGCAGAGGTCAAGCGCCTTCGGGCTGCTCGGCCAGATAAGCCGTATCAAGCGCTCTTTGGTGTCTTGCAAGGGGCGAATTATGAGGACCTGCGCAAGCAAACTGCAGCCCGCCTTGGCGCGATGGACTTCGATGGCTATGGTATTGGCGGGGCACTGGAGAAAGAGACGATGGCTCAGACTATCCAGTGGGTAAACGAGATCTTGCCCGAGAGCCGCCCGCGGCATTTGCTTGGCATCTCGGAGCCAGATGATATCTTTGCGGCGATTGAGCAGGGTATTGATACCTTTGATTGTGTAAGCCCAACTCGCGTAGCACGCAATGGCGCGGCCTACACACCGCATGGGCGGGTGAATATGCGTGGGACGAAATATCGCGAGCTGTTTGCGCCTATTATGGCGGAGTGCGATTGCTACACCTGCCAGCACTACACTGCGGCCTATATCTGTCACCTGCTTCGCGCCAAGGAGAGCCTGGCGGGGACATTGCTGTCGATCCACAACGAGCGCTTTATCATCAAGCTTGTCGACGACATTCGCCACAGCCTCGAAGATGGCACATTCTACGCCTTTCGAGATCATTTCTTGGCACAGTATTATCGCCGATAGTGACTGATGAGTTCATAGCATAGGCTATAGTATGCATTCACATAACAACTAGGGAGGAGAGTTTGCACAGTCAACCTTCTCTCCAGCACCAGCCCTTTCTCTCGCCACCGTCTCTTTAAAAACGCTAAAAGGGTCTTAGTATTTTCCTAAAACACTAGGCTCTTCAATGGTCATACTGCAATGATCACCACGGGCAACTCTTTGTTCTACCAGGATGAAAGTACTGTGTTCTTCATACTCTGAGAGAGATGCAAATCTGTGGCAGCGAACAATTCGGCCGCTAGACACGCAAACGAAACGGTGTGAAGTTAGTGGTGGTGTCGTAGGTGTCGACGGATTCGCGCCGCTTGAGCACGGCAATGACGCGGTAGGTAAGTGGCAGGCAGACGACCTCAACGGCAAGCTTGAAGCCAAGCCCGACGGCGATATAGTTGAGCAGTGCCCCCCCCGTGAGCTGCCCGCCAAAAGCAACGACGCAGAATATAACGGTATCAAACAAGCTCCCCACTACTGTCGACCCAAGCAGGCGCAGCCATAGCTGCCGACCCTTCATAGCAACCTTGAGCTTAGCAACGATGTATGAATTAAGGAAGCTCCCTGTCAGGAAGGCAAGCAAGCTTGCCACGACGATCTGCGGGAAGAAGCCCAGCACTGCCTCGTAAGCAGCTTGGTCGTGGTACTCTGCCGCCGCGGGCAGATAGCGCACTAGTGTAAAGCAGCCAATCGCTAGCAGCATGACCCCAAAGGCCGTCCAAATAGCGCGGCGTGCCCGGCGATAGCCATAGACCTCTGTCATGACATCATCAAAGATATATACGAGCGGGAAGAGTACTGCCCCACCATCAAGGATAAGTGGGCCGAGTGCCACCAGCTTGGTGGCGGCAATGTTGGAGATGAGTAGCGCCGCAACATATACTGCGAGAATAACGCTAAAGTATCGATAATTTTCGTTCGTGTGTTTCATGCTTCGTTTATCATACCACACCTGCCAAGAAACCTGCTATAATAAACCCATGCCCCGATAGCTCAGCTGGATAGAGCAGAGGACTTCTAAGCCTAAGGCCGTAGGTTCGAATCCTACTCGGGGCGCCATTTTTATCGTTATACCCCATCTCGATGGGGTTGTTTTTATTACATACAAAATGCATTTACATGCTGCGCGAAGCCATGCTATAGTACAGCGAGATTTATGCAAGATGTGACCAACCACGACCTCCTCAAGCGCAACATTATCAAATATTCGTGGTTTCGGATTTTTACCAAGCGTGTCTATTTGCCGCTCATTACGGTGCAGCTGGTGAATGTTGGTAAAGTGAGCTTGGATGAGCTAGCACTGATGGTCGTCATCTCGTCTATCGTCCAGGCGGCGCTGCAGATGCCGGCGGGTTATGTGGCCGATAAGTTTGGCAACCGGCGAGCGATTATCCTTGGTGCGAGCATCGCTGTGGTGTCGCCACTGTTGTATGCCGTATGGCCGAGCTTCTGGGGTGGGCTGATTGCCTCAGTTTTGTTCTTTGGTGGCTATGCATTTCAGTCTGGTGCGGTCGAGGCATTTATGCACGATTCTTTGACGGCGCTGGGGCGAGCGCGCGACTATACCAAGGTGATGGGTCGCGCCCAGACGTATGGATTGATTGGTAATACCGTGCTCATTATTGTAGTGCCACTCACGTACCGCATTCATCATACACTCCCATTTTTGATTGGCTTTTTGTCGCTTGCTGTGACAGTGTGGTTGGCGCTGAGCTTTGCTTATCCACCACGCCGCACAACTGCACAGGCTCAGCGGCCACGGCAGGCTGCTCGCGCAATCATTACTGCGAAAAATCTTGCTCTCTTTACCTTCGCTGGTTTCTTGGCTGGTGTGTCTAATAAGGGGCTAGAATATCGCGAGCTACTCTTCCAGCACGTTGGTATTGCTGTAGAGTGGTTTGGGGTAATTGCGGCGGTCGGGAGCCTGGGTGGAGCGTTACTGGGCTGGTATGTGCATTGGTTTGACCGCCTGCGGCCACTGGCATTTTATTGGGTCGATGCGTGGATTATGGCGCTGTGTATTGTCTTGATGGGCGTAACGCCAAGCCCGATTATTGCGGTCATTGCTGTTGTGTTATTTACTGCATATACGCGAGTGCGACCGATTGTTTTGCAGTCAAAGATTCTCAGCGAGCTGCAGCATACATACAAAGCGACGCTCCTCTCTGCGCTGAATATGTTTACGTTGCTTGGTGACGTCGTGGCGATTAGCTTGCTCACTCGGATGGTTAATCAGCATGGCTATAGTGCGGGGCATGTGTGGTTTGGTGGGGTGGTTGGGGTGATTGCGCTTGGTCTGTGGCTGGTGATGTGCGTTGAGGCACTGTGGCGTCGTAAGAAAGCCCGCTAAATTAGTTAACTTCAAATTTGGCCTGGCCTTTTGTTATTTTTCTTGATCATCCGCTCAACGAAGTGTGGTGATGGCTATTATTACAGATAGGAAGACTCGCTATACAAGCAGTGAGAAGCCCAGAGAAAAGAAACAATTGACCTAGTGATGTTCAGATATGAGAGCGGTGTAAGCCAGTAAAGCTGCGAGATTGAAAATGAATGGGCATAGGCAATAGACAAACCACGCTATCTCTGCTACAATACAGCATGTCAGCAGCACAGTAAGGTTTGCTGTGCGATTGTCTGGTGGATATAGCTCAGTTTGGTTAGAGCGCTGGTTTGTGGCACCGGAGGCCGTGAGTTCAAGTCTCATTATCCACCCCAAGATAAATTCCCGGATGATTCCGGGGTTTTATTTTGGTTTGATGTCGTTTTGCTACTTACTATTGTAACTGTAGTAATTTTATAATATGAAGCGCACAGCTACTTTTTTGTGCTCAATCACTATCTTTATCTTTGCCGCTTCGTCTTATAGAGGGAAAGCTTGCCGCCAGACTCGATAGGCTATCAGCTTAGCGTAAGAGGTTGATGTTTGGCAATTATCACTTCATTCTGCTCAGCGGTGACTTCACTTGATTATCATCAGAAGATCAAAACATATGTCTGATGTGTTTGTTCGTGCGCTCTTACTTTTTTGCATTCATTTTCTCGTGCTATGCGAGGTAACAATCGATCTTCGCAGTTCATCAGACAAAATACTAGCGAACGGGGGGTTGACGGTGAAAAAGTAGGCCTTCTAAGACTTAGGCTCTAGGTATGCAAAGTCTGCGCACAATGCGACATACAGCAAGAGAACCTCTTGTTATGAGAGGTTCTCTCTATTGGCGCGGTAAGACAAGCTAAGAAGCGGCTAATATTCCCACGTTGTCTCGATATCCGCCCCGAGAGTGTTGAGTCGGTTAGCAAAGTCTTCGTAACCTCGGTTGATATTGTACACGTCACGCAGGATGGAGCGCCCAGGGGCTGCGAGCATAGCTAGCATCACGACGACGCTGGGGCGCAAGGCTGGCGGTGCGACGACATCGGCAGGCTTCCAGCGGGTAGGGCCGCTGATGTAAACGCGGTGTGGATCGACCATCTCTACTTGTGCGCCAAGGCGAGTGAGGTCGGTGAAGTAAATGGCGCGGTTATCATAGCTCCAGTCGTGCACCAGAGTGCGGCCCGTTGCTACCGTGGCGATGAGACCAAGGAAGGGGAGATTATCCATATTGATGCCTGGGAAGGGCATACTGTGGAGCTTGTCTTGTGGAGCGGTGAGAGTCGATTTGTGCAGGCTAATATCAACCAAACGAGTCTGGCCATTGCGCGCTGGGTACTCGCTGGAGAGTTCATATTGTAAGCCCATACCGCGCAGCACTGCCAGCTCGAGCTCGAGGAATTCGATTGGTGCTCGGCGGATGGTGATAGCAGAGTCCGTCACTACACCCGCTGCGATAAAGCTCATTGCTTCGATAGGGTCTTCGCTCGGACAATATTCGACTGTTTGGTTGATCTCGCTGACGCCATGGATGGTGAGAGTTGTTGTGCCGATGCCGTCGATCTGCACCCCAAGCTTTTGCAAGAAGAAACAGAGGTCTTGCACCATGTAGTTGGGGCTGGCGTTGCGAATCGTCACAACGCCTGGGTGGAGAGCTGCCGCCATAATGACATTCTCAGTGACGGTGTCGCCGCGCTCGGTAAGGACGATAGCATGCTCAACCATATGCGGGTTGGCTGTTGCTTGGTAGTAATCGGTCGTTGCCTCGACAGTGAGGCCAAAGGGTGCGAGGCCCGCCATGTGTGGCCCCACCGTCCGTGTGCCAAGGTTGCACCCACCTGCAAATGGGATTTGGAATGACTCATATTGATGGAGCAATGGCCCCAGGAACATAATAATGCTGCGGGTGCGCTTGGCTGCGGCGATATCCATCTCGTCTAGATGGAGAGTGCGTGGTGGGGTGATCTCGAGGTCGTTATGCTCAAGCCAGCGGCAGCGCACGCCAATGCTTTCTAACACCTCGATGATCCGGTTAACTTCCTCGATCCGTGCTACTCGGCGGAGTGTCGGCTTGCCTTTATTAAGGAGGCTTGCACAGAGCAGAGCGACAGCGGCATTTTTGCTGGTTTTCACCTCAATCTCGCCATGGAGTGAGCCACCACCATTGATGACGAAGTTTGTTTTGCCAGCTTTGTTGATGCGGACAATCTCGCTACTCAGCACTTCGCCAATGCGAGCGATCATTTCTAGGCTGATGTTTTGGCCACCCTTTTCGATGCGGTTGATGGCCGACTGGCTCGTGCCAAGTGCTGCAGCGAGCTCGGCTTGCGTCATACCGCGCGCTTGGCGGGTTTCTTGGATGAGTGTTCCGATATTACGGAGATATTTTGCTGTTCCCATGCTTGTACGATATATCATCGGTGATATATTGTCAAACACAAGCATCTCGTGTTGCGAGGAGAAATGCGGAAGTTAGGCTGCGAAGTTTCTCTAATAACCCCATCAGCTCCTTTCTGCTATTTTAACTAGCCGTGCGCAAGGCCTATATTTACTGCACGAGCAAGTGCCTAGTCTTCGCATTAGAGACTTAATACCAAAGAGACGCGACAGCACGTCAATACTACTGGAGAAAAAGAGAGCTATCGCAAGCTCAAGACGCACGTAGTCAGGTACTGCAACTCCCCACATTGAGTAGCTGTGCTATACTACACATATGATCTGATGAAAAGTGCATAGCGAATCCTAAGATATAACCAACAAACAAGGAGTATTACCCATGCACGAAACAACTATTGCTACCCTTATCACCCGTGAGCAGCAACGCCAACGCGAAGGCTTGGAGCTCATCCCTAGCGAGAATTATGTCTCTGGTGATGTACTACGGGCGCTTGGGAGTGTCTTTACTAATAAATATAGCGAGGGTTACCCAGGCCGGCGTTACTATGGCGGGCAGCAGTATACCGACCAAGTAGAGCAGCTGGCAATCGATCGCGCCAAGCAGCTCTTCCGGGCCGACCATGCCAACGTCCAGCCGCACAGTGGTGCTCAGGCGAATGAAGCCGTGTATTTTGCATGGTGCGAGCCAGGCGATACCATCCTCGCGATGGATCTGGGTCATGGTGGCCACCTGACGCATGGTGCGCCTGTGACACATAGTGCTCGTGAGTATAATTTTGTTCGCTACAAAATGAAGGATGTGAGAACGGGCGAGATTGACTACGATGAGCTACATCGGATGGCGCAAGAACATCGACCAAAGATTATCCTGGCGGGTTTTAGTGCCTATCCGCGCCAGCTAGATTTTGCACGCTTTGCGGCGATCGGCCACGAGGTTGGCGCTTTGCTCATGGCTGATATGGCACATGTAGCGGGGCTGATTGCTGGTGGAGTGGCGGAGAATCCACTTGACTATGGTTTTCACGTTATGACCACAACGACGCACAAGACGCTGCGCGGGCCGCGTGGTGGACTCATCGTTAGCAAGGGAGTGGTGAGCAACCCACTCAAGCGCCCAGCCAAGACTCTCGAGAATATTCCGACACTCATCGATCGGGCAGTCTTTCCTGGTATCCAAGGTGGGCCGCATATGCATACGATTGCCGCCAAGGCAGTGGCCTTTGGCGAGGCGCTCCAGCCAGCCTTTCGCGCCTATGCTCAGCAGGTGGTGGCTAATGCCGCTGTCTTAGCACAGGAGCTGCAGCAGCGCGGCTTTGTGCTCGTGACGGGTGGCACAAGTAATCACCTTATCTTGGCCGATGTCCACACAAGCTTTGGGATTGATGGCAAGACGGCGGAGATTGCGATGGATAAGATTGGCCTGACACTCAACGCCAATGCCATCCCAGATGACCCACTGCCGCCATTTCGCCCCAGTGGTATTCGCCTTGGTACGCCAGCGGCAACGACGCGTGGCCTAGCGCCGCAGCATATGCCGCAGATTGCTGAGTGGATGCGCCAAGCCATCGACCGCCGTGATGACGAGGCAGAGCTAGCCAAGCTCCGCACCGATGTTGCAGACTTCTTGGCGGACTTCCCAGTGCCGACGGAATAGACAGAAGGTTAGGGAATTTGTCGCCGTCATTGATAATCGTGTCTCGCTAGGTGCAGTAGTAATACATCCGTATATCTAAAACACCCGCCAGAGAGCGGGTGTTTTTGTTGATTGGGAGGATAAGCTTAGCAGCTGCCTCGGACGATATCCTCGGTTTTGTCGCCTTTCTTGTAGGTGATTTTCGCACCCTTACCACTACCACACTGGGTGTACAAGACAGGAGTGTCGTTGTTTGGTGTACCAGATGTGATGATCTTCTTCTTGAGGTCTGGATCGATCTTGGCCTCAGTCACCTTCTCATCGACAAGGTTACCGCTAACTTGTGCGGCTGTTGGGTATTCACCCTTCTGGCTGTTCCATGCCTCTACCTTGGTCGAGAGCTGCGATGCAGCGCCAGCGGCTGCAGAGTCACGAGCGCGTTGCTGAATGCCGTTGTAAGCGACGATGGTAATAGCCGCCAGGATAGCGATGATCACAATCACGATGAGAAGCTCGACAATTGTGAAACCGCGCAGGTTACGTTGAGTTTTTGTTGTCATACAGAGTTACCCCTCCTTGTTACTGATTATACTACGATCATACTACGAACATTCGTTAAACACAAGCTTTTTGAGCACAGATGTACGACGAATTTTTTAGATGGTATGATGGTGGTGGTATAGACAAAAGTGTCAGGGTGTTGCCAAAATAATAAGAATAAGTCTATTGCGCAAGGCAAGGCCATGTATCGTGTACTGGCTTACTCGGTTGATCATGTGATAGGGCAAGCATAACCGGATGGCGTAATGCCAACCTCTCTTGGCTTTGTTAATTATTAATCCGCCGGGCTTGCATTGACCCCCGGGCGTGAATGGTCTGGCCAGTGCTGAGGGCGGCAATATCCACTGTGGCAGAGACGACGGTGGTGCTATCGTTTGGTGTGGTGCTGGCCGCTTGATTAAAGCCTGTTGCATAGCCAAAGCGAACACTCGATACATTATTCGCGACGCGTGTATCGAGCGCTTTGCAAGGGCCACCAGTGTAGTTGCAAGTGCTTTGCTGCCAGGGCTGGCCGCACATCGTGTTGTTGCTTGGATTGGTGGCACTAAATTCGTATTGGCTTGGCACGATAGTTCGCCGCCAAAGGGTAGTACCTTGCACAAAGTAGACAACCTTGACGGTAAGTGGGTTGTTTGTGCGGTAGAGCTTGGCGGCTAGGTCAGCTTGAGTGCGGCAGGGGTTGGCTTGGCTGTTGAGGTAGATGAGCTCGCGCTGGGTGTCGGAGGGGTTGCGGTCGGTGGCATATTGGGTAAGGATCAAGACGTTATCGCCCGCGAAGTGCTGCGCCCAGTTGGCTGCGACGGCCTTGCTCTCGACTTTTGTCGCTAGGCGGACGTCTTGCTCGATTTGGTCAAGCGCATCTTCCATAGCATAGGTGAGTGCACCGCGCTGGTTGGAGATGACGATAGAGCTCAGTAGCCCCACCAAAGCAGCAACCAACACGCCAACCACTACCACGATGATTGGAATCACCACCAGCATTTCCACGACAGTAAAGCCACGCTGTTGGTGCCGCGCAGGGTAGATGCGGCGGATGAGCTGCTGTATCCGCTCTCGGATATTAGTGGCTGCTGAGAATCGCATGGCGAACCTCCGATTGGCTAGAGCCTTGCCCGTAGCGTACCGTTACCGATACACGGCTTATCTGTGGTGCGGTGGTGCTATAGGGGCAATCAACAACGATAGTAGCACTAACAGGCTGAGGTAAGCCATCGGTATCGAGCGAGTGGTCGGTCGTGAGGTTGCGATTAGCCGCGCGGTTTGTGCACGGCGTTGGTGTGCCATCGCCAACTTCGCGGCGGAGCAGCTCATACCCGACAATACTCGCCTTGGCATCGCGATTGGCCTCTGTGGCGCCCTGGATCGTCACAATATACAGCTGATAGAGCGTCCCAACAAAGAGCACGCCCAGTACCATCGTCACCAACATCTCTACTAAGGTAAAGCCAGCATCTGGACTATGCTTCATTGGTGGTTGCTCGTAATGGTTATCGTTACTGTTGGGGCGCGTTCTAGCCGGTAGTAGAGAAAGAAGCGGCTACACTCTTGGCTAGCAGTGACGCAGAGCGAGCCATCGCGGGCGCGCGGCTCGTAGACGAAGCGATCGACTGACGCACTGTCTTTGCTAATGCCATTGCTTGGCGACTGGACAAAGAGCGCTTGCTGCCCACTGCGCGATGGATATTGGTAGCTATCCTCAGATAGCCCAGGGAGGATATGGCGAATCGCTGTGCCATTAAGCGAGGTCAAAAACTGCTCGGCCGATGGATAGCGGTGCCCTTGCTCGCCCGACGTGCCAGTCGCGTCGCCGTTATAGAAGGATTCGAGGCTGCGCGCCACCGTCTCTACAGTGGTGGTGCGGGCGGTATCACGCGAGGAGCGCTGCGCATTATTGAGCGTCACCACGCCCAGCACTAGCAGCACCAGCATGATTGCCAGCACAATAATAATTTCCACGATTGTATACCCGCGTTGTACCCTCATGCAATTAGCATAAGGGTTTTGGGGTAAAAGTGCAAGAGGTGAGAAGGTGAATTGAGCTGAATCGCGGCCTACTTTGCCCCAATTGCACCCATGATTTATCGACGAAAGGATAAGAAAGGGGTGTCTAAAGGAACGGTATTCAAGACTCTTTAACACTATTTCGTTATGCAGGTGCAATGTCAATCGTCACCACACTAAGGGGTGCTTTGGCTTATACGAGAATGAACACCTCATGAGATGATGTATTTTAGCACAGAACTCCTAGCCTAATGAGGTGAAATTCCGTGACTGTTTGAGAGGAAAGAAAGTGTGAAGCTGGCAGAGAATAGGGCAAATGCAGCCAAAAAAATACTCAAGAATACGTATCTACCTTGCCTGCTTGACTACATCTATATCACAAAAACTATTGATTAACAGGGGTAAATAGATAAGATTATATGCAGATGTTACACACTATTTGACTCGTCACGCCGCTGGCATCTCGAGCGGTTCTTGCACAATGGTAATGCCGAATTTTTCCTCTACCGTGTGGATAATCTCCTCACGAGCGGCGGCAAGATCGCGGTAGCTGGTGGCCGATTGATTGATGAGCACGACTGCATTCTTATCGTGTACTTTCATACCGTGGAGAACGCTGCCTCTGAGTCCCGCTTGCTCAATGAGCCAGCCCGATGGCACTTTAACGCGCCCATCGGCCAGGGCATAGTGTGGCACCGTGGGGTAGTGCTGCTGGAGCTGGGCGAATGCCTCGCTGGAAATAATCGCGTTTTTGAAGAACGAGCCAGTATTGGGGAGCTTGGCAGGGTCGGGCAGCTTATTGGCGCGGATCGTCATGACGGCCTGGCGAATGTCCTGCGGGGTAGGCTCTGCTATAGTGTGGGAGGTGAGATAATCTTGAACAGCTTGGTAGAAGGGTGGCTGTGGTAAACCCTTGCGCAGGCGGAGTGTTATGCTTGTGATGATATATCGCCCCATCTCGCGGCCCCGGAAAATGCTGTGCCGGTACGAAAACTCGCAGTCGGCAGCGCTCAGCACCACAAACCGCTCTTGCTGGCGATCATATGCCTCGAGCGAGACGAGTGTGTCGGCAATCTCCTGCCCATATGCACCAACATTCTGCACTGGCGCAGCGCCAGCTGTACCTGGGATAGCCGATAGCGCCTCAATGCCACTCAGGCCACTAGCTACTGTCTTGGCCACGACATCATCAAGAATTTCTCCTGCACCAACGGTAATCGTTGTCGACGCATCATCCTCAGCAATGACCGAGAAGCCCGGGATGCGGTTGCGCGCCACAATGCCAGCAAAGCCGCTGTCTTGAGCTAAAGTGTTACTCCCGCCGCCAAGGACGAAGAGTTCAGTCTGCTGCTGGCGGGCCATCGTGCACACCGCCACGACATCATCGTTGGTATAGAGGTCGACCATAGTATGGACGTTGCCGCCAAGCTGCATCGTCAAATATGGTTTGAGTGAAACGTCAGTACGAATATCCATAGGTATAATATATCACCCATGATATATATCTGCAAGCCGATCCAGCCTGAATCTGTATAATAAAAAACGACGCCACCCAGAGGTTTAAACATATTGCAATCGACGATACTACCGAAGCCAGTAGATTGAGGTATTTATAAGGAGTATATCCAAGAGCAGGGCTAGCCCTTATAGTATATAAACGAACAAAGAGACTGCGTACCGATAAAAGTAACACGAGAGAGCGATGAGGCAAATTCGGCTAGGCCACAGAGCTTAGCAATGGCTAATTCTTGCTAGACTCGACTGTTTCCTGCGCTGCCTGGATAACATGGTCGATCATTACGGCGATGGTGAGAGGGCCCACGCCGCCTTTTTCTGGGGTGAGAGTGACATCGCTGCGCTCGCGCACGCTTGGGTCAACGTCGCCAACGATAACGCCACCTTCGCTTGCTGTGCCAGCATCAACGACCACTGCACCTGTTTTGACCATATCCGCTGTAATGAGATGGGGCTGGCCAGTAGCAGTGACGATGACGTCACTTGCAGCAATGATCTCTGTGGTATTAGGAGTTTGGCGGTCGCACACTGTTACCGTCAAGCCGCGGTCGTACCACAGCCGCTCCAGTGGTGCGCCTACTAACCGCCCCCGCCCAATGATGGCGAGCTGCTTATCGTCGAGGCTAATGTTGTAACCCGCCAGTAGCCAATCGATTGCTTGCGCCGTTGCTGGTGTATAGGTGGCGTGCGGGCCACTCAGGCCATCGACATCCTTGGCGGGGGCGATGCGCTGGACGATGGCGTCTGTTTGTGATGGGTCATTGAGTGGCAATTGAACGATAATACCATGGATGTGTGGGTTGTTGTTTGCTCGATCGATCGCGCTTGGCATATCTATTTCGGCGGTCGGTGCTACCTCTGTCTCAACGAGGATATCGGCGGCGTAGGCTTGCTTGTAGCGCACGTAGGCATTGATTGGCCCCGATGCGTTAAGCGGAGTGATAATGAGCAGCTTGGGGGTGATGCCATGGGCTTGACGCAGGTGGCGTACTTGGCGGGCTTGGCGCTGCTTGATGAAGCTGGCGAGCTCGCGGCCGTTGAGTGATGAAGTAGGCATAAGGTGTAATCCTTTCGTGCATGTAAATTAATAATGGCAATAGGTATCTCTATAGCAAACAGTCCTCTGGCAATACCGAGGACTACATACTATGGAGGGCCAGGAGGGGCTCGAACCCTCGACACCCTGCTTAAGAGGCAGGTGCTCTAACCAGCTGAGCTACTGGCCCATATCGTGCTTACACTACCCGTGCAAAGCCCTTTTACTATAGCGGATAGCCCGGGGTTCTGTCAAGAGGCGGCGAGGTGAATTAAAAAGCTCTTTTGCTGCGGCGTGTGCGCTTGCTTGTCTTTTTGCCAAAAACGCATTACCATGGGGCAAGAGAGTTTAATCGGGAGAATAGCAATGGCAAACCAACAACCTTCAGCACAACCAACACCACCAACTGAGACAGCACCTCACACAGCTCCAGCTGCCAGCCAACCAGTCGTGCCAGCTGCCACAGCTGCACCAGTCGATACTTCACCGCGCAATTATTTAGCAGTCGTTGCCCTCGCTGCGTTTATGGGTCAGTACGGCCTAGCCCGTTGGTACCGTGGCGATGAGCTGGGCAAGATCCGCTTTTGGATTGCGGTGGGCTGTACGGTAACGGCGGTTGTGCCGTATATTAACATCGTTTCGCTGTTGGGGTTGTTTGTCTTGTCTGTTTGGGGTGTCGTCGACTTCTTCTTGCTGACGAGTACCACAGCAGATGCAAACGGTACGCCATATGTTGCGACCGAGCGCGACAAGACGTGGGCGCAGGGGCTTAAGATTGCCTATATTGTTGGCCTTGTCTTGGCGGCAGTGGCGATTGTTGTATTCTTGATCTTGCTAGCAGCTGGGGTGGTTGTGTGGCAGACAACAAGCACAACGGGGCCTATGCGGTCGTCAACGTACTACTAGTCGTTATTGTGGCAGTAGTACAGCAGAACGGGTTGGCAGTGCGCCAGCCCCTTCTTGTATTGGTAAGTTGTAGCATAAATAATGCTATATAAAATAAGCTCAGAACGACCTGAGCGATATTAGAACAAAAATGGTACAACTCCGCACCATTGACCCTAACAACCTGATGGTGCTGCTGGACTTCCGAAGGAAGCTGGCCGCCGGTGAGGGCGGCCAGGTGTGTACCAGCCCCAATGTAGCGCATCCGCCGGCTACTGACGGGTCGGATGGCGCGCTGGGCGATGCGGACGAACCCAGGCCGTCTCACGGGGCAGATGCGGCAGAGCCAGAAGGTGAGCCCCTGCAACGACGATGCACCGCACCGGCCGCCGGCGTGGGGGAATGGCCGAACGGTGAGAGTGATGCGCCCGACACGCCGTCACGGTCGCCGCGCAAGGTTGGCCGCATCAAGCAGACGAAGTTCCGGCCTCTCACACCCGAGCAGCGCCAACAGGTGGTCGACCTGTACCGCGCTGGCGTTCCCGTCAAGGAGATCGTCCGGCAGACGGGCGTCAACCGCTCGACGGTCTACCGGC